>JACPRK010000014.1 GCA_016190005.1 Candidatus Wallbacteria bacterium | reverse complement strand
GGGCACCAGGCCCAGCAGGACCGACGCGCTGGCGCTGGCCGGGTGCGGGCTCGGGCTGGCGCTCTTCTTCGTGGGCAAGCTCTCCGGCGCCAGCTTCTGGGGAAACGTCGTGGCGCTACTCTCTGGCGTTGCTTTCGGAATTCACGTCCTTTCGATGCGCCAGGTCGACGCGACTCTCCGGCTTCCAGTTCTGGCCTGGGGCAACGCGCTGGCCGCCCTCCTGGCTCTGGGCGGGGCGGCGTCCGGATTGACGTCGCTCGTGGTGCGCGAGGAGCTGGCATTCGGGATGCCCACGCTCCTTCAGTGGCTGAATCTGCTCTACCTGGGAGTCGTGCAGATCGGCCTGGGGTACTCGCTCTTCGTGCTCGCGATCCGTAGGATCACGTCGATGGAGGCGTCGCTACTGGTGCTGCTGGAGCCCGTGCTCAACCCCGTCTGGGTCTATCTGGGGACGGGCGAGTCGCCGGGCGGCTGGGCCGTGGCCGGAGGCGTGCTGGTCCTGGCCACCCTGGCCTGGCACACGGTCCGGGCTCACGGCCGGCCGGCGCCCATCGCTTCCAGTCCCGATTCCACAGACGGCCAATCGTGATGGGGGAAGAGCTGGCGCCAGCGCGAGCAGTCGAGCGTCGTGTCCCGCGGCCGCGGCTCGGGGGCGAGGTGGTCAGCGCGGGAGCCCCTGACCAGCGAGCCGGTGGGGAGCCCGCGGACGGCGGCGATCCGGCAGCCGAGCTCATAGCGTGAAAGGCGCTCCGGACCGGCGACGTGGAGGATCCGCGCGTGGTGAATCTCCCGGAAGGGAACGAAGTCGCTCGTAGCGATGCCGGCCAGGGCAGCGGCCGCCGCAGCCAGCCCGAGCGGGTTGCGCCATTCGTCGTCGAAGAGCGTGAGCGCACGGCCGGCCTCGAGCGCCAGGACGGTGCGGTCGAAGAAATTGGGCCGCCCGGTCAGGGAGGGGCCATAGAGCAGCCCCAGCCGCACGACCAGCGACTGCGCGAACCAGCAGGCCGTGACGGCCGGTTCGGCGGCCCGCTTGGAACGGCCGTAGACCGAGAGCGGCTCGGCCTGCTCGCTCTCTCGATAGTCTCCCTTCTCACCGCTAAAAACCAGATCCGTAGAAACCTGCACGAACCGGCGTCCCGCCGCCAGTGTCAGCAGCCACCCTGCCGCCGAGGCGTTCACGGCCATCGCGCGCTCGGGATTGCCATGGCAGAGGTCGATTGCCGAGACTGCCGCCGCGTGGATCACCACATCGGGCGCGGCACGATCGAAGGCCCGGGCGACAGCGGGTGCATCGCTCAGCTCGACGGGCTCGACCCCGACTCCGAACAGCTCGCCTCGCCATCCCCCGCTCCAGGCGGTCACCTCATGCTCCGAGTTCCTGAAGTGCCTCAGCAGGTAGGCACCCAGGTTGCCGCTCGCCCCGGTGATCAGGATGCGCATGGCGCTCGAAGCTGGTTCGGCGGACGGACGGCCCTGCCGTCGCCTGCAGGATTATGCCATGGCGTGTGGCGGAGTGCCGCAACCCCCTGAGCGGCCTGGAAGTAGTACGGTACGAGCAGAGGAGGCTCGGATGCTCGTGCTTTTTCCCCCGAAGATTGCTGCCCCCCGTGCCCTGGTGCCGCTCTTGGCGCTGGTGCTGGCCTCGCTGCTCGGCGCCCACCCGGCCGACGACGCCAGCGATGCGGCAGCCGCGATCCACTCCCTGCAGCACGCCACCGCCGCGCGCGCTCTGGCCCGGGAGCTCGGCCCGATCGACACCGACGAGGCCGACATCAGTCTCAAGCAGCTCAACCTGGTCGTTGACGCGCCCTGGCGCGTCCAGATCCGGCCGCATGGCCCCAACTACATCCCGGTTCTCTTCTTCTTCCCCGAGACGAAGAAGGACTGGCGACGGGTCCAGATCGTGCGCATGCGGCTCCTGGAGCCCGGAGCGGCAGGCGATTCGCTCATCTGGGAGGACACGGCAGCCGGCGCCCCGGTCTTCGGGCGGTCGGCAACGCTCGGCTTCGAGGGCCGGCAGTTGACGGCCGTAGACGGCTTCGGTCAGGTCTCGGGCGAGCTCGACCTGGTCCAGGAGAAGCTGGACCCGGCTTCGCCGCAAGCGCCCTGGCAAGTGGCCGGCATCGACGACGAAAACCGCGGGTGGCACGTGATCTTGCGCCTGCCGATTCCTCGCGATCTCTGGAGCAAGGACCACCAGGCGGCGGCCGTGCTGGTTGGACAGGTGGACTACAAGCGGCTCGACAAGCCCGACGAGAAGGTCTACACGATTCGCCGAAAGCTCTTCGTCGACGTCGACACGGACGGTTTCCCGACCTTCGACGGCTGGCGCTACTACGACACGCACCTCCACACCTGCGCCGAGTACGACACCGACTTGTCGATCAAGGCCGTGCGCAAGTCCTACGGCGGCCCCATCCAGATGGTGAAGGAGTCGGCCTACTGCGTGGGCATGCTCGAGGGCACCGACAAGGCCAAGCACCGCGTCATCACCACCGACCACAACTGCTTCTACAGCGACGACGAGCTCGTGAAATACGGGCCGACCGCGCAGGGCGCCTGGCAGGAGCCGATCCGCGTGGAGCATCCGGAGTTCACGCCCTACTTCCGCCAGAAGAACGGCAAGGTCGCGCTGCGAGGACAGAAGGAGTACGAGAACTACCTGGACCACTTCGGCATCACCACGGGCGAGGAGATCACGCTCTACAAGCAAGGCGGATTCCTCGGGCTCATCTCGGGGACACTCGGCTCGCACATGCTGACGTACTCCAGCCGCCACTTCATGGGTCCGTTCCACGGCGGGCGGTTCCTGGTCTACAAGTTCGAGGAGAACCCGAATCCACTCGAGGTGGTGCTGGAGTCGATGGCCGCAGACCTCAATTTCAAGCGGGGGTTCGCCTACGCAGCGCACCCTTTCAGCGAGAGCGACGTCGAGCGCAACCTGCTGAGCGCCTTCAATGAGAAGGAGGTGAAGATCGCCCTCAAGGGCGAATTCATCCGCAGGATCGACGGCCAGAACAAGGATTTCGTCTTCAAGGGATGGCAGGGCTGGAACGGCAAGAACTCGCGAGGCCTCTCCACAAACACGATCCTCCCGGACAGGACGCTGGCCCTGCTCGAAGACCCGACCTGGCACCGCGAGTGGCAAGCCGGCCATCCGAACTGGGACGACAACCTGCAGTACGGCCTCTTCCAGTTTCACAAGTTCCTGAGCGACTCGCTGGCGTTCTCCACTCGCGCCGCCCCCGACGTCAAGTTCATCCGCAAGTTCTTCTTCAGCGGAGGCACCGACGCGCACGGCGACTTCAACCGCGACTCAGGGCTCCTGGCACGCGGCCTGACAGCGTTGCCAGCGCAGATCATGCGTTACCTGAAGATCTTCTCGATGTCCGACAACGCTTTCGGAAAGGTCCGAACCTACGTCGATCCGACCGGCCTGCTGGAGGGCGAGAAACTCACCGCCGAGGAGCGCGCCCTGCGGGCCTTCGCCCACGGCCACTCCGTCGTCACCGACGGCCCCATCCTCAACTTTGCACTCGACGCCAACGCCCGTTTCGATTCGGCCCCCGGCGGCCTACGGTGGCATCCGGAGCCCGCCTTCGAAAACGAGGACGGCCGGATCGGCGGCGACGGTAACATGGACGGCGCCCGGA
The DNA here is from genome assembly GCA_016190005.1 of Candidatus Wallbacteria bacterium. GTDB lineage: Bacteria > Muiribacteriota > UBA6191 > JACPRK01 > JACPRK01 > JACPRK01. The sequence continues at coordinate 10,799 of JACPRK010000014.1, read as the reverse complement.
CGATGCTGGTAGCCGCTGGCGAGCCGGAGGTTCGCTTCCGCTATCGCTGGAAGGGGGCCAGCGACTTCGGCGGCCCCATTCGAACGATCGAGATCTACAAGGACGACGCCGGCGGCGCCCCTCGGCTGGTGACGCGCGAGCGCAATACCGGCCCGGCCCGGATGCTCGAGCCGCAGGGCGAGCTCGACCCGGACGCTCCTGTGGATCCGAGCGGCTGGCGAAACGAGCGGCTGGGCGAGGCCCGGCGCCCTGGGGAGCCCGTCGAGACGCCCATCACCGTTGCGTGCGCCATCAGCCTGGGCGGCTTCACCGAGCGTACCGACCAGCCGCCGTTCGACTTCCGCTGCTACACCAACCCCGTCTGGGCGGTCCCCGTGCGGCTGGTCGCGCAGCTCTCAGGGGGGGCTGCCGCCCGTGGAACGTTGGCGCCCGGTGCGCTCGAGGTGAAGCTGCAGTTCCCGATTTCGATGCAGTCCAAGCCGTGTGAGGTACGTGTCGTCCCGCTGGACGAATCCGGCGCCAGCTTCGGGAAAGGCATCGCCCTGACCTCCGTCCCGGGGGCTGGCCGCACCAACGGCTGGAGCAAGAGCCAGCGCCACGGAGTCGCCGACTCGGAGCTGACCGTGACGAACCTCACCACCCCCATCGAGCTCGGCTCGACCCACTCCGGAACCCGCTTTTGCATCTACCTGCGCGACCCGGCCGACGCCCACGGCAACGCGCTCAACGCCGTCGCCTGGCTCGTCGACCTGGGCAACCTCTGAAGCGCGTCGTGAGCGTCTTGACCGGGGGAGCCGTTCGTGGTACCCTCGGCACCCTCCAACGACGAGTTGAAAGCGTGGGCCTGTGGCGCAGTTGGGAGCGCGCTTGAATGGCATTCAAGAGGTCAGGGGTTCGAATCCCCTCAGGTCCACCAGCCTGACGATCCAAGAGCCGTGCCTGCGGGCGCGGCTTTCTGTTTCACGGCCCGAGTGACGGCGTGCTATTCTGCGGCACCATGATCACAGTCGGCATGAACTACGTCGTCCGGGCAGGCAAGGAGAGCGTCTTCGAGGAGGCCTTTCGGAGCGTACTCGAGGCGATGAAGGAGATGGCCGGCCATCGCGAGAGCCATCTCTACCGGGACGTCGACAACGCGCGTTCTTATCTGATCGTGAGCCTGTGGGACAGCCGCGAGAGCTTCAGCGGCTTCATGCGGTCGGAGCGATTCGCCCGAGTCGTGAGCTGGGGCGCCGAGCAGATCCTCGAAGGTCGCCCCAAGCACGAGATCTACGAGCAGTAGCCGCGGCACTACGCGCGCTCCCAGGGCGACCGTTTCAACGGCAGGGCGGATCCGGTATCCTGTCGACGAGGTCGGGCCAACGCCTCAGGGGGACTGAAACCATGCAGCTCGACGACACGCTCGAAAACTACATGCGCCGGGTGGCCGATTTCCACGGCTGCTTCATGAAGGCGCCCGGCATCGTGATCGGCTGTCATATGGTCGAGTACGCCATGGAGCTGATCGGTGAGCCAAAGGGCACGCTCAACGCCGTGACCGAGACGCGCGTCTGCCTGAGCGACTGCATCCAGGTGATGACCGGCTGCACCCTGGGGAACAAGCACCTGAAGCTAGCCGATCACCTGGGGCGCTATGCGATGGCCCTCTACGACCGGGACACGCGCGAAGGAGTGCGGGTGTTCCTGGACCTGGCTCAGATCGACGCCGCTGTCTACCCGGAGCTGCGAGACTTCCACCTGCGGCAGCGCGATCCTCGGGTGCTGACGGACATGGAGTACCGCAAGCAGAGCGGGACCCGGGTTGTCCGCGAGTTTCTGGCGGCCAGGCGCAGCGTGCTCGGATGGCAGCGCGTGCGGGTCTCCTACGCTCGCAAGGACCCGATGGACCCGTCGGTCGCCTGTACGATGTGCGGTGAGCCGTTTCTCTCGAAGAGCCGGGAGCCCGGCCCGTGTCCGGCTTGCCGCGACGGCGCCTACTACGAAGTCCTCGCCCGGGCCTGACGGCCACCGGCGAGTGCTCAGTTCCCGTCGAAGGCTGGGCTACGATCACGGCCGAAACCGTGACCGCGTCAGGCTGCCTTGACGCCCTTGTAGTAGATGACGAAGTTGCAGCCCACGCACTTGATCGAGTTCGGCAGCGCGTCTTCGGGCTTGAGCCGAACCTTGATCATCTGGTGGTGGCAGACGGGGCAGATCATTGGGTGAGCACCTTGCGTGTTCTTGGGTTTCTACCGGGATCTCTTCATCCATCGGCCAAATCCGTCGAAAGATTGAGTGGATTTGATCGGATCGCGAGGTGTTGATTGAGATTGCCCACCCTGGACCGGAGGCGACTCCTGTTGGCCCTGACGGGCGCAGCCCTTCTGGCGTACGCGGCGTGCTTCTGGATGGTGTCGGGCTACACGGCCGACCAGGCCGGAACGAACTTCTGCTACGCCCGGAACCTGGCGCAGGGGAGGGGACTTGTCCCGACGGCGGGCGGGGAGAGGGCCGAAGGCTACACGAGCCTTCTCTGGGTGTTGCTACTTTCGATCGCGGCCGGTCACGGTCTGTCTCCCATCGGAGTGGCGAAGGCCGCAGCGTTTCTGTTCGGCGCGGCCTCGATTTGCTTGATGGCCTGGCTGCCGGCCAGGCTGGGGGAGCGTGAGCCCTCGTGGCTGGACGGGTTACCGCCGCTGTTATTGGCCGTCTCCTCGCCCTTCGTGATCTGGCCGGCAGCCGGGCTGGAGGGGTCCCTCTTCGTCTTGCTGCTCCTGGCGGCGCTGGCGCTCTTTACGTCCGAAACGAGGGGCGAGTCGACCCTGCCGCTCTCCGCCGGTGTCCTGTCCCTGGCCGCCCTGGCGCGCCCCGAGGGGCCTCTCTACGTCGCGCTCGTCTGGCCGGCTGTGGCGATCGGCAACCGCCAACGCATCCGCGCCACGGTCGAGTGGACGGCCGTTGCGGCCGCGGCCATGGGGCTCTACCTATTCTGGCGGCAGAGCTACTTCGGCGACTCCTCGGTGGCGCTTGGCCCGTGGGCGAACGCGCTAGCAGCAGCGCCGTCACACGACGGAAGCGGGCTGCAGGGCTTCCTCGAATACGCCTCCGACCGATGGCCGCTGTGGCTGGCAGCGCTGACGATCGTGGGGCTGACCAGTCTGGCCAAACACCCGTCTGGCCCGTGGGTGGCGTGCGGGGCGATCGCGGCGGGCCTGGCGGTGTTCACCCAGAGGGGAGACTGGACGGCGCACCACAGAGTCTCGGGTCCGCTGGCTGCTTTCGCGTTGCTGGCGCTGGGGGAGGGAACGCGCCGGGCCGTCGCTTTCCTCTACAGTCCGGGGCTACCCAGTCTCTCGAGAGATGGGTCGACGCTGGCCGCTGTGGCGCTGGTGGGCGCCGTCTCGTTGCGGATAGCGGTGCCCGGCCTTGCCGACGCGCGCGCCAGCCTGGGCGCGCGGCCTGACGACTTCCGGCACCGAGCACGTCTTGGCGAGTCGCTGGCGGCGACCTTGCGGGAAGCCGGGATGAGCGTACAGAGCGTCTGCGCGCGAGGCTCCGGCGGACTGGCCTGGGGGCTGGGTGCGGACCTCGTCGATCTGGCCGGCGAGTTCGACCGCACGATCGAACGCTTCGGGCAATCCCGCACCGTGCTCGAGGAGTACGTCCTCGACCAGCGCCGTCCGCAACTGGTGCGGCTGGACGAGCCGGGAATGCTCCCAGCCCCGATGGAACGACGGCTTGCGACGGAGTACGTTCTGCTGCCTGGCCTTGCCGCCGACGCCGAACGCGGGACGCACTGGCTGCGGCGGGACGCGCTGCGGGCGCAGCCCGGAGAGCCGGGCGTGACGCCGATGGACGTGGGCTTCGGCAGCGAGCTCGCGCTGGCGGCGGCCGGAGTGAATCCGCCGGCGGTCTCGCCCGGAGGGGCCGTGGAGGTGCTGCAGCTCTGGCGACGCCTGGGGCCTGCGCGCAGCGGTCAGCAGGTCCGGGTCACGCTGCGAGGTCCGAACGGGGAACGTTTCTGGCGCCAGCGGGCGTTGCTGTCAGGGTGGCTTCCAGTGACCCGCTGGGAGCCCTCCGAGCACATGCGGGAGAGGATGAGAATCGAGGTGCCGGCGTCGGCATCCGAAGGACGCTACGAGATCGAGATTTCGGTTCTGGACGCTGCCGGCGGCGAACTGCCGAGCAGCTCCCGGCCGCCGGCGCCTCTGCACGTGGCGGTGGGGCGAGCCCAGGCTCGGTCCCGCGCCCGTGCGACGGCCGAGATCCTCTCGCGGGAATCGAACCTTCCGGCTGACTCCAAGGCACGAGCGGCGATTTCTGAAGCCGGTTCACGCGCCGCCCCTCATCTGCGGCTGGCCCACGCTGTGCGAGGGCTGGAGCTGGCGGCCGCCCTCTCGGACATGGAGCTCGAGCGAGCGCGACACTGGGCGGCGCGGGACTCCTGCCGCATCGCGGAGCTCCTGGCTAGCGCGGGCGACGCAGACGGCGCGGCCGGCAGCCTGCGGCAGGCGAGGCTTTGGGGGTGCGACACGACTGAATCGAGCCAGCGGGTCTCTTCAATCCTGACGCGATGGGCCGGCTCGGTTGCGGCAAGGAACAGCCTCCGAACGGCGGCGCGGATCCTGACGGCGGCGCTTTCCGCCAACCCCCACGACGTGGCAGCCATCCGCGCCCGCGACGCGATCTGGTCCCGGCTGTCCCTGGTGGATATCCCGGCGCCCGTCGCCAGGGCAACCACGGCCGGCGGCACGCCCGACCGGGGATGAGCCGGCGGCCGCCGCGACGCCGCCAGCCGGACGCTCAGTAGACGATCCCCTTCGGGAAGTAGATGTCGTAAGCGATGTCGACCTCGGAAGGGTCGATCTCTTTTTCCATCGTGTCGAAGTAGACGAACTTGTTTCGGACCAGGCGTAGGAGGTCGCGGGGCTGCGAGGCCTTGAAGGGTCGGCCGTCGTCGACGTAGCGCTTCAGTAGGTGGTCGACGGCGGGCTGGGCGCACTTGAGCTTCATGATGTCGAGCATGAGATTCCAGATGGCCAGATACTCCTCCTGCGACGGATCACGCATCTCCACCTTGTAAGGGATGCGTCGAAGGAAGGCCGGGTCCATGATCTTCATCGGATCGAGGTTTGACGAGAAGATCATGACTTCGTCCGTCATGACTTCCATGCGCGTCCCGCCGAGAATCATGAAGTCGATGTGGTTTTCGAGCGGCACGATCAGGCGGTTGAAGATGTCGCTGGCGCTGCACTGCTGGCGGCCCAGGTCGTCGATCAGGAAGACGCCGCCGTTGGCCAGCACCTGCGGCGGCAAGCGCCACGCCTTGAATTTCTCGTCGAACTTCACTTCGAGATCGCCCAGCGTCATCTCACCGCCGACCATGATGAACGGGGCTTCGCAGAACAGAAACCGGCGGTCTGCGCCGTGAATCTTGTCGACGACCGGGTCCTTCAGAGCCACGTGCTGCGCCTCGTCGTAGACCTTGACCACCTGCTTGTTGATCTCGACGCAGTACGGAATGATCACGGGCGGCAACAGCTTGCAGATGAAGCTGGAGAGGTTCGTCTTTCCGTTTCCGGCGCCACCGTAGAGGAAGATCGACTGCTTGGACGCCGTGGCCTGGCCAATGACGTCGTTCAGCTCCTGGTAGCCGATGCGCTTGCTGAAAGTGGTGCGGACCTTATCCGGCGTCACCTTCCACTTCGGGTCCAGCATCACGGCTGCAGCCAGCTTCTTCGTGACGTTCTGATACTGCTCCATGGTGACCGGGCACGGCCCCACATACGGGTTCTTCTCGACGATGTTCTTCGCCTGCTCGAGACCCTTCTTGTACAGCGTCCAGGTGAAGTTGGCCCCCAGGTCGAGCGTCGAGCTGCCCTGACCCGAGATCGTCACGACGTCCTCCTCCTTGAGGAGCTTGAGGACTCGGTTCACGATCGTGAGGCTCACGCGCAGCGAGTTGGCCAGGGACCCCGCGTCCATCTCTCCGTTGAGATAGAGACTTTTGAGGATCAGCTCCTCCACGGTGTCGATGATGGGACCCAGGGCCTGCGGATCAGTGGGGGCCTTCGGGACGAAGTCGGTCAGTTCCATACGTGCCAATCTAACAGGCGTTCGGGGCCCGCTCAACAGTCTTCGGATGCGTGTGATATGATGGGTCGCCCAGCGGGGCCGGGCAGGGTGAGACGGCCCATTCTCCCGGGCCCTACCGAGCCCCGAGTTGCCGTGCCCCGAGCATGAAAGACAGCATCCTCGTCGTCGACGACAACCAGTACGAACGCAGCCTCGTCACGCGGGCACTGGCGAAGCTCTCGGCCACTTGCGAGCTGCGGCACGCCGCCAGTGCCGAGGAAGCTCTCGATGCCGTGAAGGAGCAGCCGCCCTCGGTGGCGTTGATGGACTGCAGACTTCCCGGCATTTCTGGCGTCGAAGCGCTGCGCCAGCTGCGGGCCTCCGGACACGGGTTCCCCATCATCATGTGCACGGCCGAGGACGCGCGGGACACCGTCATCGAGGCCCTCCGCGCGGGCGCCTCCGACTACCTGGTGAAGGACAAGAACTTCTTCGAGATGCTGCCGATCGCCGTCGACAAGGCACTCGGCTTGCACCGGCTCGAGCAGGAGAAGGCGACGATCCTGGAGCGCCTCCGCCAAGGCAAGGAACGCTACGAGCGCCTGGTGATCCACGCCCACGACATCATGTTCCAGGTCGACTCCAAGGGCCGGTTCCTCTATGTGAACCCGGCACTGGAGGGCGATCTCGGTCACCGCCCCGAAGAGCTCTACGACGATCCCGAGCTGGCCTGCAGACTCGTGCACCCCGAAGATCGCGAGCGCGCCCGAGCCGTCTGGACGAGGCTGCTCGAATCCGGTGGCGAGGAGACCCTCGAGCTCCGAGTGGTCTCGGGCGGGCTGCGCATGCGCTGGTACGAGCTGCAGCTTTTCGCCGCCCGGACAGCCTCCGGCCACGTGCTGCAGGGCATCGCCAGAAACGTCACCGAGAGCCGGGAGCTGGCTCACCAGCTCAAGCGCGAGAAGACCCAGCTCGAGCAGGCCAACGCGCAGTTGCTCGAAGTCAATCGCCTCAAGAGCGAGTTCGTCGCTTCCGTCAGCCACGAGCTGCGCACACCGATGAACTCCATCATCGGCTACACCGACTGCCTGCTCGACGGCCTCGACGGGCCGCTCACCCAGGACCAGCTCCAGAGCTTGGCGCGCGTGCGGAAAAACGCCGGCCAACTGCTCAACCTGCTCAACGACATCCTCGACACGGCCAAGATCGAATCCGGCCGCATGACGGTCACCCCCGAGGAGTTTGACCTCTGCGAGCTGGGCAAAGAAGTGCTAGCGGTTGCCAAGCCACTGTTGCGCGACGCAAGCGTGTCGCTCACCAGCGACTTCCCCCAGTCGCTCCCCGTCAAGGCCGACTACGACAAGGTCCGCAGGACCCTCGTCAATCTCATCTCCAACGCCGTCAAGTTCACCGAGCGCGGCCAGGTAAAGCTCTCGGTGCGGCGCCTGTCCAGCGTCCGAGGGAGCGTCAAGATCGAAGTCGAGGACAGCGGGATCGGCATCAAGTCCGAGGATCTGCCGCACATCTTCGACGACTTCCGCCAGGCTACCGGCTCCCAGCGCGGGAAGTTCGGCGGCACGGGGCTAGGGCTCTCGATCACCCGCAAGCTCGTGGAGCTCCACGGGGGCCAGATCTGGGCCAAGAGCGAGCCCGGTTTGGGGAGCACTTTCCACGTGGTGCTGCCGATCCTTCCCGAGGAGCCGGAATCGCCTGAAGAGCCCGGCGAACTGCACGAGGCCGACGCGGGAGAGGCCCGCCACCGCCACGTGGTGCTCGTGGTCGACCGCCAGACCGACATCCTCCAGATGGTGAAGAAGGTGCTGGTAGCCGAAGGGTACCGGGTCGTGGGGGCGTCGGATGCCGACGAGGGGATGCGCTTCTGCCGCGAGCTGAGGCCGTTTGCAGTGCTTCTCGACCCCGCGTTGACGCGGTCGAACGGCCGACTCCTGATCGAGTCCATCAAGAGCGATGCGAACCTGCGAAAGACGCCCGTGCTGGTGATGCTGCCCGAGCTCGACTCGACGACCGTTATCAGCCTGGGGGCGGCGGAGGGTCTCAAGAAACCGCTGGACCTCAAGGAGTTGAGCCGAAAGGTGCAGGCCCTGGAGGGCGGAGGGCATCAGCCGAGCATTCTGCTGGTGGACGACGAGGAGGACACCCTCCAGTTGCTGCAGGATATGATGCGGATAGCTGGATATACCGATATCCGCACAACCAGGGACGGAAAGAAGGCGCTCGAGGAGATCGAGCGGCGCAAGCCGGATCTAATGCTCGTGGAGGTTTCGATGCCGGTGCTGGACGGCTTCGAAGTAATTTCGCGGGTACGGCGCCAGCCAGCGCTGTCGGAGCTGCCGATCATCGTGGTGACGGGCAAGTCTCTGACGGAGCAGGAGCGGACGTTTCTGCAGAGCCACGTGCGCAAGGTAGTCCAGAAGAAGTCGCTGGAGCAGGCGATGCTGGCGACGGGCCTGAGGAGCCTGCTTTCGGCCGGGGGAGGGGAATGAACGTACTCGTGGTCGAGGACAACGAGGACAATCTGGCGCTGGCGACGAAGGTCCTGAGGTTCGGCGGCCACGAGGTGACGGCCGCGCGCAGCGGGGAAGAGGCGCTGGCGGTGGTTGCCGTTCGGCGGCCGGACGTGGTGTTGATGGACCTGGGGCTCCCGGAGATGGACGGCTGGGAGGCGACCCGGCGGATGCGGTCGATGGAGGGGATGGGCTCGGTGCCCGTGATCGCGCTGACGGCGCATGCGCTTCGCCCGCAGGACCGGGAACGGGCGCTCGAGGCAGGGTGCTGCGACTACGTCACGAAACCGTTTGATCGAAAACAGCTGCTGGATCTGATAGAACAGCACGCGGCAGTGAGCGGGACCGCCAAGGGTCCCGCCGCCGCCGGAGCGGCTTGAAGGAGGAGAAGCGGTGCACAAGATAATGGTGGTCGAGGACGACCCGTCGCAGGTCGAGCTGCTGAAGAAGATCCTGGGCCAGTTTCAGATAGAGGTTCACGCAGCCACGGACGGCCTCAAAGCGGTGGACCTGATCCGCGAGGTGAAGCCTGGGCTGATCCTGCTGGACATCATGATGCCGGCGCTGGACGGCTTCGAGGTCGTCAAGCGCATTCGCGCGATGCCTGAGCTGGCGGCGACCCCAATCATCATCATCAGCGCGGTCCGCGAGATGAACTCGCTGCTGGAGGCGCGCAAGCACGGGATCAAGGACTATGTCATGAAGCCCTTCGATCGCCGCGCGCTGGAGGCCAAGATCGGCGAGGCGCTCAAGGTCAACCTGGAAGAGCTCAAGAAGTAGCCCCGGGCTCAGACCACGTTGATATAGAGCGGCTTGTTCTCGGCAGCCGTGAAGAAGTAATTCAACACCACGACCTCGGTCTGCTTGCCGGGGCGGATATTGATGATGAACCTGTCGGAGAAGGTGCGCGACAGGAAGAGGCCGCGGCCGCTGGTGTCGAGCACGCCTTCGAGACTCATGGCGCGCAGGAGCTTGTGCAGGACGACGTCCTTGGTGAGCTTCCCGCTCCAGTCCGCCACCGAGAAACCGAACTTCTCGGGGTCCAGGCCAAAGGCGACCTCGATGCGCTCGTCCTCACGGAGCCGGACCTGGTCGAACTTGCGGTATCCGTAAGCGTGATAGACGGCGTTGGAGGCGATCTCCTCGAAGATGAGTCGGATGTTGTTTCCGTTGCGCTCGGCGAGGTCGGTGCCCGCGATGAGCGATAGGCCCTCTTCCCGGACCGACTGGATCTCCTCGGAGCTGGAGATGCGTCGCAGGGCGATGGGCGTTCCCGCCTGCAGGTAGTTCTGGAGCCCGAAGATGCGCTGGCCCGTCAGCAGGCCGTCCACGGTGCGGAAAAGCTCCTCGACGTCGAACGGGGAGCGCTTCACGATGATGTTGGTGATGTCCTCCTCGAGCGCCATCTTGATGTAGGTGTCGACGTCGTAGTCGGTGATCAGCGCCCTGCGGGTCCCCGGATACTGCTCCCGCACCCGGCGCAGCGTGTCGAAGCCGCCCATGCCGGGCATGTTGATATCGCTGATGACGAGATCGAAGGCCTGAGTCCGAAGGATCTCCAGAGCCATCAGACCGTTTTCGGCCGTGGTCACGTCGTAGCACTCCGAGAGCCAGTCTCGGACCATGCTCCGGATACCGCTATCGTCGTCCACCACCAGTATCCGGTTACGGGCGGTGGAGCTCGAGTCGATGGACATTCGGCGCTGCCGTCAGGCGAGGAGCGCGGCCACGCAGAGCTGCACGAAAGCCACCAGCACTGCCAGCTTGGCCGCAGTCTTGATATCGGCCACCTCGAAGCCGCTGACGAAAAGCTCCGTCGCGTAAAAGGCCGGGATTCCCACAATCACGAAGGAGAGCGGGCGGGCAATCAGGCGAGGGAGCAGCGCGTAGAACGGCACGAAGTACAGGGCCAGCGCCCCCAGCACGCTCAGCAACGCATACACCACCGATACCTTCAGCGCCGCGCGGGGGCTCGCCAGGGTCACTCCCGGTAGCCACCTCGACGCCGCCAGGACGGTCAACGCGGTCAGAATCAGATCGAAGAGGAACATCGTTTCACCGCACCAACCTTTCTCGAACGGGCGGTCTGCCCACCATGAATATAGGAGCCGTCAACCGCCGAAGTCAACGCACCCCACCCGGGTGCGCGCGCAGAAAATGGGAGGGGGCATCACACGGTAACCGCTCGCCCTGAACCCTTCGGCACGCTCAGGGCATGCT
>JACPRK010000123.1 GCA_016190005.1 Candidatus Wallbacteria bacterium | reverse complement strand
TGGCGCTCTTCCGGGGCCAGTACGGACAACGCTGGGATCTCCTGATGGCGGGCAGCGTGTTCAGCATCCTGCCGATGGCGATCCTCTTCCTGGCCGCGCAGCGGTTCTTCATCGAAGGCATGACCAGCGGAGCCGTGAAGGAGTGAGGCGAACGTGACGCTGAAACGACTGCGCGCGCTCGCCGCGGCGGCCATCCTGGGGACCGGCGCGCTGATACTCGGACTGGCCGGATGCACCGGCTATACCGAGTCCTCCGGCGACGTCCTCAACGTCTGGGAGAGCTACAACAACGAGGAACATCGCGTCTTCGACGAGATGGCCCGCCAGCCTTTCGAGGCCTGGTATCGCCAGAAGACCGGCAAGCCGATCCGCATCGTCCTGGGCCGCGTCCCGTTCGACGGTCTGTTGCCGAAGCTGAAGACGGCCTGCCAGACCCGCACCACCCCCGACATCTGTCGCGTCGACGTCGCGCACGTGGTCCAGCTCGCCTACGGCAAGGCCATCGTCCCGCTGGACACCCTGCAGGCCTTCGGCGGTGGAGCGCCCGAGAAGCTCCGCGGCGAGTACGTCCCGGCGGCCTACGATTCCTGCCTGCTGGAGCTCAAGCAGCCCGGCGGACAATGGGTCAAGCACCTCTACGGCCTGCCCGACCAGACCAACTGCCTCTGCCTCTTCTACAACAAGCGGCTCTTCCGCGAAAACGCCGATCGCCTCCGCAAGGCCGGGCTCGACCCCGAGGCCCCCCCGGCCACCTGGGAGCAATTCAAGGCCTACGCCCGGGCGCTCACGCTCCCCGCCGTCAGCCAGTTCGGCTTTGCCATGGACAACTCGCTCTGGTGGACACTGCCGTACTTGAACTCGTGGGGAGCCACCTTCCTGGGCCGCGACGGTGCGGGAAATCTGGTCTGCACGCTCACCGAGAAGGCCGCCGTCGAGGCGTTCAAATACAAGGTCGCGCTCTATCGGGAGCGCTTCCAGGTCGACGGCGTCGAGACCTCTGCCGAGGCCGGCGCTTGGATTCCGGGCGCCGTCGATCCGACCCAGGGGTTCGCCAACTCGAATTACGCCATGATCTTCTCGGGCCCTTGGAATCTGGAGAACCTGAAGCTGGCCAAGGGCGTCGAGCTGGGCGTCGGACTGGTCCCGCAAGGCCCCAAGGGCGGCGTCAGCACCACCGGCGGCTCCAACCTGGTCGTCTTCCGCCACTGCAAGAACCAGGAGGCTGCCTTCGAGTTCCTGAGGTTCGTCACCAGCGCCGAGTTCCAGTTGAAGTGGGCAAGCCGGCTGGGCCAGATCCCCGTGCGGGCCGACGTGATGGACAAGGTCGACTTGAAGGACCGCCCAGAGCTGAAGGTCTTCTACAAGCAGATGCTGAGCGCGCAGGCCCGGCCCGCCGTGCCCGGCTACGACCGCCTGGAAGAGCTGGTCAACCCGGAGCTGGAGCTGGGCCTCAAGGGGCAGCGCACCCCGGAAGAGGCGCTGACCGCAGCCGCGAAGATCGTCCAGCAGCAGGTGCTGTCGGCCGTCAACGAGCTCTGAGGGAGGAGTAGCCAGTAGACAGTAGTCAGTAGTCAGTAGGGTCGGCAGGGGGGCACCAATGTCTGCCCTGACCGTTCCCCTCCTGACTTCCGTCTACTGGCTACTTCTCCTCCCCAGGCAGGTCACCTGAGCGACGGCAAGATCGCCGGCGTGGGTGATGGTCAAGAGCGCTCGCGCTATGCCGGCGGCTCGGGAAGCGGCGGCGGTCTGGCCGTGCAGGATCAGGTCGGGGACGCCGGTGCCGGCGCGGTTGACGACCTCGATCTCGCGCCAGGCAATGGCGATGCCGCTGGCCTTGATCCAGGCCTCCTTGGCGGCGAACCGGGCGGCGTAGTGCTGGGCCTGGTGACCGATTGCGTGGCTGGCGCAGTAGTCATCCTCGACGCCCGTGAAGAGCCGCTTCTTCATGCGGCCGCCGAAGCGAGCGAGCAGCTCCTGGAAACGGCCGATCTCGACCAGGTCGAGCCCGATGCCCAGGATCTCCAGCGACGGTTCGGGGAGCGGGATCAGGGGCGACCGAAGTCGAGATCGCTGGCGGGCTGGTTACCGGCCGGCGCCTCGGGCTTCTTCTCCTTCGCCGGCGTCGGGGAGGCCGGCCCGCCCGTGCCCCATTGCTCCAGTCGCAGCACCTCCAGACCGGTGTCTCGGACTCGGACGGCCAGAACGGCCCCGTCGGGCGAAACCACCTTGGCGTGGGTGAACTTGAGCTCCACCGGATCGGGCGGACAGGGCGAACGGCCCGTGATGGCCCCCGAAGAGTCGAACCGGACGACCTCGCGGCGAGACGGATTCTCGACGGCGCCGGCCGCCCAGCTGACGTAGATGTTGCCGGCGTCATCGACGCCGAAGACGTCCATGCGATTCACTTCCCGGTCGGACTCGACCTGGGCCACCACGGTGGACTGCAGGGACGGCCCCGACTGCTCGAGCCCCTCGAAGCCGGGCTCCGAAGCGCCGGTGCGGGCGGCCTGATCCTCGATCCGCCACCGGACCAGCTGCAGATGGCGCGCGTCGGTCTTGCCGGCCAGCCGCAGGTCGTAGACGTGACCCTTGGAGTCGATGGTCATCCCCTTCAAGTCCTTGTGGTGCACGCGCGGCAGCGGATGACCGGCGCCATCCATGCGGTGCAGCGCTCCGTCGTCGCCGTCCAGGAGGTAGAGCGTCCCGCCGGCGTCGCGGCTGATGGCCATCAACAACGAGTTTCTCGTGGCAGTGCGGACGGGCAAGGTCTCCGCACGCTGGCCGTTCCGCACGTGCAGCACGACGTTCTTTGTCCCGCTGAGCAGCCAGTACTCGCCCGGCCCCGACGAGGCCATGTCGATTGCAGTCGTGCGGGAACGGTCGGCGCCGAAAGCCGGAAAGGAGAGCTGGCGGGTTGGCTTGCCGCTGGCATCGAACTCCTTGATCGAGGCGCCGAGCGTGTCGAGCACGGCAAAGGAGCCGCCCTCGAAGGCCAGGATGCTGCCCGGGCCACGGCTGATCAGGTTCGGGTCGTTCGAGCGGATCTGCTGCTCGAGCTGGCCGGCGCCCTTGCCCCAGGGGATGAGAGTCGCCAGACGCCAGGAGGCCTCGTAGGCGGCAATGGCTGCCTGGGAGGCCGGCGAGAAAGCGGCCGCCGGAGAGGAGACGAGGACCGCGGCCATCAGGAGGCCTGCCGAAAGTCTGCTGCCACTGAATCGCATCCGGGTCGCCTCCCTGGTCACTTCCAGGTTTCGATGGCCAGGCCCTGCCAGCAGTTGAGGAAGCGCCGCTTCGGAATGGTCCGCTGGACGCCGCCGGCCGGGTCGTTCACGATCGGGTCGCCGTTGGCCGAGAACCCGACCACCACCATGATGTGTCCGTTGGTGTAGAAGGGGCCGTAGTTGCCTTCCACGTTGACGATGACCGGGTGGCCGCGCTCGACGGCGGCCCTCAGGTCCGAGAGGTTCTTGCTGTACTCGAGGTTGGCGTTCAGACCGTAGTGCTTCAGAGCGGTCGCCATGCCTTCGTGCGTGCTGCCCTCGCCCTTGTGGTACATCGGCGTGCCGGGACCGAACTTGCCGAGCGCCACCTCGTCGGCTCCCGCTTCGATTCCGAACTGGGCGAGCACCATGCGGACCGAGGTCGGACCGCAGTAGGCGCCCGGGTACTTGCCGCCGCCAGTGCGCTGGTTGATGAGCGGCATCTTGAGCAGAGGGCCGCCGGCGGTCGGGACAGAGCCTGAGCCGTCGGGCGTCGCGGTGCGATCGCGCTCGGGTGTCTGGCCCTCGGATCTCTGCTGCGGGGTGCTGTCCGTTTCGCGGATGTCTTCGAAGTCGGGATCGTCGGCGGTGACCTCGCGGTACTCGGGATCGCGGCCCAGCCCGGGGGCCCTGGGGCCGTTCGGCATCAGGTTCGGGGCCTCGTACGTGGGGCTGCCGAAGCCGTCCGAATCGCCCGTGCCGACGGCGTCGCGGGTCATCTCGGGGGAGCCTCGGTAGATGACAGGCTGCTGGGACGGAGCGCGCGGGCCGCCCGAGTAGTCTCGGGGCGGAGCCTCGCGATAGCCTCTCGGGTCCTCGGTGTAGCCCTCCTGCCTGGGCTGGGCATTTCCACCGCAGCCCGCATCGAACCAGACGCAGCAGGAGAGGACCAACGCCCCCGTGACGACCTTCCGCGTGCTCCTCAGGCTCAAGTGGCTCCTCCTCGCGATGCGCCCCCGGTCTTCATGGACGAATCCGATCCGCTCCGGGATAGACGCGCCACCTACGATCGGGTGAGCCGAGCCGCGGGCATGACGGTGATCATACAATCCTACTAGCGTTGCAGCCGCCGAAAAGTTGCGCTCGGAGAACTCTCTGCTATGATGCTCCACCGGCAAGGAGGCTCCTCATGCAGGTGGTGGTGGCAGGCGGTAGCGGGTTCATCGGGCGGCATCTATGCCAGGTGCTGGCTCGACGCGGCGACAAGGTGGTCATGCTGACGCGTGGCGGGGCAGCCGGGAAGCGGCCGGCGGGGTCCGACATTTCCGTGGTGCAGTGGGACCCGGCGCGTCCGGACGGCCTGGACGCCGTCATGGCGGGGGCGGATGCCGTTGTGAACCTCTGCGGGGCCTCCGTGGCGGAAAGGCGCTGGACCCAGCGGCGCAAGAAAGAGCTCGAGGAGAGCCGCCTGGTGCCGACCCGGGCCCTTGCCGAGGCGATGGCCAAGGCCGCCAAGCGCCCGAAGGTCTTCATCAGCGCCAGCGCCGTCGGCGTCTACGGAGACCGCGGCGACCAGGAGCTGACCGAGGCGGATGGGCCGGGCAAGGGCTTCCTGGCGGATCTGGGGCAGAAGTGGGAAGCGGCGGCCCAGCCTGCGGCAGAGGCCGGCGTGCGGCTGGTCGCACTCAGGCTGGGCGTCGTGCTCGACGCCGGTGGCGGCGCGATGGCGCAGATGCTGCCCCCGTTCAACTACTTCGTGGGGGGCCCTCTGGGGAGCGGGAAGCAATGGTTCCCCTGGATTCACCTGCAAGACGTGAGCGGCTTGGTGGTCTACATTCTGGGCAACGAGGGCCTGCGGGGGCCGGTCAACGCGACCGCGCCGATTCCGGTGACCAACGAGGAGTTCTCGATCGAGCTGGCGCGGCGAATGGGGCGACCCTGTTTGTTCCGCGTGCCGGCAGGGGTGCTGTCGCTGGCGGTCGGCGAAATGGCCCACGAGCTCCTGCTGGCCAGCACGCGGGCGCTGCCCAAGGCGGCGCTGGACCGAGGCTACTTCTTCCGGTACTGCGCCATCGGGGAGGCGCTGAAGGACATCGTGGGGACGTACTACTCGGCGGCGCCCAACCGCTGGTGGACGAACCAGGGGAAGACCGTTGCCGACGGCCGCCGCATCGATGAGCAGCAGCCCTGAGGGACAGGTCCGGCCGGCGCGGCTGGAGGATCACGAGACGCTCGTCGAGTTCAACTGCAGGCTCGCCCAGGAGTCGGAGGGCAAGACGCTGGACCGGGCGCGGGTCGTGCCCGGGGTGAGGGCGATCCTGGAGGACCCGGCAAAGGGGCGCTACTTCGTCGTCGAGCGGGAGAGGCGCGTGGTGGCCTGCCTGCTGCTGACATTCGAGTACAGCGACTGGCGCCATGGGTTCTTCTGGTGGATCCAGAGCGTCTACACGGCCGCCGAGGCGAGGGGGGAGGGCTGCTTCGGACGCCTCTACGCACACGTGGAGGAGCTGGCCCGCAAGGACGGCGGGGTCTGCGGCCTGAGACTGTACGTGGAGCGAGAGAACTCGCGGGCCCGGCGCACCTACGAACATCGCGGCATGCAGCCGACGGGCTACCTCGTCTACGAGCGCGAGCTCGATTGATTCGACCTGGCCCCGGTGTTGCTTTATCCGGGGCGATGGCGAAGTCACGTCGTGTGGGGAGCGGCTCCGGGAGCCGAACGAGGGACGAGCAGACGCTCGCGGCGTCCGGAATCCGGACAAATGACGCCCGGAATCGGGACGATGCTGTCCAGAACCCGGACTCCAGGGGGCGACGATGAACCTGCTGATGACGTTGCTGGTGCTGGTCTGCGTGGCGTTCGGCTCGTTCGAATCGGGGGTCGAGGCGCTGCAGCGGACGGTGGCGCAGACAGAAGCAGTGGTGGAGCGGCTGAACGTGGAGCAGATCGGGCAGCTCGTCTCGATGCACAACATCGAGCAGGGCCGGAAGCTGACGAACGACGAGCTGGCCAGCTTCCTTCGCAAGTCGGTCGGGGCGGGCGGGCGCGACGCGGCCAGCGACATGTGGGGAACGCCCTACTACCTGGAGACGCAGCGGTGGTTCGGCGTCATGCTTTCGGAGCGGGGACCCGACTTCGCGGTCTGCTCGGCAGGCCCGGACCGGAAGTGGCTGACCGCCGACGACGTACGGTGGACCAACTTCGCCGCCGGCCGCAGCTGAAGACGAGCGTCAGGCGGCGTCGGCTTCGCGGCCCGCGGCCGTGCGCCACCACACGCCCGAAAGCGGGGCGATGAGGGCAGCAACTATTGCCGGGGCAACCACGGGCGTGGGCGCCCCCGCCGCGGCGGCGAGGAACTGGGTCAACAGGGCCGCCAGGGGGGCGTGGGTGAGGCCGCGCAATACGGGGCGGCCTTCGAAGAGCCTGGGCGCGAAGAAGTCGACGCGCATCGCCAGCGAGTAGGCGGCAGCGAAGCACCACCATCCGAAGGGCACCAGTCCCAGCACCATTGCGATGGCAGCCTCGGCGAGCGCGGCCAGCCGGGCGCTGTGCGCCAGCTCCCGCAGGGTGACGACGCCGCGGGCGACGGCGCGGCCCGGGTGGCGGACGCGGTCCTTCTCGAAGTCCTGGTGCTCGTCCAGCACGCGCATGTGCCAGAAGAAGGCGAGCACGGCCAGGGCGGCGAGCGCAACCGGGCCGGACAGGGTCTGTCCGGAGACGCCACGGGCGACGGCGGCGGCGAAGAGGAGCGAGACGAAGGCGTGCCGGGGCAACGGGAACCGCTCGCGGCGGTAGGTGGTCATTCGAAGGATGAGGGGATCGCCCAGCTCCCGGCGGATATCCTCGCCATGGGCATCGGCGAGCGCGGCGTACTGGATCTTGGCGCCGATCCGGCGGTCGTAGAGGATGCGCTCGCAGGTGCGCACGACGCGGATGGGCAGCTCGAGGACTCGGATCGTCCTTCGAATCTCTTCGATGACCGCTGCAGGGTCCGGGTGCGCAGGCGCCAGCTCCACGAGCAGTGCCGCAGCCGTCTGCGGGATGCCCGCGATCACGACAGGGACGCCGACCAGCGCGGTTTTCCTGACACCCGGGAGCGCGTCGAACACGGGCTCCACCTTGACGGGGTGTAGGAGCTTCTCGGGAGTCCTGACCTGGTTGGAAGCGCGGCCGACGAGCCAGAGGCGGCCCTGGGAGTCCATCCAGCCGAGGTCGCCCATGCGGTGCCACCAGTCGCCCGAGGAGTCCTGGACTTTGTGCAGCCGGGTCTGGACGGGGTCATTGAAGTAGGCGCGATTGACGTGGCCGCCGCTGACGACGATCTCGCCAATGCCCGTCGCCGGATGAAGCGACTCCAGAGGGCCGTCGGTCTGCTCGACGACCAGGACGCGCGTGTCTGGAGCGATGCGGCCGACGCACATCCCCTCGCCGGCCTCGGTGCGCGCGGCGGTCTCGGCGAGGATCTCGGGGGCGTCGATCATGCTCACGGGCTCGGCTTCGGTGGAGCCGTAAAGGATGTGGAACTCGGAATCGGGGAAGGCCGCCCGGGCGTCGCGGACGAGCGAGATCGGCACGACCCCGCCGCCCGTGAAGACGTGGCGCAGCGTGGGGAAGCGCTCCTTCGTGGCGGCGCAGTGGTCGACCAGGCCGCGGAGCAAGCCGGGTGGCAGCGAGATCAGGGTCGGCGGGAACTGCCGCAGTTGATCGGCCAGGTCGGTGGGGCGGGCCAGCGCCAGCTTGCCTGGCTCGGCGCGCGGAAGCAGGCAGCTGCGCCCGGCCGAGAGA
The DNA here is from genome assembly GCA_016190005.1 of Candidatus Wallbacteria bacterium. Lineage (GTDB taxonomy): Bacteria > Muiribacteriota > UBA6191 > JACPRK01 > JACPRK01 > JACPRK01. The sequence continues at coordinate 25,126 of JACPRK010000123.1, read as the reverse complement.
TCGTCGAGCGGGAGCACCGGGAAGCCGCAAAGGTTCACGCCCAGCTGGCGCTTCCCCTCGTGGCCGCAGAGCATCGCGAAGATGGCGCGCAGGTCGCGGTGGCTGCGGCAGACGCCCTTCGGAGTGCCGGAGGAGCCCGACGTGAAGCTGATCATGGCCGGGTCGGTCGGCAGCACGGGGGCCGTCTGGACGCCGGGCCGCCCGCGGGCGAGAAGCTCGGACCACGGCATCGTCCAGCCCAGGAACGTGGGCCAGGTGGAAACCTGGATGGGAATGCGGCGGATGGCGCCGGACAGCAGCCGGAAGACGTGGGCGCGCGGGACCGCGATGAAGGCCTTGGGGGCCATCGAGGCGGCCGTGCGGTCGAGGTGGTGGATGCCGTCGGCGGGATCGATGAAGAGCACGACGGCGCCGATCCGAAGGACTGCCAGGATCGCGGTGTAGAGCTCGACGCTCATCGGTACCATCAGGAGAACGCGATCTCCCGGCCCGATACCGACTTGCAGGAGCGCATCGGCCAGTCGGTCGACCTCCTCGAAGAGCTGCCGGTAAGAGACGACCCGGTGATGGACGCCGCCGCCCTCCGCGCCGAGCGGCTCTATGAGAGCCGGGACGTCGGAGCCGCAACGCTCGGGGAAGCGCTCGAACGCCAGGAAGAAGCTGTTGTGCGTGGCGTCGGGTTTCGAGGGATCGGCTGGCGAGCCGCCGGAGAAGTCGGGCATGGATTCGGGGCTCGCCGGGTCACCGGGTGAGCGGGCCGTAGAGCTCGGGGCGCCGGTGGCCGACGCGGTCGATCTCGTACTCTCCGGCCGAGTAGACGACGCGATTGCAGTCCGCAGCCGCGGGGTCGAGGTCGGCGACGAGAACCTCGGGCCGGTCGGAGCCGGCACGCGCCAGGACGCGGCCGGTGCAGTCGATGATCTTGCTCTGACCGATGAAGGTGAAGCCGCGCTCGGTGCCGACGCGGTTGACCGCGACGAAGTGGACGTGGTTCTCGTGGGCACGGACGATCGGCTGGAACTCGGCCGAGACCTGCGCCTTTTCGGGCCAGTTCGTCGGCAGAAGGAGGATCTGGGCGCCGCGAAGCTTCAGGACGCGCGAAAGCTCGGGGAAGCTGCCGTCGTAGCAGATGCCGACGCCCAGCCGGGCGAAGGGCGTGTCGAAAGGCTCGAGCGGCGGATCGCCGGCAGTGGCGAACCGATCGACGCCCAGCACGGGGAGGTGGCACTTCCGGTAGCGCCCGACGAGCCCGTCCGGGCCGGTGAGCACGGCGGTGTTGTGGATCCGGTCGCCGTCGCGTTCGACCAGGCCCGTGACTGCCAGGACACCCAGCCGGCGGCAGGCGTCGACGAGCGCGGAGACGACGGGGCCGTCCAGCGTGAGCGCAGCCTCACGAGCCTCTTCGAGGCTGGTGAAGCAGTACCCGGTGAGGGCGCACTCCGGGAACACGACCAGCTTGGCGCCCTGGACCGCGGCCTGCTCGAGCGCCGCCAGGACGGCAGCCAGGTTGGCCCGTGCGTCACCGAAGGCGACGTCGAGCTGCGCGGCGGCGACCCGCAAAGAGGGCATGGCGGCAGGATAGCATTGGGAAAAGAGAATCGAGAATCGAGAATCGAGAATCGGCGCCGGGCTTGAGGGGGCTAGCGGAAGAGGCTAGTGTGTGCGGGACACAGGAGGATTCCGATGGGAACCGTGCGAATCGAAGACAGGGACGGCGTCGCAGTGGTGACACTGGATGACGGCAAGGCGAACACGCTGGGCAGCGGGATGTTGCGCCAGTTGCGGGAGACAGCCGAACAGCTGGCCGGTGGCCGGGGCGGCGTGGTCTTGACGGGGGCGGGGCGATTCTTCTCGGCGGGGTTGGACCTGGCCGAAGTCGGTTCGATGGGGAGGGACGGCATCGGGGAGATCCTCGACCTGGTGGACGGCATGTGCCGCGACTGGTTCGCTATGCCTAGGCCGGTCGTCTGCGCGGTGAACGGTCACGCCATCGCCGGTGGCGCCATTCTGGCTCTGGCGGGCGATGGCCGGCTGGCCGCGCGGGGCGAGTACAAGCTCGGGTTGACCGAGATCGCGCTCGGCATTCCGTTCCCTGGGGTGGCGCTCGAGGTGGTGCGCTACCGGGTCGGCAGCGCCTACAGGGATCGGGTCATCCTGCAAGGCGAGCTGTTCGGGCCAGACGCGGCCGCCGCGGCGGGCCTGGTGGAGCGGGTGACGGAGCCGGATAGGCTCATCGATGAAGCCGTCTCGCTGGCCGCTCGGCTTGCGCGCGCACCCGGAGTCGCCTTCGCCCACACGAAGAAGAGCCTGCTGGCCGCTTCGCTTGCCCGGATGCAGTCGGAGCAGGACGCCCACCGGGAAGCCTTCCTGGACGCGCTTGCCCGTCCGGACGTCCAGGCCCACATCCGCGCGACGCTGGAGGCGATGAAGGCGCGGAAGAAGTAGCGGAAATCTCCGGCCTGGGAAAACCCGTGGCGTCTACCAGTACCGGGTTTTCTTGGAAAACCCGGTACAGGTAGACGCCACGGGTTTTCGCGGCCTACTTTTGCGCGACGTAGGCTTTCAGCTCGGCGAGCTCGCGGTCGAAGTTGCCGGAGAGGATCGGGAAGCGGCACCAGGTCTTGGGGTCGAGGTTCTCGTCGTCGAGGTGAAACGACGGGGCGTAGCGTTCGCGCTTCCACTGGTTGCGGCAGAAGAGCCGGAAGAAGCGCTCGACCCAGACGGCGAGCTCGCCGCGCGCGTATTGAGGAAACTCGACCTTCATCCGGCGAAAGACCTCGACCGGCGTCTGCTTGTCGCGGATGGCGGCGCGCTCGACGGCGTCGAGGAGCTCGTAGGCCATCAGGTCGGCTTCGTCGGTCTGGTGGGACCCCGAGGGCCTCAGCTCCGCGGTGGGAGCCTGCGCGGTGACGGCCGCCAGGGCGGCAATGGGGTGCAGCCCGTCGGGCCCTTCCCGCTCCATCCAGACGAGCCAGCGCCGCAGATAGGCCTTGTCGATCCCGGCGATGGGACTGAGGCCGCCACAGGTGTCCCCGTCCATGGTCGCGTATCCGACGGCGGCTTCCGACCGATTGCTGGTGGAGAGCAGCAGCGCGTGCTTCACGTTGGCCAGGAGCCAGACGCTGGGCCCACGGACGCGCGCCTGGATGTTCTGGAGCGCCACGTCGTCGGTCTCCCAGGTGAGCTCGCGCCCCAGGCCGCCGGCTGCCAGCGCGACGTACTGCTGGACCAGGCTATCGACGTCCAGCTCCAGGAAGCGCGCACCGATCGCCTCCGCGACACCGCGCGCCGCCGAGCGCGTCACGTCGGAGCTGTTGGCGGTCGACTGGTACGCGCAGGTCAGGAGCGCACGCACGACTTCCCTGGCGGCCGCAGCAGGCCCATCGGACTTCCCGGCCAGTTCGCGCACATGACCCAGCTTGCCGAGGAACCGCTCGGGCCCGAGCTCGGCCAGCCCCAGCTCCACCATCACCGCCACCAGGCATGAGACCGCCGCCGAATCCGCCCCTCCGCTGATCGATACGACGAACCCCTCGGAGCGGCTCTTCCTCATGTAGTCGAAGAGCCCGAGCGCCACAGCCCGGGCAAACTCTTCCTCCTTCAGCCGGGCGCCGGTCTCCCAGGAGGCCGGGGTGGCCGTCGAGCGCGCGGGTTCCAGCTCCGGGAAAGCGAACGATGTCTGGACGCACTCCGCGGGGTGGACGTCGAGCTTGGGCTGGAAGCTGCCCGTGCGCGCCTGCCCCATCCGTGTCAGGTCGACGTCGATGACTCCGGTCGTGAGGACGAAGTCCGCGAACGAGAATCTGGGACCCAGGGCCACCATCTTGCCGCCGCTGGCGATGATGGCGCCGCCGTCGTAGATGACGCGGCCGGCCTCGTTTCCGAGGAGGTTCGAATAGATGTAGGTAACGCCGAAAGCACGGGCCCCCTCGAGCACGAAGCGCTTGCGGACCTCGTGCTTGCCGAAGGCGAAGTGGCTGGCGCTGGGGTTGAGGATCACGTCGACTCCGCGCAACGAAAGCGTCCCACCCGGCCGTTCGGCTACCCATGCGTCCTCGCAGATCTCGAAGCCGATGCGGATGTCGCCGCAGTCGAAGTAAACGTCGCCCAGCGGGTAGTCAACGCCGCCCGCGTGCAGCAGCGCGTGGCTATCGTGCGGCCAGGGCTTGAACCAGCGCGGCTCGTAGTGGATGCCATCGCCGGCCAAGAAGCGCTTTGCAGGGAACCCGAGGATGTGCCCGTTGGCGGCGAGACAGACGGTGTTGAAGAGCGCATTGTTGTAGAGCACCGGCAAGCCCAGGCTGACGATCATCCCGCGCGTGGCGGGCAAGACTTCCTGGAGGATCTTCCAGGCGGTCTCGCGGGTGCCTCTGGAGTGGAAGGCGTCCTCGCAGCCGTAGCCGCTGATGCACATCTCGGGGAGGCAGAGGATGCTGACCTGCTCGGCCCGGGCGGCCTCGATGACCGCCAGGATGTTGGCCTCGTTGGCGTCCCAGGCCATGGGGGTCTGGTTGAGTGCGGCCGCGCCGACTTTGATCAGCTTCACGGTGAGAGCATACGAGAATCGAGAATCGAGAATCGAGAATCGAGAATTGAGAATCGAGAGGGGGGACGGCAGACGTCTACTGCTGCCAAGAGGGGGCATGCAGTAGAATTCCGGCAAATGGCGTCAGACTTCTCGCGTTCAGCGCCCGAACAAAAGGGCGGGGTGGCGACGATTTCCAAGACCAAGACCCGCCGGCCGACCCAGTACAAGGTCCTCCTGCACAACGACGACTTCACAGCGATGGATTTCGTCGTGGACGTGCTGATGCAGTTTTTCGACAAAGACGTGACCGAGGCAACACGGATCATGCTGCTGGTGCACCACACGGGGCTTGGGTTGTGCGGGGTGTACCCGCGCGACATCGCCGAGACGAAGGTCTCCCAGGTGAGTGAGTACGCCCGGGACAGCGGATACCCGCTACGCTGCTCGATGGAGCCACAATGACGCCGGAGCTGAGCCCCGAACTGGAAGTCACCATCCAGGTTGCGATGACCGAGGCGGCCCGGCGCGGCCACGAGCTGGCGACTCTGGAGCATCTGCTCTACGCGCTGGTGCTGGACGACGAGACGCGCGAGGTGCTGCGCCATGCGGGCGCGGACCTGACACGGCTCAAGCGAGACCTGGACCGGTTCCTGCGTGACGAGCTGGCGCCCTCCTCGACGACGGGTGAGGTCCGTCCGACGCTGGCCTTCTCGCGCGCGGTCCAGCGCGCTCAGATCCTGGTCGTCAGCTCGGGCAAGCGCTCGGTGACTGGCCCGCACGTGCTGGTGGCGCTCTACGCCGAGCCCGACTCCTACGCCACGCAGCTGCTGGAGGAGCAGGGCGTCACGCGTCTCGACATCATCAACTTCCTCTCCCATCGCGTGAGCAAGCCGGCCAGCCCGCACTCGCCCCAGGCGCCCGGTCCCGACGGCACCGAGGCCCCGCCGCCGATGGGCGACCCGCTAGAATCGTTCTGCTTGGAGCTCGTCCACGAGGCCGCCGCCGGGCGCATCGACCCGCTCGTGGGCCGCGACAAGGAGCTCAAGCGCACCATCGAGATCCTCGCGCGACGCCGCAAGAACAACCCCATCCTCGTCGGCGATCCGGGGGTCGGCAAGACGGCCATCGTCGAAGGGCTGGCGCGCGCCATCCACGAGAAACGGGTGCCGCCACCGCTGGCCCGCTCGACGATCTGGTCGCTCGACATGGGTCCCATGCTGGCCGGCACGCGATTCCGAGGCGACTTCGAGGAGCGCATCAAGGGCGTGCTGAAGCGGGTCGAGGAGGTGCCGGGCGCCATCCTCTTCATCGATGAGATCCACACGGTCGTCGGGGCGGGCATCACCAACGGCAGCTCGATGGACGTCTCCAACCTGCTCAAGCCGGCACTGACCCGCGGGAAGGTGCGCTGCATCGGCTCCTCGACCTTCCAGGACTACCGCCAGCACCTGGAGCGGGACCGCGCGCTGGCGCGCCGCTTCCAGAAGGTCGACGTGACGGAGCCGTCGGTGCCCGACACCGTCCGCATCCTCCGGGGACTTCGCAGCCACTACGAGAGCTTCCACGGCGTGCGCTACACCGACAAGGCCATCCGGGCGGCGGCCGAGCTGGCCGCGCGCCACCTGCGGGAACGGCTGCTGCCAGACAAGGCGATCGACCTGATGGACGAGGCCGGCGCTGTTCGCAAGCTGGCGGGGCGGGCGGTGGTGCGCAGCACCGACATCGAGCGCGTCGTGGCGCGGATGGCCCGCGTGCCCCCGAAGCAGGTCACGGCCGACGCCCGGCAGAACCTGGCGGCGCTGGCCGACGACCTCAAGCGGGCGGTGTTCGGCCAGGAGCAGGCGATCGACGAGCTGGCGGCCGCCATCAAGCAGAACCGTGCCGGGCTCGGCCAGCCGGAGCGGCCGGTCGGCTGCTTCCTGTTCACGGGCCCCACCGGCGTGGGCAAGACCGAGGTCGCCAAGCAGCTTGCCAAGACCATGGGGATCGCGCTGTTGCGATTCGACATGTCGGAGTACATGGAGCGCCACACGGTCAGTCGGCTGGTCGGCGCCCCGCCGGGATACGTGGGCTACGACCGCGGCGGTCTGCTGACGGAGGCCGTGAGCCAGAACCCGCACGCCGTGCTGTTGCTCGACGAGATCGAGAAAGCCCACCCCGACGTCTTCAACATCCTTCTTCAAGTGATGGACCACGGCACGCTGACCGACACCAACGGCAAGCAGGCCGACTTCCGGAACGTCATCCTCCTGATGACGAGCAACGTCGGCGCTCGCGAGCTGGCGAGCCGGCGGGTCGGCTTCGAGGGCAAGGCCCGCGCGTCACGCCACGAGGACGATCGGGCCTACCAGCAGATGTTCGCGCCCGAGTTCCGCAACCGGCTCGACGCGCGGATCGCCTTCAAGCCGCTGGCGCCCGAGACGATGACGCTGATCGTCGACAAGTTCCTCCGCGAGGTGGCCGAGCAGCTGGCGGCGCGGAAGGTGGAGCTGGTGGCGACGGACGCCGCGCGAGCGCTGCTGGCGAAGAAGGGCTACGACCCGATCTTCGGCGCGCGGCCGATGCAGCGTGTCGTGCGTCTGGAGGTCAAGCGCCCGCTGGCCGACGATCTCCTCTTCGGCAAGCTGAAGGACGGCGGCCGGGTCGTGCTCGACGCCCTGGAGGAACAGCTCGTCTTCGAGGCGACGGGAGATGGAGGGACACAGGACTCGCTTTCCGGCGCATCGGCGGGTTGAGAGACCCCGTGGGTTGGGCAAACGAGTCGTGAGCCCCTCGATTTCCTGCAGGGCGCTCAGTCGAGCTCCCTGGGGCCGCCGCTGAGCGCGGCCGCCGGCTGATCTTCCTTGCGCAGCAGCCGGTCGCCCAGCACGAGGTCGTCGAGGCCGCTCGACATGAAGCAGCGCCAGGCGTCCAGTGGGGTGCAGACGATCGGCTCTCCTCGGACGTTGAAGGAGGTGTTGACCAGGATGGGCACGCCGGTGCGGCGGCCGAACTCCTGGAGCAGCGCGTGGAAGAGTGGGTTGGCGGTCTGCCTGACCGTCTGCAGCCGGGCGGAGCCGTCGACGTGCGTGACCGCGGGAATCGGGACCAGGCCGGCAGAGACCTGAGCGGTGAGCAGCATGTAGGGGGACTCGGGCGTGTCGCCGAACCAGCGCGGGGCCTCCTCGAGCGGGACGGCCGGCGCGAAGGGCCTGAAGCCCTCGCGGAACTTGATCTTTGCGTTGAGCTTTTCGCGCATGCCGGCGGGACGAGGGTCGGCCAGGATGCTGCGGTTGCCGAGCGCACGCGGTCCGAACTCCATGGCGCCCTGGAACCAGCCGATGACGCGCCCTAGCTCCAGCTGCTGGGCGACGGAGCGCACCAGCTCATCGGGCTCCAGTCGGCGGGATACGGCTCCCTGTTCGGCCAGCACGCGATCGATCTCTGCCTGAGAGAAATCGGGGCCGAGGTAGACGTGTTCCAGCGGCGGCCTGGGTCCGTTGCCGAGCAGGAGCCGATCGACCACCGCGGCGGCTCCCAGGGCCCCGCCGGCGTCCCCCGCGGCGGGCTGGACGAAGAAGCCGCGAGCCCCGGTCCGCCGACGCGCGCGCTCATTGGCGACGCAGTTGAGGGCCACTCCCCCCGCGAGGCAGAGAGAATCGAGACCCGTTCGCTCCATCAAGTCCAACGCCATCCGGCCCACGATCTCGTCGAGGACCGCCTGGATGCTGGAGGCGACGTCCATGTGGAACTGCTCCAGGTCCGGGGACTCGGCGTCCCGGGCCGGGCGGCCGAAGAGGCGCGCGAAGCGCTCGCCTACCATCCGGCGGCCCCAGGTGAACTCGAAGAGCTCGAGCTCCAGCCGGAAGCTTCCGTCCGGACGCAATCGCACGATTCTATCCAGAATCATGTCGCGGTACACGGGTCGCCCGTAGGGCGCCAGGCCCATCACCTTGCATTCGGCGCTGTTGACGCGGAAACCCAGGTACTGGGTGAAGGCGGTGTAGAGCAGACCCGGGGAGTGGGGAAAGCGCAGCTCCCAGAGCTGCGAGAGCTCGCCAGGTCCGGCTTTCCAGCCGGCGGCGGAGGCCCACTCGCCCACGCCATCGACCGTCAACACGGCCGTGCGCTCCAGCCCGCTGAAGAAGGCGGCGCTGGCCGCGTGGCTCAGATGGTGGTCGCTGTAGAGGATCGGGCCGTCCCAGCCGAGCGCCTGGCGCACGTGTCGCTCGACCATCAACTTTCGCTTCAGGAACGGCGGCATCGCGGTGACGAAGGTGCCTAGGCTTCGTGGCCACGTGGAGAGGAACGTCGAGAAGATCCGATCCAACTTCAGGATCGGCTTTTCGTAGAAGACGACCCTGTCGAGCTCTCGGCTCTCGATGCCGGCGCGGGACAGGCAGTGCCGGATGGCGTGGACGGGGAACGACGCGTCGTGCTTCTTGCGGGTGAAGCGCTCCTCTTCCGCCGCGGCCACGGGCACGCCGTCGGCGAGGAGCGCGGCGGCGGCGTCGTGGTAGAAGCAGGAGATCCCGAGAATATAGACCGGCTTCGCCAAGACCGCTCCTCGCCGCGTCAGAACGTGTTCCGCAGGTGCTCGTCCATGGGCGGCCGCCGGCGCGGGGCGGAGTAGTCGCTGCCCGGTTCCAGCGGGTCACCCGCCATCGGATCGAAGCCGAGCAATACCATCAGAAGCTTCACGGGCCCGAGCACGATCAGGTAGATGGCCCCCATCGCCACTCGGACCTGCAGCGCTACCACGGTCTCCAGGGCGTATCGCAGCCTGGGCCGCCAGCCGCCCGCGGCCTGCACCGGCGACTCCCCGGCGCTGGAGCTCCCCTCGGCTTCCTCGAAATCCATGCTGTGTGGGCTGTTCACGGAGCCTCAGAAGAGTGTGTAGACCAGCGGCATCATCGCGGTGCCCTCCGTCGCCATCGCCAGCAGGACGAGCACCAGGAGCACCAGGACGATGGGAGTGATCCACCACTTCTTCTCCCGGGATAGAAAGCGGGCGTACTCCCGCAAGATCAGCAGGATCTCCATCGAAAACGGATGATACACCAGGGTCGCGCTATGGCCCGCCCCTCGTCAGCTCGGTCGCCAGGATTGCCGCCGCGCGGCGGTGCCCCTCCTGGGTGAGGTGCATCTCGTCGATGAAAAGAGTCGCGCGCTCCTTCGAGTCGGAGGGTAGCAGCGAGTGGAGGTCGATGTACCGTGCCCCCGTCGCGGCGGCCACCCGCTCCATCGCAGCTCGGTACTCCGCCCGGGCGCCAGGCTCTCGGTGGGCCTCGCTCAGGAAGACCGGCCGGAACCCGTGCGTCTTGCCGAGCTCGACGAGTCGGTTCGCGTTGGCCTCGAATCGATCGACCGGCACGCGTCGCCGCGGCGTGGAGACGTATGGCAAGAGTGCCACCCGCGTCTCGTGCACCGCGCGCTTGATCAAGATGTAGAGGCGCAGCGCGCGCGCCGCCTCGTGCAACTTCCACGCGCGGCCTCCACGTGCCGCCTTCTGGAGCCAGTCCCAGTACTCCTCGTCGGTCATCGCGGTGCCGATCTCGCTGTTGTCGTTGCCGTCGTTGGCGCCGAAGCAGAAGGTCACGAGTGCGGGCCGGTAGTGGACCAGACGCCCCTGCAAGTAGACCAGCGCCTGGAAGGACGTGAACCCGCCCTCGCCGGCGTTGATCACCTCGTAACGGCCGCGCCGGGTCCCGTTGAGGGCCTGTTCCAGTTGGGCGGGGTAGGCGATCGATGCTTGCTCGAACGGCCAGCCATAGGTGCTGGAGCCACCGAGACAGACGATCCGGATCACGTCCGGGTCTGGTTGCTGATTTGGGTGGGCGCCTCTCAGCGGTTGCCAGTAGCGCGACGCCCCGACCGGGTTTTCGGTCTCTCCCAGCGGTGCCCAGAAGACCGCGTGATCGACCAGCCCGCCCGGGTTCCAGTCCGGTCCCAGCGACTGCCCGAGCGGCAACACCCGCAGCACGCCCTCCGAGAGACCCAGGAGCAGCGCTGCCGTCGCCAGCGCCATCGCAGCTCGAGCCGCCGTCTTTTTTGGCTCCATCACCGGAGGTCCACTTTACTACCTCAGATTCACGAGTCGCGGGAGAGGAAGTTGGAAGGTGGAAGCAGGAAGGTGGAAGAGCGGCGGGCCGAGCTTCTGTTCCGAGGGTAGCTTCGAACAAGGCGCGTGGGCGCGGGGCACAACCCGGCCGGGGGGAGCACCACCGCCTTGGAACGGGCCGTCACCTGCCCGTATGATGGGCCCATGAGATACCTCTCCACTTGCTTGCTTCTCCTGCTCGCCACCTGCTCCCCGGCCGCGGAGACGAACCGCGCCGTCGAGCGCGTCTTCGGCGGCTACGATTCCTGCTTCTTGCTCACCGACGCCGACGGTCGCGCGCTGGTCAGCGTGGGTGGGTGGAAGCTCGCGCGGCGCCTGCCGCCCTGCTCCACGTTCAAGATCCCGAACGCCATCATCGGCCTCGACACCGGCGTTATCCCCGACGAGCGCCACGTCATCCGCTGGGACGGCGTGAAGCGCCGGTTCGAGGAGTGGAACCAGGACCTCGACCTGCAGAGCGCCGTGAAGGTTTCGGCCGTCTGGTACTTCCAGGAGCTTGCGCGCCGGGTAGGGGCGGAGCGGATGCAAGACTACGTGGACCGCTTCGCTTACGGCAATCGAGACCTCTCGGCGGGGCTCACGGAGTTCTGGCTGGAGAAAAGCCTGAAGATCAACGCCTTCGAGCAGATCCATTTCCTGAGCCGGCTGGTGAAGGAGCAGCTCCCCGTTTCACGGGCCGCGCAGAGAATCGCCAAGGAGCTGATCGTGCATGAGCGAGCCAGCGATGACGTCGTCGCCGGCAAGACCGGCTCGGGCGGCGACCCCGTGCGCAAGATCGCCCGGCTTGGCTGGTACGTCGGCTACGTGGTCAAGGGCGGCCGGACCTACCTGTTCGCCGCGAACATCCAGGGCGGCGAAAACCCCAAGGGTCCGCGCTGCCGCGAGCTCGTGCTGGCGGCTCTGGGGCAGCTCGGTCTCTGGACGAAGCGCATGTAGCCGCCCTCGGAGAGCCGCGGACCTCGAGAGCCATTCCACGTCCGAAAACGGCCAGACGCCAGTCAGCTACGGGCCTATACTCCCGGGCATGCTCGACCCGAACAGTTGCTACCGGGCGCTCACGGCGCGGGATGCCAGGTTCGACGGAGTCTTCTTCGTTGCGGTGCGCACGACCGGCATCTATTGCCGGCCAATCTGCAGCGCGCGTACGCCGAAGCGCGAGAGCTGCTCGTTCTTCCGGTCCGGCGCCGAGGCCGAGCGGGCCGGCTTCCGCGCGTGCTTGCGGTGCCGGCCGGAGCTGGCGCCCGGCAACGCGCCGATCGACGCGGTCCCGGACCTCGTCCGCCGGGCCGTCGCCCGGATCGAGGCAGGATACCTCGACACCAGCGACGTCGAGGCGCTCGCCGGCGCCCTCGGAGTCACGGGCCGCCACCTGCGCCGTTCGATGGAACGTGAGCTGGGCGTCGGGCCGATCGAGCTAGCCCAGTCCAAACGCTTGGCGCTCGCCAAGCAGCTCTTGCAGGACACCCGTCTGGATCTGGCCCAGGTGGCGTTCGCCAGCGGCTTCAAGAGCATCCGGCGCTTCAACGCGCTCTTCCGGGACCGGTGCGGGTTCCCGCCCTCGGAGCTACGCAGAGGAAGTGAGGCGCGAGCCGCGGGCTCGGCGATACCGTTGCGGCTGGACTTCCGGCCGCCGCTCGACTGGGACTCGCTACTCGCCTTTTTCCGGGCCCGGGCGCTCCCCGGCGTCGAGTCGGTAACCGCCGACGAGTACCGGCGCGTCGTGCGGCTGGGTGGCGCGCTCGGCACGGTCGGCGTCTGGCGCGATCCGGGACGCCCGTCGCTGCGCGCCGAGATTTCGATGTCGCTCTCGGCATCGCTGGTGACGATCGTGGCCCGGCTGCGCGCACTGTTCGATCTCGACGCACGGCCCGACGCGGTCGCCAGGGCTCTGGAGTCCGACGCTCTTCTGGCTCCACTCGTCCGCTCCAGGCCGGGCCTGCGCGTGCCGGGCGCGTTCGACGGCTTCGAGTCGGCGGCGCGAGTGGTGCTCGGCCAGCAGGTCTCGGTCGCGGCGGCCCGGACGCTGGCGGGCCGGCTGGTGGCGCGCTGGGGCGACGCTGTGGCGTTCCCGTCGGCCGCCGAACTGGCGGCGAGAAGCGTGGATGAGCTGGCGTCTGTGGGGATGCCTGGACGGCGGGCGGAGACGTTGCAAGCGGTGGCCGCCTCATTTGCCCGTGACCCCGAGGCCGCGACGGCGCCTGGGGCACTCGACGGCATCGCGGGTCTGGGCGACTGGTCTCGTGAATGCATCCGGATGCGAGCCGGCCGGGACCCCGACGCCTTTCCGGCGGGCGATCTGGGACTGAAGAAGGCGCTCGCGGGACACACCATCAGACAGATATCGCAGCGGGCCGAGGCCTGGCGGCCGTGGCGCGCCTACGCGGTGATGCACCTCTGGACGGCACTTCCGAAAGGAGAATCGAAGTGAACCTCGTCTCTCGAATCCTGGACACCCCCATCGGCGAGCTCGAGCTGGTCGCGACTGGCACCGCGCTCCGAGGCGTCCTGTACGCCCGGGAGCGCTCGACGGCCGAACCTGCGCCGGGCCTGCACGCGATCCTGGACGAGGCGGCGCTGCAGCTAGGGCAGTACTTCGCCGGCGCGCGCCGGCAGTTCGACTTGCCGCTCGAGCTCGAGGGAACGCCGTTCCAGCGTGAGGTCTGGAGGGCGCTCGCCGACATCGCGTTCGGCCAGACGCTCGGCTACGGCGAGCTGGGGAGGCGCCTGGGCCGCAAGGATGCCTCGCGGGCGATCGGCGCGGCCAACGGCAGGAATCCGATCTCGATCGTACTGCCCTGCCACCGGGTGATCGGCGCCGACGGCAGCCTCACCGGCTACGGCGGCGGGCTGCGCGCAAAGGCCTGGCTGCTCGAACACGAAGCGCGCCTGGTGGGCGGGCTGTCGGGACAGAAGCGGAGTCCTCTACCTTCTACTTTCCCTGAGCCGCCTTCTCGCTCGTGGCTGCGGGCTCGTCCTTCTTGAACTTCAAAGAGACCGAGTTGATGCAGTAGCGCAATCCAGTCGGAGCGGGGCCGTCGTTGAAGACATGGCCCAGGTGGCCATCGCAGCGACGGCAGACGACTTCGGTGCGCGTCATGAACCAGCCGCGATCCTCGAGGGTCTTCACGGACTCCTGGACTGCGGGGGATGTGAAGCTGGGCCAGCCGGTGCCGGAGTCGAATTTCGTATCGGAGCGGAAGAGCTCCAGCCCACAGGCTGCGCAGAGATAGGCGCCCTTGTCGTGGTTGTTCCAGTACTCTCCAGTGAAGGCTCGCTCCGTCCCCTTCTTCCGCAGCACGTTGTACTGGTCGGGGGTGAGTTCCTTCTTCCAGTCGTCGTCGGACTTCTCGATGCGGTCGGACATCGTCGGTTTTCCTTTGGGCGCGGCCTGGGGTTCGGCGGCCGTTCCGAGTGAAGGGACGAGCCAAGGGACAACCGCGAAACTCAGGCTGGCCAGGCCCGTCAGTACGGCTCTGAGACGTGCATCCACCGATTGCTCCTTTGCCCGCTTCCTTTGATACCGCCGCGGGCGGCCTCCGCGCAACGGACTCTATGGACCGTCGAGCGCCCGCAGCGCGAGCCGCCCCTCGGGCGTGTCGAGCCGGAGGAGCTCCTTGCCGTTGAAGAAGACGGCCAGTTGGGGGCGTGGATCCGAGGCCCGCAGCAAGACCTTGCGATACATCGAAAGCCGGTGAGCGACTGCAGGAAACCGCGTGGTGAGCTGGCGTCGCAGGCGCCATGCGACAGTGTCGGCGTTGGCGGCCTCCTGGCCGGAGAGGACCAGCTTGGCAGGCGGCAATCCGGCGGCCGCCAGGGTGATGTTCGAATCGGGGCCGGCCGCGTCGACCCGGCACAGGATCACAGGCTCGGCGGCCCCAGCGAGCCGGGCCACCTGGCCGGGTCCCTGGGCACTCGGCCTCGAAGCGCGAGGAGCTGCCTCCTCGGATTCGCCGGCCTCCTCGCCGAAGAAGTCGCTGGCGCTGCCCACGACGTCGGCAACATTGCCGGCGTCGCCTACATGGCCCAGCGCCTTGGTCCATCCCCCGCTCGCCTCCACGTCGGCAGCGACGGGCACAGAGTGTACCGTCGAACCGTGCGGAACAGGCAGCTCGGCTCGGGCTCCACGCCTCAGGGAGCCCCCCACATCCAGTCCGGCGTCCAGGGCCCGCGCCGCATCGGCTTCGTGGGAAGCTGCGGACCCGACCCTGGCAACGTCGTCGGCCACCGACGCCGCCTGGCCGAGCTCCGATGCCGCCCGGCCGGCCACCGCGGCCTCCCCCGCCACGCGCCCGCCCGCGGCGGCACCTCTGGAGACGCTACCGACCGCGGCCGCCTCGCGGGCCGCCAGCGAACCGACCTTGCCGATCGCTGCGCCCTCGGAGCCGAGCGTCTTGAGCAGGATGGCGACTCCGCCGGCAACCCCGATCGCGGTTCCCTTGAACTTGCTCGATGTATCGCCCATCACGCACCTCCAAGCGACGCTCTGGCCATTCTACCTCAGCTCCAGTGTGAGGGCAGCCAGACGGGCGATGCTCCAGTGCTCGCGGCCGGCAATGGCGACCCTCAGACGGTCGTGCAGCGGCGCCGTGAAGGACGCGGGAAGGCGCCGGGCGCCGAGCATGACACCAAGCCAGCAGCCGGCGGTTGCGGCGTTGCAGTCGGTGTCCCAGCCGAGCGCGGCCGCCAGCGCCAGCGTCCGGGCAAAGTCCCCCTCGCCGTAGAGCAGCGCCAGCGCCACCAGTCCGTCGTTGGGGAGGGCGTAGGCCCAGGCGTTGGCCGGATCGCGCATTCGGATCGGCTCGAAGCACTCGCGGCGGATGCGCTCCCGGGCTTCCCGCAGCGGCAGCTTCGTCTTGTGCCACTCCAGGCATTGCCGCAGCAGTCGCGAGTGCTCGGAGCCTGGCTGACCGGAGTGCTCGAGCGCACGTTCCAGGAGCTCGCGCACGGAGCGCGCGCGGTAGGCCAGGGCGGCGGCGGTCGCGGCAAACAGCCCGGACTGCAGGCCCGTTCCCGAGTTCGAGCAGGGTGCGTCGCGAGTGGCCAGCGAGCGCGCCCGCGCGGCGTCGCCGGGAGAGACCAGCCCCCAGACGTCGCACCGGATGCGCGCGCAGATGGAATCGCCCAGCGGCCCTCGTCCGCATTCGGCCGCAGCCACGCCCCGGGCGTGCTCGGCGAGCGAGCGGCGCTCCGTCTTCCAGAGATACTCGCCCGAGAGGGCCGGGCCGCGCCAGCTGTCGAGAACGTCGGCGGCTCGGAAGTCACGCCCCTTTGCTGCCAGCAAGAGGAGATTCGAGACCATCAGCGTCGTGTCGTCGTCGGGGCCGAAGCCCCACGTATCGGGGGCCAGACCGCGCGCCAGCACCTCGAGCTGATCCCACGCGGGCTCGAGCTTCCCCTCGTTGGCCATGCCGAGCCGGCCACCCGCAATCTTGCCGAGCCAGGCGCCCAGCGCCCGATCGAAGTCGGGCTCGGCCGACGGCCCGGGCGGCGTCTGGTCGGGAGGCATTGGCGCCGCCACGTTGGCCGCAGCGCACGGCCCGAAACGCAGTGCGTTCTCCAGCCGGCCGCGCATGAAACCGGGCACGTCGATCGCCAGCAGCGCTCCGCCGGGTGGTACCTCGCCGCGCGCGACCTGGGGATCGGGGTCGAAGGCCGAAAGAGGAAGCGTCAGCCGCGCGACCGGCCGCTGCCGGGTGAGCACGACGTAGCGAAAGCGCGCGAGGCCCTGCTTCGGAATCAGGTACAGCCTGAGCTGCGTGGGCGCGGAGCTCTCGACGGTCAGCGAGATCGACTGCGATTCACCGAGCCCGATGCCTTCGGCCTGGAAGACGAAGAGCGGAGCGGCGCCCGTCGTGTATCGGATCGTGACTGCGCGGGCGGCAAGCCGCTCGCCCGGCAAGCGTGGCACGTCTTGCCCGGACGCCGCGCCGGGCCCGAGCGCCCAGACGAGGACGGCCGCCAGACCGACCCCTCGCGCGCATGCCATGCCGGGGAGCATACCCCGCCGACCCGGGACGTGCGGTGAAAATACGGGGACACACGACTCATTTTCTTCTGAAAATGAGTCGTGTGTCCCCGTATTTTCGCTCAGCCCGCGCCGCCGCCGCGCAGGCAGTCGAGCAGCTCTTTGACGATGTAGCCGGTGAGTCCCCAGACGACGCGCTCGGGGCCGAGGCCCGCGTCGTAGAGGTAGATGCGAATCCGGCGGCCTGCGGGGTCGAATTCCGCGAACCTGCCGGCCAAGCCGAGCAGTGCGTCGACCGGGGCGCCGGGCGGCATTTCGGAGGCGTCGCGCCAGCGCTGGGTGACGCAGCCGGGCTCGAGCAGCCGTGCGAGCGGCACCTCGAAGATCTCCTCGACCTCCGACTCTTGCGGGACGAACCGGGCGGGCGGGTTCTCGACCAGGCCGACCACGGGCGTGACGACGAAGCCCGAGATGCTGGGCCGGTCGTCCATCTCCCCGACGACCTCGACCGAGGAAGCTTCCAGACGGATCTCCTCGAACGCTTCGCGCAGTGCGGCGAGCGTGGCGGCTTCGCCCGGCTCCCGGCCGCCGCCCGGAAAGGCGACCTGTCCACGGTGCGTCGGCACGGTCTCGGAGCGGCGCGTGAAGAGCAGAGTCGGCCCTTCGGCGCGGCGGACCAGCGGGACGAGCACGGCGGCCTCGAGGAAGCCGGCGACGGTCAGCCGTGCCGGCGACCGGCCCGCAATCTGCTCCCGGAGGCAGCCGGCGACCTGTTTGTAAGTAGGCATCAGATGAGCGCTCCCTGCAAGCAGCAGTCTACGGCTCGAAGGGGCCGGGCCTCCAGTTCGGCTGGGTTGGCGAATGCCTCCTACCTTTGGGTTTCGAACCCCTGTCCCGCAGAAGCGGCCGTGCGTGGAGCGCACGCGACGTGGCCGCCCGCCCGGGCACGGGGCATCGTAGATTGGGAGTGAACGATGAGCCAGACGTCAGACGAGGACCCAGAGGTCGATCTCGTAGTCGAAGCGTACAAGCGCCAGCTGGACCTGGCGACGTTGAGAGAGAACCTCCGGAGAACACCCCACGAGCGCGTGATGGCCATGCTGGCCATGCTCCGTCTCATCGAGGAAGCGCGAAAGGCAGGAGCCGCGGCCGGACCTGCGCGCCATCCGGGACGCGGGCGGGCTCGACGCCATTGTGCTGACGCACGCCCACCTGGACCATACGGGAGGATTGCCAGTGCTGCATGCGGCCTGCCCGGACGTGCCGGTGCTGGCGACGGCGCCGACCTATGGCGATCGACTCCAGCTCACCCCGCCGGCTGCTTCGCCTCGTAGAGGAACTTCCAGTCGTACTGCAGGGGTTCACCCCGGAGCAGGACGGACAGGGGAAACTCGGTCCAAGGCTCGTCATCCGTCACCGGCGGGAAGCTCGAGGCGCGACGGCGAATCTGCCCATCTTCGAGGATCCGTCCGGAGTGAATCGCGGCGGCGTCGAGCCCGATGACCTCCGGAGTCCGGCCGCGCGCACGCATCCTCTCGGAGAGAACGGCCTCGTCCACTTCCAGCGACGAATCCGATCCGTAGAGAAACACCCCGGCGCCCCACGGGTAGGCGTAAGCTGTCAGGCTGGAAAAGGCCTCAGACATGTTCCGCGCTATCATCCAGAACGAGCTGGCGTGGCACGTCAGCGGCACCCAGATCAGCAGGATTCCCCCCGGTCGCATCCGCCGCTTGGCGAGCTGGATGAACTCTCGCGAGTAGAGATTGACCGTGCCCGAGGCGAAGATTGGAGGCGAGCCGTCCACGACGATGATGTCGTAGTCCCGGTCCGTCGTCAGCAGATGTGTCCTGCCGTCCTGGAAGCTGACCCGCCCCCTCGGATCGGCGAGGTGGACTGCGGCGTCGGCGTAGTAGTCGGGGAAGTGACGCACAACGACCGGGGAGAGCTCGGCGATGTCGATCTCGGCGCCGCGGAGCAGCGCGGTCCGGAACGTGTTGCCCACGCCGAACCCGATCGCGAACATCCGCTTCGGGTCGGGGTGGAGCAAGAGCGAGATATCCGTCAGTGCTCTGCCGAGGAGGCCGTTGCCCGAAATGATGATCCCGTTGACCAGCAGAACTCGGCTCTGGTCTGGAGAGACCATGCCGGTGATGTTCGAATCGATCCCCTCGTCGTGGTAGAGCAGCTTCGCCCCGATGCCCTGGATGCGATGATCGACGATCGTGCGGAACGGGCTTGGTATCCAGGAGACGACGGCGACGCACGCCAGGGACACAGCGCCGCAGACCACGAACTTTACGGCCGGGAGCCGGCCCCCATGCAATGCGAGAAGCGCGAGCAGGCCGACGACGAGGTTGCCGACTACCAGCGCCTTGAAGCATCCATCCGTCCCGAGCAGGGAGACCCCGACGAACCCCGTGAGCCACGAGCCGAGAACGCAGCCCCAGGTGTTCCACGCGTAGACGCGTCCGACGCGCGGTCCTCGCCTCCCGGAGGGCTCGAAGGCCTCCACCATCACCGGAAACATCATTCCCAGAAGGAAAGTCACCGGGAAGACGATCACGAATGCGAACAGGAAGAAGTTCGCGAGATCGCCGGGATGCAGCAGAGGCGAATAGAGAGTTTCGAGGGCCGGCCGGCTCAGTCCGAGCCAGGCGAAGTAGTAGCGGCTTGCGGCGCTGACCACGCCGACCGCAATCTCCAGCCACGCGAACCACGCCAGCGGCGAGTCGATCTGCTTGAGGCGCCGGCGAATCGAGAGGCTGCCCAGCGCCACGCCGATCAGGTACACGGCAAGAATGCAGGAGAACGCATACACCGAAGTTCCCAGCAGCAAGATCAGCGATCGGTTCCAGAGGATCTCGTAGCCCAGGGCGCACGCGCCGCTGGCGCCGAACAGCCCCAGCAGCACCCAGTCGGGGGGCCGCCCCTCTTCCGGCCCGGCGACGGACTGGGCTCTGACCTCGCCCGGCAAGCCGTCCATCCTGGAAACGGGGCCGCCGGCACAGTGCCCCGCTTCGCTCGTCGCTCCGATGGCCTCGAGCTGCTGCTGTCCGCCGAAAGAGCGCGAGGTGATGAAAGCCGCGACCGCGAGCATCGCATTGAGGCCGAAAGCCGCGCCGATGGTCGAGGACTCGCCAAAGTAGCCGATGCCGAGGAACCCCGCCAGGACGACGCCCAAGACCGCGCCAAGCGTGTTGATCCCGTAGAGCAGTGCCACGGTACCGGACGGACGGTCGGAGACCGTCTCGTGAAACTGGACCAACATCGGGAGGGTCATCCCCATGAGAATCGTGGGCGGCAAGAGGACGACGCTGCAGAGCACCAATCTGAGGAAGGCGTGCGCGACCTGCAGCGAGAAGCTGGTGTAGAGCTCCGCATAGACTCCCGGAAAGACCTGCAGGAGCAGCGTCGAGACGAGGCCCGAGCAGACGACGCCCAGCTCCAGGAGCGCGTAGGTCCGGATCAGCGGCACGCGTCGTCTAAGGACGCGCACCGCGAGCCAGCCGCCGATGGCCAGCCCGGCCATGAACACCGACACAGCCGTGCTGACCGCGTAGGTGGTGCAACCGAAGACGCGAATGAGCATTCGCATCCAGACCACTTGATAGACCAGACTGCAGAGGCCCGTCGTAAACAGGAAGGTGCAGATGCGCCTGAGAAGGGTCCGGTTATCGATATCGGTCGACATTCTGGCCGGGCCAGCCAGTCCCGGTTTCCGCCAGCTTCCTGTTGACCATTCGAAGAGCCAATGAGGGGATCACTTCGCGCCCCGGAAACAATCGAACCGAAGCAGCCGGCGCCGGGCGACGCTACCACACGCCCTGCGAAGGAGTCCAACGTCTTGCGTCGGGTTCATCGACGGGGCTTCCAAGGACCAGCTCTCGCGTGGCGTCGAAGCGGATCGGACCGCTCATGCAGTGTAGCCAGGCAGCGCAACGCCACCATTCCGGTGAGCTCCATCAGCTCCGTAAGGAAGCCGGTTGATGCGTGGCCGTCCATCCGGCGATGGGTGCGGCAGCGCTGACCGACAGCACGGTTTCGACGTCGAAGTCGGGCTCCACTGAGCCGCGCCCCTCAGGCCGGGTTCGCGATCGGCCGAGAAGCCATGAGGAATGGGGTGGCCGGTCGCCGCCCGTGCGGAGACTTCCATGACGAGCGCGCGATGGACCTTGCTGGCGGCCGCCCTGACGGCCGCACTCACGGGAGCCGGCCTGCACGCGGCAGAGCCCGAGGCAAAGGCCGTGATCCTGTTCCTTTCGGACACCTACGGCTGCCTGGGTTATCCGGGCTGGCCGGGGGGAGTGGCGCGGCTTGTCCAGACGGTGCGCCAGCAACGCTCGGCCCATCCGGACGCGGTGCTGGTGCACGCGGGGAACGCCATCTCGCCCTTCTACTATTCCCGATTCGACAAGGGGAGGCTCTACACTTCTTCGATCGACCAGGCCGGCGGCGTCGTCTGGAACCTGGGCTTCCACGATCTCGACTACGGCTGGGCGCACCTGTCGGGGCTGCGCGCCGGGATGCGCCAGACCGCCGTGCTGTCCAGCAACCTGGAGGTCACGACCGACAAGCCCGAGCCGTGGCTGGTGCGGGAAATCGGAGGGCTCAAGGTCGGCTTCGCCGGGCTGATGGAGCCCAGGGCCGAGCACCTGGCGCGCCTTGGGGCGCTGGCGGGCATGAAGGTGCGGCCGCCGATCGAGACAGTGCGTGAACTCGTTCTCCGCCACAGGGCCTCGGTCGACGTCCTGGTGGTTGTCGCGGACCTCGAGGAACCGGCGGCCGAGGAGCTGGCCCGACAGGCCGAGGGGGTCGACCTGATCCTCTCAGGCTCGCGCCACGAAAAGGACTGGTACACCTTCTACCAGGGTCGCCCTCCGCGGCAGGTGTTGACGCGCCGCCGGACCGACGGCAAGCAGACGGTGCTGCTGAGCGGCCCGCGAGACGGCTTCGAGCTGGGCAAGGTGACGGTGCGCGCCCGCCGGGGATTGCGCGGATGGGAGGTCGCTTCCGTCGAGCCGGAGGTGATCCCACTGAAAGCCGAGGCTCCGCAAGACCCGAAGATCTGGAGCGCCGTGCAGAAGCACTTGCAGGAGATGGAGGCGCAGAAGGGCACGGTGCTCGTCGACAAGCTGGCGGAGCGCTTTCCCAAGGGGTTCGACGGAAACCGCCTGACGCGGTGGATTCTGGGCGGCCTCCGGACGGCCATGCGCGCCGAGGTCGCCGTGCTCAATCAGGGAGCCCTCTTCAAGGTGGACCACTGGGCCGAGACGGCCTGGAAAGCCGGCCGCTTGACGGACCTGGAGCTGGACAGCATCTTCTGGGCTGACAACGAGGTCGCGCGGCTGAAGGTGCTGGGCAAGCATCTGCTGCAACTGCTCGAGGACGACGCGGGGTCGAACCGGCTCGAGTTCGCGGGTCTGGTCCGAAAGGACGGCGCTGTCATCGTGAACGGCAGGAAGCTGAAGGCCGATGAGCACTACCTGGTTGCGACCAGCAACTTCATGGTGGCCGACAGCCCGAAGAGCCGGGGGCTTGCGGCGGCGCTGTCGGCGGCCAGCCGATTCAGCCCGGACGAGGGCCACTGGGAAGCCGACGAGAAGGGGAAGACCGTGCTCTTGCGCGACGCCTTCGCCGGCCAGCTCACGCGCTGGGCCGCGGCCCATCCGGCGCCGGACGGCGCGGAGCCGTTCGAGACTCCGGACTGCCCCGAGCAGCGCTCGGTGATCTTCCGCAACCTGACGTTCAACTACTCGGACTACGACGCTCGCAACAACCAGAAGTTCCCGCGGGTGCGGAACCCGGCGATCGCGACCGCGGATGTGCGGACGGTGCAGGGCACGGGCGAGGTGATCCTTCGCGACACTGGCGCCCGGGCGCGCCGCGAGCGGGGCATGGCCTATCGTTTCACCGAGCTGGAGTTCCCGGGGCCGGGGGTAGTGGCCAACCCGGTCGACGACCTGGTGTTCTATGAGCGCTACACGGACCGTTCACGGACCGTGGCGAGCCGGTTCTTCCCGTATGCGGAGCTGGCTTACGACACGGAGTTCACGCCGACCACGGGCAACCCGCGTGATCAGCTCTACCGACTGTCGGTGGGCCTGACGGAGAGCCTGGAGGGGCCCGTGAAGGGGTTGAGATTCGGGCTGCTGGCCGAGCACGACCGTTCGGCGCTCGTGAATACGGAATACGGGATCGGCGCCGGATTTCACGGATCGGTGCCGTTCGGCGACATCCGGTTCGAGTCGGAGACCGACGCGCGCTACTACCTCCGGGACGGCGCCGACACGGCCGACGACCTGCTCTACGAGATCTACAGCAACAACCAGCTGGTGGTGCCGGTGACTTCGGAGCTGGCGCTGACGTTTTCTGCCAACGTGTTCGCCTACCGCGGCAAGGTCGTCGACGAGGACGGCGCCAACCTGTTCCTGGGAATGGGGCTCCGGTTCGACAAGCTCTGGAAGACCAGGCACGAGGACTTCAGCGAGTAACGCCGGGCCTAGGGGCCGATTGCAACCCGCGAGCGACGCGGGCGGTAGTGACATGCGGTCCTTCGACGATAAGGAGAGTCTTCGCATGTCTGCCCTTCGCCCCGCCGGGCTCGCCCTGGCCTTCACGTTGACAGCGCACGCCTGGCTGTGCGCGCAGGCGCCCGACTTCGCGGGCCTGGAGTCCCGGGACGAGCGTCGCCCGGCAGCGAAAATCACGGCCGCACCGCCCTCGAGCGAGAAGGGCTACGACTTCTTGCTGTCTGCCTCGGACAAGACCTTCAACCAGCTCATCGGGGCCGTGCTGAAGATGGGCGAGGGCAAGCCGTCGAAGTCGGGTAAGAAGCTGCAGGCGCTCTCGGTCAGCTTCCCGAAGGACGGCTACATGGCGCTGGCGGGGTCGTACACGCAGCCCCAGACGACGCAGACCAAGGAAGGCACGTTCAAGTTCAACGTGGTGGCGCGGCTCGGCGCTCCCGCCGTGAATGTCGTGCAGCTCGACATCGTCGGGGCGTCGGTCTACCTGAACGGCGCTCGCATCTTCAACTCCGATTCGGCCGACACGGCGCCGATCGGAGTGATGCTCGATTTCCTCTCGCCCGGCATCAGCCAGGCCGCGGGCCGGTCGTTGCACGAGGCCGAGACCGCGATTGCGCGGCGCTACGGGCAGGGCGCGGCAAGTCCCGGCACGCGGGTGGAGGATCTTCTCGTCATCAGCGGCAACAAGGTGCTCGTCAAGATCCTGCCGGGGCTCCTCTCGCCGCTCTTCCCTCCGATTCAAGTCACGCAGGTGAAGATCGCCAGCGGGAAGATCGACATGAAGGCGAACTTCCAATGAGCTGGCGCCACCCACACCCGCTCGCTACCTGCGTCCTTGCCCTGGCGCTCTTCGCCGGCCTGGGCGCCGCGCCGGCCGCCGAGCCCGAGGACCCGATCAGCCGGTCCCGGCTCGACAGCTACGACTACTCGGTCGAGATCGAGCAGACGTCGTTGAACAACCTGCTGGCGAAGTTCACGGCGCTCGATTCGCGCCGCACCGACGTGGATCGCAAGCTCAAAGAGCTGAAGGTCCAGATCGGGGACGGCGGCGGGGTCGACCTCGTAGGCGCCGCGGAGCTGCCGGTGGTCGGCGGCGTGCGGTTCCGGTTCGGCGGGCAGTTCTCGCTGGCCGAGCGCAACGTCTTCGAGTACAAGTTCGACAAGTTCAGCCTCACCAAGGAGTTGGGCGGTGCCAACATCCCGCTGACGCTGCTGAAGGGGACGGTGCTGAGCCTCTTCAGCATCCTCACGCGCAACAAGAAGCTGACGGAGTATCTGGAGATCTCGACGAGCTGGTCGATGGCCATCCCGCTCCTGCCCACCGGCTGGAAGTCGGTCTACTTCACGCTCAAGCCGAAGGCGATGCCCGTGCTGGAGCGCATGGACACCGTCTACCTGGGGCGAGAGGGCAGCAAGATCGTCCTGCAGGGCCGGCTTCGCTAGTCTCGTAGCGTCATCGCGGCGGCCGTCTGCTTCGGCGCGCAGGCGCGCGGGGGCGAGGCCGCGGCACTCGAGGCACCGGCGGGCGTGGCGGGGAGCTTCAGCGGCTTCCAGCCGGAGGAGTAAGCCCAGCTCTTCAACCAGACGTAGTTGTCCTTGTCGCTGAAGTCGGTCGTGTCGAGCCGCTTGAGCAGGTCGGCGAGCTGCGGAACCGTCTCGGGCCGACCGTCGGTCAGCCTCAGGACGTAAGCGCGCACGGACTGGATCATCGAATCGGTCCACGACCCGGGAGCCGGCCGGAAGGTCGTCACCGCCGCAGCCGCAGGCTTCATGTCCGGCGCCGACGCAATTGCCGCTGCCCCACCGCACGAAACCGCCAACCCCAGCCCCAGGATGATCATCGTCTGCTTCAAGCGCTCTCGCCTCCTGTACAGCCTCTCTCTAGTGCGAGGAGGGAGGACGGTCAACCGGGGAGCGAAGACGAGGGTGCGGGCGGGGCTTCGACACGCCGCTTCGCGGCCTGCTCAGGATGACCCTTCGACGAGCTCAGGGTGAGCGGAGGGGGG
>JACPRK010000119.1 GCA_016190005.1 Candidatus Wallbacteria bacterium | reverse complement strand
TCGATGGAATCGACGGCGCCCGGGCGCTCATCCACGCCGACCTCCACTTCGGCAACGTCGTCTTCTCCGCGAACCGGGCAGCCCCCATCGATTTCGACGACGCGGGCTTTGGCTACCTGATGTACGACGTGGCCACCTCGCTAATCCCGTACGTGGAATCGCCCCGCTGGCCGGAGCTGCGAGACTCCTTGCTGACCGGCTACGCCGACGTCCGGCCCCTGCCTGAGCAGCAGCTCGCCGTGCTGCCGGAGTTCCTCGCCGCACGCAACCTGACGATGGCCGTCTGGCTCACCCTTCGGCAGCCGCTCATCCACCGCCTTCCGCGGGACCTGGGCCCCTTCCTGGCGCGCACCGCCGGCCTCTGCCGGCAGATTGCGGACTGAGCCGCGCCCGGCGCGTGCCGCGTTCGGGTGGCGCGTCCGCCCGGTTGGCCGGCTGGCGGTTGGCGCGTTATGGAGTCCCCCATGTGGAACAGGGCTCCGAGCCAAGGGAGCCAATTCGCGCGTTGCCGGTATGGCAGCCGAGCAGCTGGCGGGACGACGATCGCCGATGAATACCGAGCTTTTGACCGTGATGGCGCGCTATGTCGCCTCGCGCCAGCTGGCGGAGGGCGGCAGGGAAGCCGTCATTCTCGAGCAACTCAAGAGCGCGTCTTCGCGGCTCGCGAGCCTCTTCCGGGACTGGAAACTCGACTTCTCGAGCCAGGAAGCGATGCTCTGCACCTGCTGCGGGTTTCGCCCCCGCGAGGCCGTCCTCCAACCGATGATGGTGCCGGTCTTGCCGTCGCGTCCTCTTGCCCTGCGACAGCTCCTGGCTTCCCGGCCCGTTATCCTGTTCGAAACTTCGGGCGCAAACCGGCTGCTCGGCACCTGCGACCCGCTCCTGGGTGCCTACCAGGGCCAGCTCGAATGCCTGCTCGGACAGGGCGTCGACCTGGTCTACCTGACGCCCGAGGAGATCGAGGCGGGCCGGCGTAAGCTGGCGGACCAGCTCTCGGGAGTGGCCGTCGAGCGACCCGAGGAGTCCGCCCACGCCTCGGAGTTCGACGAGGAGAGCCGGCCGGTCGTGGAGCTCGTCGATCTAACGGTGAGCGAGGCGATCCAGCGCAAGGCCAGCGACATCCATGTGGAGCCGATGGAGGATTTCGGTCAGGTGCGCTATCGGATCGACGGCCTACTGACCAAGGCGCGCGAGTACCGGGCAGAGCTGCATTCGGGCGTCGCGTCACGACTGAAACTGCTTGCCGGCATGGACGTGGCGGAACGGCGCTTGCCGCAGGACGGCCGGATCCGCTACGGCGCAAAGGGGGCCGAGGTCGACCTGCTCGTCTCGTCGATCGTGACGGCGCGAGGCGAGTCGATCGCGCTGCGTGTCCTGCCCGGCAAGGGCGCCCAGGCCGATCTGTCCGGGCTCGGGATGCGGCAAGAGCTGCTGGAGAGCTTCCGTAAGTCTCTCGCGACGAGGGAGGGTCTGGTGCTGGTGGCGGGCCCCACAGGCTCCGGGAAAACGACGACTCTTCACGCCGCCTTGGCCGAGCTGAGCCGCCCGGAGACGAAGATCGTGACGCTGGAAGACCCGATCGAACGCCGGCTCGAGGCAGTGCACCAGGTGGTGTACGACGCGAAGCTCGGAGTCGCGTTCGCCGCCGGGGTGCACGCCTTGCTGCGGCAGGCTCCCGACGTCCTGATGGTGGGCGAGATCCGTGACGCCGACACAGCTGGCGCAGTGGTCGGGGCGGCCGTGGCGGGTCATCTCGTGCTCTCGTCGCTTCACGCCGGCAGCGCCCCGGCCGCGCTGGCCCGCCTGGCCGACCTCGGAGTGGAGCAGAGCCTGCTCTCTGCGGCGCTCCGAGCCGTCCTGGCCCAACGGCTGGTCCGCCGGGTCTGCAAGTTCTGCGCTATACCGTTGCCGCCGTCCTCGACGGCCCGTGAGCTCTTCCGCGCCAACGGGGTCGATGCGCCCTCTCAAGTCTCGCAGGAGCGAGGCTGTGAGGCCTGCGGCCGGACAGGCTTCAACGGCCGACTGGGCCTGCACGAGCTGATGCTCTTCTCCGACGAGCTGCGTCTGGCAGTCGGCCGCGGCGCCGATAAGCGCGACTTGCAGTCACTTGCACGCGCGGAGGGCTTCAAGACGCTGATGCAGGACGGGCTGCAGAAGGTCGCCGCGCGGGAGACGACGCTTCGCGAGGTCCTGCGCGTTCTCGGCGGCAGCGTGGAGGAGCTGGAGTGAACGACCCCTACCCCTCGAACGGCAGCGCCAACTCCGACCGCAGTGCAGTCATCGATGGAGTGAACGCATGGAGTTAGGAACACGATCGATCTTCTGGGTCGGCCCGCAGTCCTACCTGGTGCGGCTGAAGGCCGGTCCCGGGCGCCCGCGCGTGGTCTCGATCGAGCCGTGTCCGGTGGAAGCGGCCCGCGCCCACGGGATCGACCCCGGAGAGCTGGCTGGCTGGCTCGCCCCCCGCGTGCGGAAGGGTGAAGAGCTCGACGTCGTCTACCAGCAGCACATTCTCCAGACCGAGTCCTTTCCGCAGATGGGCTCCGGAGACGTGGGCGCGGTCCTGCGAACCAGACTTTCCCGGGAGTTGCTGGTGCCCCCCGACGAGCTCGAGAGCCACACGGTGCGTCTGGACACACCCACCGCAACTCATGCCGTCTTTGCCGGCGTGATGGCATCGCTTCACCGATCGCTCGGGCAGGCCGCGCTGTCTGCCGGGGCGAACCTGGGCCGCGTGGCGTTCGGGGGCCAGATTGCGGTGCGAGCGCTGGCGAACGCCGCTGGTCCGGGGAGCTGGACCCTCACTCCAGGCGTCGGCAACATGGGGGGACTCCTGCTCGCAATCGACTCCGCCGGCAACCCGCTGGCGCGAGGACTGCCGCCTGCAACCGCCCCTGACCCAGGGTCCGTGAGCGAGCTTCTTCGGCTGCACCTGCCCGGGACACAGCCGGCAACCGAGCCGATGTCGCTTGCATCCGCCGGCGCCGCGGCACTTTCCGGCCTACCGCTCCCATCGCCCCTCGACGCGCTCTTTCCGACCCTTTCCACCGACCCGGCTTGCCGCAGGCCCTCGCCCAACGATCTCGAGTATCCGCACCACTTCGCCGGCTCCACGTGGACGTTTGCGGTGGCGGCGCTTGCGATGCTCCTGTACACCGGGGCGCTTGGCACGAGGCTCCGGGATATTGCTGGGGCCCGGACCGACATCTCGAAACTGGAGGCCCGGCGTAGCGAGCTGAGCGGCCGCAAGTCTGCAACGGACACCAGGCTGGCAGCGCTCCAGAACCTTCAGAAGCACGTGCGCGGCGTTGGGGCAGAGGACTTCGACAACGGTAGCTGGCTCACGTGGCTGGGAAAGCTGCGAGACGAGCAGGCGCCGCCGCTCCTCTTCGATGCGATCCGGGTCGAGGGCGCCGGGATCACGCTCTCGGGGCGGCACGACTCGGCCGGTCCGATCCTGGCCTTTGCCAGCGCGCTGGCAACCAGCGTCGGCCAGGAACACGCACAACTGCAGAGCTTCGTGCGCGAGGAAAGCGGCAGACACAGTTTCGTGCTCCACATACGGCGAGGCAGCTCCACGCCCCCGGAACCGCCATCGGACGAGGACGAGGGCTGAGCAGCATGGACCGAAGGTACCTCGTGGCAACCTCTCAACTTCTGTTCCTGGCCGTCTACTGGTTCGCCGTCATCGGGGCGCTCCGGGGCGCCATACAGTCCGCCGGCCTGGCCGGCACGACGACACGGGAATCTCTGAGTGCCGAGCTCGACGGCCTGGAGAAGACTGTGGCAGCCCTCGACGAGCTACTCGCCAAGACCGAGGCGACGCTGCGGCAGGAAGTCGGAACCCTTCGGTTCACGGGCGAGTCGAACCGGACGCCAATCGGAGCGCTGCTCGAGGCCATCGAGGAATCGTGCCGCGAGACGGGGGCAGTCCTGCGCAGCGTCCATCCGACCCCGGAGGTCCGCGCCGGCATGCTGGCGCAACAGGGGCTGAGCTGCCGGGTCGAGATGTCCGCCGAGCCCCAGCTCTCATCGCTCCTGAACCTGCTGCGCGAGAAGGGCCGCTCCCGAAATGCCATGATCCACAGCCTGGCGATCACCCGGCAGCCGTCCGCATACGCAGTCACGATCAGTTTCCGCATCCTGCGCAAGGTGAGTGACCCGAGTGGCGGCTCCCAGGGCCTGTCCGACCTGCAAGCCTTCGTGACGATCCAGCGAGAGCGTGCCGCGTACACGGACTCGGCCTTCTTCGAGCCTCGTATCGCCGCGCCAGCCACGAGCCCGCAGGCCCAGCCGGCGATCGTGCCCGAGTCCGACACCACTACACGTCAGCAGGGCCGGCCGGCGGAGAGTCCGGGCCGCAAGCCCGAGGGTCGGTGATCCGGGGCGTGATACATTGGCAACAGCAGCAAGACCGATGAGAACGCTCGTGGCATCGAAGGCCCCAACGACCCTGGCGATTCTGGCCATGCTGGCATGCGCGCCCGCAGCCCAGGTCCACGCTCAGGGGACGGTCGCAGGCACCATCACGATGAACAAGCAGCTGGAGCTCCCGAACGTCGTCGTCTTCCTGGACGGCGTCCAGGGCACCTTTCCCGCACCGGACAAGCCCGTGGAGATGAACCAGCACGGCCTCCAGTTCATTCCAAAAGTGCTGCCGATCGTCAAAGGGACCACGGTCAACTTCCTGAACGAGGACCCGATTCTCCACGACGTCTTTTCGCCCGATCCGTGCGCAGAGAAGCTCAACCTCGGCACCTGGCCCAAGGACATCGTCCGCACGTTCAAGTTCGCCAACGCCGGATGCCGCTCCGTGCTCCTCTGCAACATTCATCCCGGCATGGAAGGTTGGATCGTGGTGTTCGACCACCCCTTCTTCGCCAAGCCCGCCGAGGGCGGCCGATTCACCATCCCCAACGTCCCCCCCGGAAAGTACCAGGTGAAGACCTGGCACAAGAAGGTCAAGAGCAAGGGCGCCCCGGTCGAGCTCAAGGCCGCCGAGAGCGTCACCGTCGACTTGAGCCTGTAGTAGACAGTAGCCAGTGGAGCGTCCCGCTCCCCGCTCACCCTGAGCAGACCGCGCAGCGGTCGTGTCGAAGGGTCGTGTCGGAGGGCTGTGTCGGAGGGCTGTGTCAAAAGATGCCCGCGCGGAGTCGCGATCGCGCGCGGGCTGCGATTCCTGACTACTCGGCGGGCCCCACAGGGTAGGCGGCCTCCGCAGAACGCCTAAGAGCTGCGGTTCGAAAGGCCGATTCGAATAGAAGAGGCCGGGGAATAGGCGGTTCTGTACTGTCCGCCCAGGAACGTCTCGGTCCAGGACGAAGGGAAGCTCGTGTTGAGGATTGCCGGGAACGACACGCGAATCGGGCTCTGGGCCTGGCGCGGCCAGCTCGCCGCGCTCACGCTGACGGTGCTGATCGCAGCAGCGAGTGCCCCCGACGCCGCCGCGATGGCGCAGTTCTCGAGGCTCTACAAGACGAGCTGCGCCACGTGTCACATGGTTGTGCCACACCTGAACAGCTTCGGCGAGTCGTTCCGACGCCTGGGCTACCACTTCCCCGGCGACAAGGACGACGAGATGCGAAAGGTCGAGGGAGTCGAGATGGGCTCGGAGGGCGTCAAGCAAGCCTATCCCCAGGCGATCTGGCCCGCGAGGATTCCCGGAGAGGTCCCCGTGGGTTTCTCGGTCGGCCACATCTTCCGCTACCAGCGCAGCGTGCCGGGTATCAGCCCTAAGCCCGGACAGAACCTCACCTTTGGCCTCGTCGGTGACTTTGCCGAGATGCAGCTGGCGGGCACGCTCGACGAGAACTACACGTTCATGGGCCAGTACGTCCTGGGCACCTCCGGGGTCTCCGTGCTCCGTTCCCAGTTCAGCGTCTATGACGTTTTCGGCGCCGATTCGGGGCTGAACCTCAAGGTGGGCCGATTCGAGCCCGGCGTCATGGAAGTCAGCAACTTCACGCGACTCACCGAAACCGGCTTCCTCGTCCTCAACCCGAAGCTGGATCAGGACAAGATCGTCGGTGACAACACGTTCAGCCTCGAGCTCAGCCAGCAGGGGGCCGAGCTCTTCGGTTTCCTGGGCGACGGCGGGGACACCGCCTACAACCTCGGTGTCGTCGAAGGCCGCTTTGCGGCGCCCAACGCGGCCAACAACCACAAGGACGTCTATCTCCACGTCAACCACAAATTCATCGGCGACGGGGGGCTCGGGTACCACATGGACGGCACGCCTGCCACGACGCAGCCCGTCAAAATGAAGCCGGGACGAAACGTCTGGGGTGACGCGGAGTCGGCCACGGTCGGCGGATTCGTCTACAGCGGCGCCACGACCCTCGACGCCGCCACCCGGCAGCTCGACGACTTCCGGATACTCGGTGGCGACGCCGTCTACGTACGCGACCGGCTGAAGCTGCACGGCGTCTACACAGTGCGCCAGCACGACCTGCCCGACCTCGGCAAGACGTTCGACCGTTCCGCCAACATCTGGTCGGCCGAGGCGGACTGGGCCTGGTTTCCGTGGCTGGTCACCGCAGTGCGCTATGAGACATTCGACCAGGACGAGCGCGCCGGCGACGTAACTACGCGCGACTTTCGCCGCATCGTCCACGCCCTGCAGTACGTGCCGAGAGCCAACATCAACGTCACGCTCGGGATGGACGTCGTCGACCGCTCCTACGAGACCGGCGGCTTCGACCTGGATAACGTGACGCTCGCCTTCTTCATCGGGTTCTGAGCAGGAGTTTCCTGCCGGAAGTCTCGCAGGCTCCGGTGACCGACGTGCGCATCGTTCGTGCGCAGGTGTTACGCCCGACCCTACTTGGCGTGGACCTTCTCGAACGTCCGCTTGCGGGCTTGCTCGTCCAGCCAGCGGTCCAGGACCTGGTAAACGCCTTCCCGGCCAGCTTCGTTGTCCAGCTCGTGACGCATCTCGGGCCAGAACCGGTAGTGCTTGTCGGTGGTGCACGGGATGCGGGCGAAAAAGAGGTTGGTGGCCGGCCACTCCACGATCAACTCCTGGCCCGCAACCTGGAACAACACGGGCTTCGTCAGCTTGTGGACGTCGCGCTGCACGACCTCCATGCCCGCCAGGAGCTGCCGGAAGAGGTGCACGGTCATCGAATCGAAGAAGTAGGGATCGGTCGCCCGCTCGGCAATGACCGCCGGATCGGTGAGCAGCATGGGTGCCGTGACGCCGTGCGGCGTGCGGACGCGCGGCAAGACCCGATCGAGCGGCTTGCTGAACTTGTTGAGGAACCTCCTCATCCAGGAGAGCTTCATCTTCAATAGCGGGCTGAAGTAGAAACTGCCTGCCAGCTCCGCGTCCCGCAGCTGCGCATAGCGCAGCGTGACCAGGCCGCCCATCGAGTAGCCGGCGGCGTAGACCGGCGTGCCTGCGGGCAACCGGCCCAAGGCGTGGGCCTTTACGAGGTCCATGGCACGCGTGAAGTCCTCGAAGCGATCCACGTAGCCGCGCATCTCGAAACTGGTGCCGTGGCCGATCATGTCCCAGGCTGCAACGGCGAATCCGCGACCGGTGAGGAACTCGTAGAGGCGCCTGTGGTTGCGCGAATTGTCCGTGAACCCGTGCGTATAGAGGACCAGTCCCCTGGGTTCCCTGGGGAGCCAGAGCTGGCTGAAGATCGGCTTTTCCTCCGAACCGTCGAGCCGGAGGACCTGCTCCACGCGCGTCACGGCGTCCGCCGCGCGAGCGGACGAAGCCACCGTCAGACCGAACAGCAATCCCAGCCAGAGCGCTTTGACCACGTAACCGACCTCCTGGGAAGCGCAATGCCTCCCGGACCGACTACTTCGGATCGGTGACCCAGGTTGCGTACAACCGGGACGCCCTGGCGTCACCGGGACCTCTGGTCAGTACCAGGACGGGAGATGGCAAGCGGTGTCGTGCAATCCCGTGGCGTCTACCTGTACCGGGTTTTTTCAAAAACCCGGTACAGGTAGACGCCACGGGATTTTACGGGATCTTCCACGCCACGGGATTTTCCACGGGCCCTCACGGGATTCCTCGGGTCGCAGACGACCAGGAGGCTGCACCGCGTCCGCAACGTGCAGTCAGTACCAGGAGGGGAGATGGTAAGCGGTGTCGGGGGTACTGGTGGCGGGTTGGGCGGCAGAAGATAGGGGGCCGTCGGGGAGGATCTCGAGGTCGACCAGGGGGAGGCTGGTGGCGGCTGGCAGCTCGGGAGGGGCAGAAGCGGCAGGGGCGGTTTCGAGGCTGGCGATGACGCGCTCGATGTCGGGGAGCGGACCGGCGGCCGTGGCGCCCGGACCGCCGCCGACGAGGATCGTGTCGCGCCCGAATACCCACTCGGGCAGGGCACCGAGCTCGAAGAGCGGCGTCTTGTAGGCCTCGAGCGATTCCCGCCACTGTTTCTGGCGGGCGACTTCCACCGAAGCAGCCTGGAGCCCCTCTGTGAGCAGCTGAACCGAGCGCCCCATCGCCCGGCCGACGACCGACATCGCCGTGGGCCCGAAAGGACGAGGCGCCTCTGCTGGGCGCAGGGTGTAGAGCAGCTCGAGCAGGCTCTTCTGGCTGACGTAGAGCAGGCCGTGGGCCGTCTGGACGCCATCCAGCGCCCGGGCGACGGCGTCCCGCATCTTTTCGAATCCGGCAGCGAATCGGTCGATGGCATCGGGCTGGTCCTCGAGCGTGAACGTCGCTGCCGGCGAGCGGAACGATTTTTCCTGGACCCCCTCGGCGTAGAGCTGGGCCCTGCGGGCCGTCTGGAACACGCCGCGCAGGACGGCCTGCGCGCGGAGCAGGTAGCTCTTCGCCGATTCCAGGTTGGTGCGGGCTCGCAGGTGAACTTCGGTGAAAGCAGCCACCAGAGGCAGGGCCTGCATGTCGCCGTGGCGCTCGAGAGCCGCCTGGGCCACTCCCCTCCCCTTGTCGAGCAACCGTCCGGCGCCGTCGAGCGATTCCTGGGCCTGCTGCACGAGGTTGTAGTTGTTCTGGACCTGCCCGAGCAGCTTCTCGCAACCGCGATGGATGCGGTCGATGGAAGCGGTGCCGCTGGCGTCCTTCAAGCCTTCTCGATAGCTCACCAGCAGCTTGCGCAGCGGCTCGGTGCCGGCGGCCAGGTTCTGGAGCACCTGTGCCGGCAAGCCGAACCCGATGCGGGAGCTGAGCCTGGCCGCCCGGAAGGCCGCATCCTCGACCGCCTGGAGGCCAGATTGCGTCCCTGGCGGGAATCGGAGCGCCTCGAGGGCGTCCTCGATCCTGGGCGACCAGTCCTCTGCCCTGGCAGCCGCAGCGCGGGCGTCGGCAGCGAACGGGTTGGCGCCGGGCGCCTGCCGGTCCATCGCCCGGGCCGTGAAGTTGCCCGCATTGCCCGCCGCTGCAGGCTCCTGCAAGTGGCGCAGGTAGGTCTGGACGTCGTTGGCAGCAGCCTGCCTGGGGCGCTCGTCCTTGGCGAAAAGTGAGCCGAGCTGCCCGTTCATCCAGCGCACCGGGTCGGCCGCAGCCGACGGGGCCGGCACGATGCAGCCGCCCGCCGCCACGGCGAGCGCCGCCGCGCGGAGGCCCGTCCACAACCGCCGAACGTCCATCTGGCGCATGAGATCACCCTCCTCATCGACAATTACGGGGGCGCGGATGAACAATCTGTGCGAACATGGACGATACGATTGAAAGGAACAGGCTTCGGTGATACTCTGGTGCGCTTCCGATGATTGACTACCGGGTCAATGCCGCGCGACAGCGGCGCCTGGCGTTTCGCCGCTTCAAGAGCTACGTCTCACGGCGTCCGGGCGAGCGCGCAGACACGGAGCCGAGCGCCGCTGGCTCCCGGGCGCGAGCGCTGGCCGCAGATCCGTGGCGGGCGGTGGCCGCCTTCTCCTCGGAGAGCGTCCCGTCGTTCCTGGCCAACAAGCTGCGCTACTCCTTCATCTACAAGGCGGTCGGCCTGCTGGTGGTGGTGTTCTGCGTACTGGTCAGCTCGTTTCTGGCCGTCACGTACGCGAAGGTCCGCGGCGGCATCCGGCGCGTCGACGAGGCGGTCAAGACCGTCAAGTCGCTCAC
This sequence comes from Candidatus Wallbacteria bacterium, assembly GCA_016190005.1. Lineage (GTDB taxonomy): Bacteria > Muiribacteriota > UBA6191 > JACPRK01 > JACPRK01 > JACPRK01. The sequence continues at coordinate 17,023 of JACPRK010000119.1, read as the reverse complement.
GTTTCTCGTGCTGGGCGCGGATGACATGAAGGGGGAACGCGGGCGCAGCGACGCGGTGATGCTGGTGCGGATCGACATGGCGAACAAGCAGATTCGAGGGCTGTCAATACCGCGGGACAGCTACGTGATGCTGCACCACAAGGGCGAAAGCATGGACAAGCTGAACCACGCCTACTTCTTCGGGGGCGCGGAGCTTTCCAAATCGACCGTGGAGGCGTACACGGGAGTGAAGGTCGATCACCATGTGGTCGTGAACTACGAGCTCTTCGAGCGTGTGGTGGACTTGGCGGGCGGCGTGCCGATCGACGTCGAGAAGCGAATGGACTACGACGACAACGCAGGCGGTCTTCACATCCATTTGATGCCCGGCCCTCAGATCCTGGACGGCGTCAGCGCCAAGGGGTACGTGCGGTTCCGCCATGACGCGGCGGGCGACTTCGGCCGGATGAAACGCCAGCAGAAGTTCGCCAAGGCCTTTCTGGAGCGATTGAAGAGCCCGAAGGTGATCGCGCTTCTCGCCATCAACTTCAACACGCTGTTCGGCTACGTGAAGACGGACGTTCCGCTCGACTTCGCCATCGGCCTGCTCTACCTGTTCAAGGACTTCGATCCGCGCGACGTGGAAGTCAAGTCGATCCCCGCGGAGAGCCGGAAGATGTGGGCCCCGAGATACCGGCTCAATCTGAGTTTCATGGTCTCGAACCCCGAGGATGTCGTCGCCTCATGCCAGTGGCTACTCACGGGCTCCCGCCCGGAATCGGCTCCTTCGACCCCAGTGGCGACGCCGACTGCCCGGGCGCCCGGGGCGTCCGCCGGCTCCCTGTCTCCCCGCCGCGCGCCGGAGGCCGCCGCGGCACCGGCTCCCGCTGCCCGAATCGCGCCCGCCAGGCCCCGGGCCGCGCCTGCCTCCCGATGACTTTCACTGCCCAGCAGGCCCGCCGGCCGGACACGCAGCCGCCACCCGTCGCCAGCGGTGAGCGCCTCTCCGACTTCGATTACGAGCTGCCCGAGGAGCTCATCGCGCAGTCGAGGCGGCCGAGATCGGAGGCCTCGCGTCTGATGGTGTTGGACCGCAAGACCGGCCGGATCGAGTGCTGCTCGATGCGCGACCTGCCCGCGCTACTCGCCCCAGGCGACGTCCTGGTCCGTAATGACACGCGCGTGCTGCCCGCGCGCCTGAGCGCCGTGCGGCACCGCGCCGGCCGGGGCGGCGGGCCGGACCGTCGACTCGAAGTGGAAATCTTGCTCTGCCATCCGCTCGGCGGCGGTCTCTGGGAGGCGCTGGCCCGGCCGGCAAAGCGGCTGAAACCCGGAGACATCCTCGAGCTCGCCGGCACGACCAGAGCAGCGGTCGAGCCTGGCGGCGCCGATGGCACCCGGCGGATCCGGTTCGCAGCGGACTCCGAGGCCTACGAGTGCATGACGCGCGCCGGTACGATGCCGCTGCCGCCCTACGTCCACACGACGGTCCTCGACCCGGAGGAGTACCAGACGTGCTACGCGGCAAGCCCGGGAGCCGTTGCCGCACCGACAGCCGGGTTCCACTTCGACCGCGCCGACTTCGATCGGATGAGCGCCCGCGGCGTGGAGCTCGTCGATGTCACCCTGCACGTCGGACCGGGGACGTTTCTGCCAATCCGCACCGAGGAGCTTTCGGCGCACGTCATGCACCGGGAACGCTTCGAGGTCGGAGCAGCCGCGTTCGGACGCATCGAGCAGGCACGCGCGGCCGGACGGCGCATCGTGGCGCTCGGTACCACTTCCGTCCGGGTGCTGGAGAGCCTGGTCGAGGAGGCTGGTGGCGGGGACGGCCAGGCGGGTTGGACGGACCTCTTCATCCGGCCCGGCCACCGGTTCAAAAACGTTGGCGCGCTGATCACGAATTTCCACCTACCGCGGACGTCCCTGCTCGTGCTGGTCAGCGCCTTCGCCGGGCGCGAGCTGGTCCAGCAAGCCTACCGCAAGGCGATCGAACAGCGGTTCCGCTTCTACAGCTTCGGCGACGGCATGATTGTCCTATGAACCCAAGAAGACGGCTCTATTTCCTCCCGGTAGTCCTGGCGTTCGCGGCGGCCGCCTCCGAACTGGCACCCGGCCTGAACCTGCCGCTGGCGCTGCGCGACCGCGTTGCGGCGGCCGACCTGATCGTGCTGGCTCGGGTAGACTCCGACGCGAAGCGCCCGTCGCGGGAGCTGGTCGCGGCCATTGGCAAGGCACGCCAGTCAGCCCGGGAGCGCGGGGGCTCCGTGCCTGCGCGTGTGCCGCACCGCGTCATCCGCGCGCGCGTGGACCGGGCGCTCAAGGGGAGCCCTCCGGAAGGCCCGGTCTGGGTCCTCTATGGCATGGACGGCAGTCAATACACCCTGCGGCCCGTGAAGCCCGGCGCACTCGTCGTCCTCTTTGCGCGGCGCGACGGCACGCGATGGGTGCTGGTCAACGAGCCGTACGGCGCCTGCGGGCTGAGCCCGGATGGAAGGCTGACGGACGGTTCCCGGCTGTCCGAGATCGAAGCCCTCCTGGCGCCCGAGCGCGCACCCGGAAGGCCAGCCGGGGCACGTTGAGACCCTTGGCAAACCGAAACGAGACGGCTGCAAACGCGACCGCGGACCTGCCGCCCATCGCCGCCCAGCCGCTCGTCTACGCGCTGTTCCTGTTGGTACCACTGGTCTGGTCGAGCGCGCCCGCCCAGCCGTTTCTGCCGGTGAAGACGCTGCTGCTGACGCTGGCGGCCGCCGCCGCCGCGGCCTGGCACTCGAGCCGGCTGCTCGACTGGGGCCGGGCTCTTCCGGCCAATGGCGGCGATCTGCGGCTGGCAGCGCTCTTTCTCTGGGCGCTGCTCTCGGCGACCGTCAACTTCGAGACGGCGCTGGGGGTCGGGGTCGTCGTGCGGGCACTTCCCTTCCTGGCAGTCTTCGCGCTCCTGCGGGCCTCGGAAGAGGCGCGGCGAGCCGCGGTCCAGGCAACACTGGTCGCGGGCGCGATCAACGCCGGCGTCGGTCTAGCGCAGTGGTTTCACGTTCCGCTGACGCTCTTCGGAACCGGCGAGGAGCCGATCGGGCTGCTCGGCAATCGCAACCACCTTGCCGTCTGGCTGGCGATAGCCATCCCGCTCGCGGCCTGGCAGCCCTGGCGCGCCACTCCGAGTGCCTCACGGCGGTTGCGGCTCCTGGCGGCCCTGATGATGGGAGTGGTGCTCTTCCTCACGACCTGCCGGGGAGCGATGCTGGCGCTGGTCGCGGCGGGCTACGTCCTGCTGGCGTTTGGCGCCGCGCGAGCGCGAGGGCAGCGTCTGGGCGCCGCGTTGGCGCTCGTGGTCGGCGTCTGCGTGGCGGTCGGCGTCTGGAGCCAGAGCCCCACGGCGCGCGCGCGGCTGACGGCCTGGTCGATCAGCGCCCGCGCGTGCCTGCAGCGGCCCGTCTTCGGTCATGGCCCGGGCAGCTTCGCGAACACCTTTCAACAACTCTCGGAGGCCCGGTTCCGCGGAATCGACTCCGACCCGGCGCGACTGGCGGCAGGTGAGTGGCGCACCACGCGCAATCACCGCGAGCTTCACAACGACTGGCTACAGACCATCTTCGAGCTGGGCTTTCCGGCAGGGTTCCTGCTCCTGTTCCTGGTACGCGCGACGATTGCGGGCGCCCAGGCCGAACGTGCCGGGGCTCTGGCAGCAGCGGCTGCCGTCGCCGTGGCCGGCTTGACGAGCTTCCCGCTCCAGACGCCCGCCACGGCACTCCTGGCGACGGCCGTGCTGGCGCTGGCGCTGCCGGGCTGGAACCCGCGACCTCGCCCTAAGCTCGACCCACTCTGGCCGCTCTGGCCGAAGGCGTGGATCGCCGCGGCCTGCGCACTCGTTGCGGCCCACGCTGCGATGGGCTACCTCTCTAGTGCCCACCTGGGAGCGGGCCAGCGCCTCTTCGCGGCCGGCAGGTTGCTGGACGCCGAGAAAGCGCTCAAGCGCTCGCTCTTCCATGACTCGAGCAACGGCCCCGCCGTCGCGCTCCTGGCACGCGTTCTGGAGGCCACGGGCCGCCGCGAGGAGTCCCTGGCGCTCTTCGAGACGGCCGCCCGTCTTCACCTGGACTGCGCCTCCGCGGTCAACCGCGCCGTAGTCCTGCAAGCGCTGGGCCGCAAGGAGCAGGCGATGGCCGTCTTTCGGCGCGCAGTGGCAATGGCCCCGGCCGACCCGGACGCCTGGTGCATGCTGGGCCTGGCGCTGGCGGGCGCGAACCAGCCCGTCGCAGCCCGCGAAGCCCTCGAGCGGGCCAAGGAGCTTTCGGTGGAGTGCTACAAGGCCTACCTGGAGGCCGCTCGCCTGGCACTTTCCCGAGGGGACTCGGAGGCCGCAGAGCGCATGCTGCGCGAAAACGTCACCTACCTGATGGCCAGGATCGGCGAAGAGGACCCCTCGTTTGCGACGGTCGACGCGCTCAAGCGCGCCTATCTGGCGCTGAACGTCCGCGAGCTGGAGAAGCTGCTGTCGGCCCCGGCGCGCGAGCCCGATCGTGACGCATTGCGTCATCAGGTCTCGCCGGTCTTCCCTAGGCAGGAGGGCGCCGCGCCGCGCCGGGAAAGAGCTCCATGACGACCTTCACCGTCCTTGCCCGCTCGAGCCGCTCGGCCGCCCGCGCCGGCCGCCTGACGCTGGAGCACGCGGAGCTCGAGACGCCCGTCTTCATGCCCGTCGGCACGCAGGCGTCGGTCAAGTCCCTTTCCAGCGCAGACGTAGCCGGGCTAGGCTTCCGGCTCATCCTGGCCAACACCTACCACCTGCTGCTGCGGCCCGGCCCGAAGGTGATGGAAGAGCTCGGCGGCATTCGCAAGTTCATGGCATGGGACGGGGCGGTCCTGACCGACAGCGGAGGCTTCCAGGTCTTCAGCCTAGCCAAGCTCTTGAAGATCCGCGAAGAGGGCGTCCGGTTCGCCTCCCACCTGGACGGTAGCCAGCTGTTCCTCACCCCCGAGCTGGCGGTGGACATGCAGCTCGCGCTCGACAGCGACGTGGTGATGGCGTTCGACGAGTGCGTGCGCTGGCCGGCCGATGAGCAGTACGTGCGCGAGGCGACCGAGCGCAGCTTCCGGTGGACCCACCGCAGCCACGCGCGCTTCCACGAGCGTCGCAAGAACGCTAACCAGTTCTTCGGCATCGTGCAGGGCGGTTTCTCGGAGCCGCTGAGGCGCTGGTCGGTCGAGCAGGTCGTGGCGCTCGGCTGCGACGGCCACGCCGTGGGGGGGCTCTCCGTGGGGGAGCCCAAGGAGCTGGGGTTCGACACGCTGGCGGCGACCGTGCCGCTCTTGCCCGAGGACCGGCCCAGGTACCTGATGGGCGTCGGAACGCTCCATGACATCTGGCGGGCCGTGAAGCTGGGCGTCGACATGTTCGACTGCGTGCTTCCGACCCGGCTGGCGCGCCACGCGCACGTCCTGGTCCCCGGAGGCCATCTGAACCTGAAAAACGCCACCTTCCGCTCCGATGCTTCTCCCATCGACCCGGACTGCCGATGCATGACATGCCAGAGCCACAGCCGGGCCTACCTGCACCACCTGTTCCGGGCCGGCGAAGTCGCAGCATTGAGATTGGCCACACTCCACAACCTCTGGGTCTATGCCCGGTTCATGGAATCGGTTCGACAGGCCGTCCGTGAGGACCGACTGGACGAGCTCGATCCTAGCCGTGCGCGATGCGCGACTGTGCCGGATTCGCCAGGAGCTGTAAAATGACGCAGGAATCCCGCATCCCATGCACACTCCCGCCGACGAAAGCGAACGATTCAGGCCGACGGATCTGCCGCTCTGGCTCGCCATCTACGCCGGCTTCGCGTTGACCCTGCTGGCCATCTGGCCCTTCTTCCTCGTGAAAAATTTCTTCAAGCTGATCGGCTCGCGGACGCTCTTCGGAGCGGGCATCGCCCTGATTGTCCTGGACCAGCTCAGCAAGTTGGGGATGTGGCACTTCCTGGGCGGAGTCCCGGGCAACCGGGTCGTGCTGATTCCCGGCTACCTCGACCTGACGCTCGTCACCAACCTCGGCGCCGCGTTCGGGCTCTTCCCGGGCGAGACGAAGATGTTCATCATGATGGCGCTCTTCACGATCGGCATCATCGTCGCCTACCTGACCATGATCGGTGAAGACGAGAAGCTGGTCCGCGTGGCGCTGGTCTGCATCATGGCGGGCGCGGTCGGGAACTTGATCGATCGAGTCTTCCTGGGGCACGTGATCGACTTCATCGACGCCCACTGGGGCCCCCACCACTGGCCGGTCTTCAACCTGGCCGACACGATCATCAACATCGGAGTCGGGCTGATCGTCATTGACGTCATCCGCGACTTCGCGCGCACCCGCAGCCGCGTGCAGGCCGCTTCCTGACGCCTCCGAGGCGGGGTCCAGCCCTTCATGTTCCCCGTCCTGCTCCGCCTCGAGGGGTTCGAGATCCACACCTACGGCGTCCTGCTGGCGCTGGGGTTCGTCTTCGGCGTCCACCTGGCCACTCGCCAGGCCGAGCAGCTCGGGCTGGACCCCGGGACTGTCACGAACATCCTGCTGGCGGTCTTGGTCGCCTCCATCATCGGGGCGCGGGCGGTGTTCGTCCTCGTAAACTGGCAGCACTTCGCACTGGCCCCGGGTGAGATCTTTCAGCTCCACCGCGGCGGCCTGGTCTACTACGGCGGCCTGATCGGCGGCGCGCTCACCGGGGTCCTCGGAGCCTGGCGCGCCGGCATCCCGGTCGGCATCTTCGCCGACATCGTGCCCGCAGGGCTTTGCCTGGGGCAGATCCTCGGCAGGCTCGGCTGCCTGATGAACGGCTGCTGCTACGGAGCGCCCGCCACCGTGCCCTGGGCGCTCAGGCTGGCTCACGGCCCCGGCGCCCATGTGGCGCGCCATCCGACCCAGATCTACGAAGCGCTGGTCTGCTCTGCGATCATGGCGCTCGCTCTGGCCGCGTTCCGCAGACCTCACCGGGCAGGGATGCTGATGGTCGGCTACCTGTATCTCTACGGCGCCGGCCGGTTCCTGGTGGAGACCTTTCGCGGGGACTTCAGGGGCGGCACCTACCTGGCCGGCCTCTCCGTCTCGCAGTCGATAAGCCTGGCCACGATCGGTCTGGCGGCCGTGCTTCACCTCGCCCGCTTGAAAGCCGACGCTGAGCGTACGCGTGCCCGAACGATAGAATAGCTCTGAACCGTGTACCCCGTTCTCTTCGAAATTGCCGGCCGCCCGGTCTACTCCTTCGGCACGTTTCTGGCCGTCGGGTTCCTCATCTCGTACCTCTACGTCAGCCGCCGGTGCGAGAAGATCGGCGTGGAGGACGCCCACGTGCTGAACCTGTTCATCATCCTGGTCATCACCGGCGTGGCCGGAAGCCGGCTGATGGCGGTGGCGCTGGCCCCCAGCCACTATCCGGACTTGAAGTCGGTCCTGCAGATCAGCAACGGTGGCCTGGCGTTCCACGGGGGGCTGCTCCTGGCGCTGGCCAGCGGGATTGGCTACGTCAAGGCGCGGGGGCTTCCGCTCTGGCCCGTGCTCGACCGGTTCGGGCCGGCCGTGCCGCTGGCGCACGCCAGTGGACGCATCGGATGTTTTCTGTACGGATGCTGCTTCGGCGACCTGACCTCGCTGCCCTGGGCGCTCCACATGCCGCCGGCCGGCCCGGACGGGAGCTGGCCGCTGCGCCACCCGACGCAGATCTACGAGCTCGCGCTGCTCCTGGCTCTGGTCTTCTTGCTCGATCGGCTGATCGATCGGCCGCACCGCGCCGGGATGGTGATGGTCGGCTACGCGTACGGTTATGCGCTGATCCGGTTCCCGCTCGAGCTGATCCGCGCCGACAACGACCTGGAGCCGTACACGCTGGGGCTTTCGCCCGGGCAGCTCGCGTGCGTCATGATGGTCGCCGTCGCGGCCATGACGCACGCCTACCTGAGGAGCGTCCCCGAGACCGCCGCGCCGTCGGGACCCGCCAAGAATGCCGCGTGAGCTGAGGCTCTCGTGCCCGCCTGGTTTTGCCCCCGGGCGACTGGATGTCTTCCTGGCTAAGAGCCTGACCGAGTTTTCGCGCGAGCATCTGAAGCTGCTGATCGAGCAGGGGCACGTCACCGTCGACGGCAAGCCGTGCAAACCGGCCTCGAGGCTGTCGGGGGGAGAGACGGTTGTCGTGCGAGTACCCGATCCGGTCGCCGTGGCGCTGGAGGCGGAGGAGGTCGCGCTCGACGTCTGCTTCGAGGACGAGCACCTGCTGGTCGTCAACAAGCCGCGCGGGATGTTGACGCACCCGGCCAGCGGACGCACCACCGTGGGCACCCTGGTGAATGCGCTGCTCGGGCACTGCAAGGACCTGGGCGGCATCCACGGTGAGCTGAGGCCTGGCATCGTCCACCGGCTGGACCGGGAGACGACGGGGCTGCTGGTGGTAGCCAAGACCGACGTGGTCCAGCGGCTGCTGGCAGCCCAATTCCAGGCACGCACCGTGGTGAAGAACTACTTCGCCCTGGTACACGGGGCAGTGGTGCCAGCACACGGATTCTTCAGGTGGGCCATCGCGCGCCATCCGGTGCACCGCACGCGCATGCGGGTCGACGAGGATCGCGGGCGTGCGGCGCTGACGGAGTTCCTGGTGGTGGCGCGGTTTCCCGACACGACGCTGGTGCGCGTGCGGCTGCACACCGGCAGGACGCACCAGATCCGCGTCCACTTCTCCTATGCAAAGCACCCGCTGGTGGGCGACGTCGCCTACGGGGCCAGGGCCGGCATCTTCGCCGGCGTCGCTCTGCACTCTGCCCGGCTGCGCTTCACGCACCCCGTGACCGGCAACCCCGTTGTCTGCAGCCGGCCGCTGCCGCCCGACTTCTGCGAGCTGCTTCGGCGCGCGCGCGGCGGTCTCGCGTAGCAGGAGCTTTCGACTTCAGTTTTGGCGGCGCTTCGTGGTACATCGTCGGCATGGCACTCCTTTGGTGGCGCAAGCAGGGCGAGGCGAAGCCGGCCGGCGAGGCCCAGGCTGAGCCCGCGGCAGAGCAGCCCAAGGCCCAGACCTCGGTTGTAACGCCGGGCCACGCCGGACGGCTGGCGCCGCCTCCCCCGCCAGCGGAGCGCGCGAGCTGGCTGGCGCGGCTAACGACGGGGCTGACGCGCACCCGAGGCCGATTCACGGATCAGATCCGCGGGCTGTTCGGTGTGTCGCAGAAGTTCGACCCTGCCGTGCTGGACGACCTGGAGGCGATCCTCTTGCAGGCCGATGTCGGACCGAAGGCGACGACCGACATGGTCGACCTACTCCGACGGCGTGCGGAGGCCGACCCGGCCTTCAGCTCCGAGCAGGCGCTGGCCGCTCTGAAGGAGGCCCTCAGGGAGAGGTTAAGCCGAAATCTGCAGCCGCTGAATCTGGACGCCGTGCCGAGCGTGGTTCTCATCGTCGGCGTCAATGGCGTCGGCAAGACCACGACCATCGCCAAGCTGGCGCGGCTCTTCCAGGCCTACGGCAAGCGAATCCTCCTCGTGTCGGGCGATACCTTCCGTGCCGGCGCCATCGAGCAGTTGACCGTCTGGAGCCAGCGCCTGGGATGCGAGCTCGTCCGCGGCGAGGCCGGCGCCGACCCTTCCGCCATCGTCTTCGACGGCATGAATGCCGCCCGCGCCCGCGGCTGCGACCTGGTCATGATCGACACGGCCGGCCGGCTGCACACCCAAAGCAACCTGATGGATGAACTGGGTAAAGTCAACCGCGTCATCAAGAAGGTCGTCCCTGAAGCACCGCACGAGACTTTCCTGATCCTCGACGCCACGACCGGCCAGAACGCCATCAGTCAGGCCAAGGTGTTCAACGAGATGGTACCCATCACCGGCCTGTGCCTGACGAAAATCGACGGCACCGCCAAGGGCGGCGTGCTGGTCGCCCTGGCCGACTACCTCGAGGTCCCCATCCGCTTCCTCGGCGTCGGCGAAGGCATCGACGACCTGGACAACTTCCGTGCCGACGAGTTCGTGGAAGCGTTGTTCAGGATGGAGAATTGAGAATCGAGAATCGAGGAGTTGGAAGGTGAAAGAGAGCAGGCAATAGTCAGCAGGGCGCGGGCACGCAACAGCAGCGCTTTCCGGCCTTCCCCCTGAAGCCCGAGAGGTTGTAGCCGATTCCCTGGAACCGTTCGCCCTAGCCCATCGAGGGGCCACAGCCGCTTCGATGCGGGGCTTCGACGAGCTCAGCCCGAGCGGTTCTTGGGGGAACTTTGGATAGATTCACATCCCCTCCCCCCTGAAGCCTGACTCCTGACGCCTGACTCCTGACGCCTGACGCCTGGGGCCTGAAGCCTGAGGCCTGAGGCCTGAAGCCTGACGCCTGACGCCTGAGGCCTGAAGCCTGAAGCCTGACTCCTGACGCCTGAGGTCTCACTCCTCAAGCCTTCCCCTTCATCGAGTTCCAGACGGCGTCCATCTCTTCGAGGGTCATCGATTCCAGGCGGACGCCGCGGCGGCGGGCCTCGGCCTCGATGGCGCCGAAGCGTTCCGTGAACTTGCGATTGGCGGCGTTGAGGCTGAACTCGCCGTTGAGGCCCAGGAACCGGCCCAGGTTGACGAGGCTGAAGAGGATGTCTCCGTACTCCTCCTCCATCCGCTGGCGCTCGTTCTTGCGCGCCACGTCCAGGAACTCCTCGATCTCCTCGCGCACCTTCTCGGCCACCTCGTGCGCGGCCTTCCAGTCGAAGCCGACGACGGAGGCTTTCTCCTGGAGGCGGTAGGCTCGCAAGAGCGCCGGCAGGTCCTTCGGCACGCCGTCGAAGATCGACTTGCGGCCGGGCTCGGTCTTCTTGATCTCCTCCCAGTTGCGAACCACCTCGGCCGAGTCCTTCACCTTCACGTCGCCGAAGATGTGCGGGTGGCGTCGCACCAGCTTCGACGAGATCCCCTCCGCGATGGCGCCGAAGTCGAACGCGCCACGCTCGCTGGCCATCTGGGCATGGAAGACGATCTGCAACAGCAGGTCCCCCAGCTCCTCGGCCATCTTCTGATCGCTGCCGCCGTCGATCGCCTCGACCAGCTCGTGGGTCTCCTCGAGCAGATAGCTCTTGAGCGAGCGGTGGTCCTGCTCCAGGTCCCAGGGACAGCCGTTCTTCTTGTCCCTGAGCCTGGCCATCACCTCCAGGAGGTCATGGATGGGATGGCGCTTTGCGGTCTTTCTCTTTGACGGTTTCGAAGACGAGGTCGTCTTTTTCTTCATTCAGGGTCGCCACGATCTGGTCGTTCTTGTGGATCTTGCTGGAGAGGATAAGCCCCGCCAGCGGGTTCTCCACGTGCCGGTGGATGGCCCGCTTTAGCGGCCGGGCCCCGTACTTGGCGTCCGTGCCGTGATCCACGAGGAACTCGCGGGCCGGCCGGGTAACCTCGAGCGACAAGCCCAGGTTGGCCAGCCGCTCCGCCACTTCGCGAAGCATGATGTCGATGATGGCGACGCAGTCCTCGCGTGAGAGCGCCCGGAACGTGACGATCTCGTCGACGCGGTTGAGGAACTCCGGAGGGAAGACCTTCTCGAGCGACTTGCGGGTCTCCCGAGACTTCAGCTCCTGGTCTATCTTCGGCTTCTGCTGGGCGAAACCGATGGCCGAGGACATCGTGTCGAGCGATTCGACGCCGACGTTGCTGGTCATGATCACGACCGTTTCGCGGAAGCTCACTTGCTGGCCGCGGCCGTCCGTGAGGACGCCCTCCTCGAGGATCTGCAGAAGCAGGTTGTGGACCTTGCGGTGGGCCTTCTCGATCTCGTCGAAGACGACCACGGAGTGCTGCTTGTTCTTGACGGCCTCGGTGAGGTAGCCGCCGTCGTTGTGGCCGATGTAGCCGGGGGGAGCGCCGATCAGCTTGGAGTACTCGTGGCTCATCGCGTACTCGCTGCAGTCGACGCGGACCATCTCGGATTCGCTGCCGAAGAGGAAGGCGGTGAGGGATCTGGCCAGCTCGGTCTTGCCGACGCCGGTCTGTCCCACGAAGATGAAGCTGCCGATCGGCTTCTTCGGGTTCCGGAGCCCGACCTTGGCCTTGCGGATGGCCTGGCAGACCACTTCGACGGCCTGGTCCTGGCCGATGACGCGCTTGCGGAGCTCGTCCTCCATCTGCAACAACCGGCCACCTTCGGTGACCGGCTCGACCTCGGCGCTGTAGCCGAGCAGGGGAATCTGACGATCCGCCTCCTGCTCGCTGACCTGGATGGTCACTTCCTTGATGTCGAGCCCCGGGTTGACCTTGATGCAGAGGTTGTACAGCTCCTGCTCGATGATCTCGCCCAGCAACGGATACTCCTCGTTGCCGAAGACCGAAGGAGCGATCTCGTCCAGATAGTTCACCACGGCGGCGTTGATGATCAGCCGCTTGTAGGACTTCTTGTCCGTGATCTTGACGTTCTGGAACAGCTCCTTGCGCTGCTGGGTCGTGAAGCACCGGATGGCCACGAATCGGTCGAGCGATTCGCAGAACTTCATCTTGATGCCAGAGGAGTTGTTCATCGCGCCTTCTCCGAATGATACCTCATATCGGTAACTATTCCATGGGGCTGCAGGGGCGATTTTCAGCTCCGGATGAGGCCGTGACGCGCCAGCTCGTCGCGGGCGGCGTCGACGCCGTCGACGGGCCGCTGCGTGCGGGCCCAGGCCGCCAGGTCATCGACCCCTTCGGCGAAGGCGACCGCCGGCTCGAATCCGAGAAGGCTTCGAGCTCGCCCGATGTCGGCGCTGCAGTGGCGAATGTCCCCCGCGCGGAAGCGATTGACGTACTCGGGTTCGAACTCGACCCCTAGCCGCCCAGCTAGCAGCGCCAAGAGCTCCCGCAGGCTGGTCGCGCGGCCGGACCCCACGTTGACGGCCTGGTAATCCGCTCCGCGCCTCTCGAGCGCCAACAGGTTGGCCCGGGCGATATCGCGGACGTGGATGAAGTCGCGCGATTGCAGGCCGTCCTCGAAGACCAGCGGTCGGTTGCCGGCCAGAAGCCTGCAGCTGAAGATGGCGGCCACACCCGTGTACGGGTTCGACAGCGCCTGCCTGGGGCCATAGATATTGAAGTACCTGAGGGCCACGGTCGGAATCCGGTAGGCCTCCCCAACGGAGAGGAAGAGCTCCTCGTGGTCCCGCTTGGTGACGGCATAGACGCTAGTCGGGAAGAGCGGTTTGTCCTCCGGCGTGGGCTCGGGCCGGGTGGCGCCACCGCAGCGGGGGCAGAGCATCTCCCATTGCCGGGCCGTTAGCTGCGCCTCTGGCCTGAGCTTCGGGTAGACGGGCCCGCACCCACCGCAGACGTAGAGCCCCTCGCCGTAGATCGACATCGAGCTAGCCACGACCATCTTGGCCAGCTCACAGCGTTCCCGGTGAATCGCGTCGAGCAGAACGGCCGCCCCCAGGGAGTTGGCCGAGACGTAGCGTTCGATCTCGTACATCGACTGGCCGACCCCGACGGCTGCCGCCTGGTGGTAGACGGCCTCCACCCCCTTCAGAGCCCGACGCACCGCGTCATGGTCCCGCACATCGCCGACAATCAACTCGGCCTCCGTTGACAGGTAGCCGGGAACCGCTCGACCGGCCCCGTGCACCTGTGGCTCCAGACAGTCGAGGACCCGCACCTGGTGCCCCTTTTCGAGGAGCAGATCGACGATGTGCGACCCGACGAACCCGGCCCCGCCGGTGACGAGAATCTTCATTCAGCAAGCTCCTTTCCTCCGTGCCCGCGCAACCGGGGCCCGGGAGAGCAGCAGTATACAGCGACCCCCGCGGGGACGACGGATGTTGAAGCCGGCCTTGGGGCTGGGGTATACTTGCCATTCAGCCCTGATTCGGGGAGGATGGGTTTCTTGGAATGAAGAGGAAGACGTCGGGCGGGCAAGACACCGGCCCGGCCGAACAGCGAGAGCCCCGGTCCACGAGGTCGACTTCGGGCCGCGGGACAGCGGAAATCCCAGCCTCCAGTCCGAGGCGCGGCTCCGGCCGCTCCCGAGCGGTTAGCAAGTCGCATCTGGAGCCGATTTCACGCCAGGCCCGGCCGGTCACGGATTTCCCCGAAACGGCCGAAGACAGCGAGTTCTTCGTCCGGATGTTCAAGCACGAGTTCGACTCCGATCCGAGGCTGCGCAAGCCGCAGCCGCTGGCCGACGTTGCCGTCGTCCTGACACGCGATGCCTGGACCTCCGACGACCCCGAGCACGGCGCGACGATGGTTTCCAACCTGCTCTTGACGCTCTCCGAGAGCCCTCAGCCCCCCCGCTACGTCTTCCTCCTGAACACGGCCGTGCGGCTGGCAGCCAAGAACTCCCGGGCCCTCGAGAGTCTGCAGCGGCTCGAGGCTCAGGGGACCAAGATCCAGGTCAATCGAGCCTCACTCGATCACTTCCACCTGGAGGGCGAGCTGCGCGTCGGCGAGATGATCTCGATGCTCGAGATGCTCCAGACCCTGTTCGCCACGGCCAAGGTCCTCACGTTCTAGAGCCCAACCCAGGATTGACGGCACACTCCCAGGGCGTGTAGCGTGACTGGCATGATTCGTCTGGCAGCCGTGGACGATTCCGCGATGGTGCGGGAGTTCCTGTCGTCGGTCTTCAAGGATCAGCCGGACATCGAAGTCGTGGACATCGGCACCAACGGCGCCGAAGCGATCGACATCGTCCGCAAGAACAAGCTCGACGTGCTGGTGCTCGACCTGGAGATGCCCGGCATCGGCGGCCTCGACGTGCTCAAGGCGATCATGCAGGACACGCCCCTGAAGGTGCTCGTCTACACCTCCCACGGGGAGAAATCCCTGGCCGCCTTCCAGGCGCTGAGGCTGGGAGCGCTGGAGTTTCTGAACAAGCCCGACAACCTCCTCGACGGCGTGAAGTTCGAGTCTGCCAGACAGAAGCTGCTGGATCGGGTGCGCGCCGTGGCCGCGGCCACCCTGCAGGCCAGCGCCCTCGACCCGACCGTGGCGCCACGCGTACCGCCGCCGGGCGACTGCCCCTTCACGGCCGTCGTCATCGCAGCGACCTCCGGCGGCACGACGCCCCTGCTCCCGCTGCTGCGCTCGCTACCGGCCTCGATGCCGGTGCCGGTCTTCCTCCTCCCGCACCTCAACTCCGCCATGACCGCTGGCTTCGCCGAGTGGCTCAACTCGGAGGTCAGCGTCCGCGTGACCGTGCTGGCCGACCGCACCCGCATCGGCTCGGAGACGGTCTACGTCGCCAACACCGGCCGCGGCTACGAGATCCGGGACGGCCACTGGTGCTGCGTTCCGGAGCACGCCGCCGACCCTGCTGCCGGAGGGCTGGACGCCTCGCTGTCGCACGTGGCCGGCGTCTACGGCGCCAGGCTGCTGGCCATCCTCCTGGGCGGCATCGGCGTCGACGGGATCGAAGGCCTCGCTGCCATCCGCAAGGCGGGCGGCCAGGTGATGGTCCTCGACCCGGGAACGGCTTACACGCCCGACTTGCCCGCAGCAGCCATCCGGCAGGGGCTGGCGTCGGAAGTCGTCCCGTTCGCCAGGCTCGGCCAGCGCGTCCTGGAGGCGTGCGCCATCCGGAGGACCTGAAGAAGTTCTGCTAACCCTGCTCCAGCCGTCGCGCCAGCGCCAGAAACTGGGCAGGCCCCACTTCCTCGGCCCGCGCCGTCTCGGCGATCCCGCAGTCGGCCATCGACGCGACCACCACCGGCCGCTCCCGCCCGAGCGCGCCGGCGACCAGCTTCGCCATCTGCTTGCGCCGCTCGCTGAATGCGACCTTCACGATCCGCTCCAGGAACGAGCCGCGCGCCAGAGGGGGGCGCCCGGGGTCGGGCTCCACTAGCAGGGCCGCCGACCGCACGTTCGGGCGCGGTTTGAAGGCCTGCGGCGGCAAGTCGAAGAGCTTTCGCGAACGTCCGTACAATCCGATCAACACGGACAGCCGGCCGTACTCCCGGCCCCCCTTCGAAACGATCCGGTCGGCGACCTCCTTCTGCACGGTCACCACAATCCGCTCCAGTGGCAGCCCCCAGAAGACAATCCGCAGCAACAGAGGCGTCGTCACCGAGTACGGCAGGTTCGAGATGAGCCGGACCGGGAGCGCGGCGCCGCCGAACTCGGGCTCGGCCTCGAGGGCATCCCCCCGCACCAGAGAAAACCCAGGCTCGCTGCCGAATCTCTCCTGCAGGAGCTCAGCCAGCCGCTTGTCCTTCTCGATGGCCCAGACCGTCGCCCCCGCCTCGAGGAGCCGAGCGGTCAAGACGCCCGTTCCCGGGCCGATCTCCAGCACCGGCATCCCCGGCAGGACTTCCAGCGCCTCGACCAGCTTGCGAGCCAGGTTGGGGTCGACCAGGAAGTTCTGCCCGAGCGCCTTGCTGGGCCGGAAACCCTCCGGCGCCGCGTGGGCGGCACGCGAGCTCAGAGCCGCCTCCCGGGGGCCTCGTCGATGGCACCGAGCAGCGCAGAGGCCTTGCTCAGCGTCTCCTGGTACTCGCGCTCGGGGACCGAGTCGGCAACGATGCCCGCACCCGCCTGCACGCACGCAAGACCGTCCCTCACCAGCATCGTGCGGATGGCGATGCAGCTATCGAGATTGCCGGTGAAGGACAGGTAGACGACGGCTCCGGCATAGACGCCCCGCGGCACGGGCTCCAGTCGCTCGATGATCTGCATCGCCCGGATCTTCGGCGCCCCGCTGACGGTGCCCGCGGGGAAGCACGACTTGAAGACCGCCATCGGCGTCAGCCCCTCGCGCACTCGCCCACGGACGCGGCTCACCAGGTGCATCACGTGCGAGTAGCGCTCGACGCGCCTGAAGTCGGAGACTTCGACGGACCCATACTCGCAGACGCGACCCAGGTCGTTGCGCGCCAGGTCGACCAGCATGACGTGCTCGGCGTTTTCCTTCTCGTCCGCGAGGAGCTCCGCTTCCATTGCCCGATCGGTGGTTTCGTCCACGCCGCGACGGCGCGTGCCGGCGATCGGCATCACCTCCGCCAAACCGTCGGTCACCTTGACGAGCGCCTCGGGGCTGGTACCGAGAATTCCGAGGTCACCAGTGTCGAGCAGGTACATGTAGGGCGACGGATT
>JACPRK010000125.1 GCA_016190005.1 Candidatus Wallbacteria bacterium | reverse complement strand
GCAGCCGCGCCGCGATGCCGGCGGCGTCGATCGGGGACTTCACGTCGGCCGTGATGTTCTCTTTGGCCGCGTGGATGGCGTCGTAGGCCCGGAACATCGTCTCCAGCGCCGGCGGCGTGATGGCGATCGTGCCTTCCCGCGCCTCGCCGAGCACATCCTCGAAGGCGTGGCTCACGGTCGCGATGTCGTCGAACCCCATCGTCGACGCCGAACCCTTGATGGTGTGCGTGTACCGAAAGATCTCCTTGATGAGATCCTTGTCCTTCGGCGACTTTTCCAGCGAGAGCAGACAGCTGCTCAACCGCTCGAGCTGTTCCTCCAGCTCGATCAGGTACTCGTCGACGTATTCGGAGAGATCGACGTCCATTCGGCCGGGCCTAGACGCGCTTCAGCTCGCTCTTTTCCTGTACGGTCAGAATCTTATCCAGATCGAGCAGGATCAGCAAGCGATCGCCGAGCCGGCCCACACCTCGCAGGTACTCGGCCTCTATCCCCGCGATGATGGGCGGGGGGGGCGAGATCTTGTCTTCGGGGAGCTCCAGGACCTCGCTGACGCTATCGACGATGATCCCCACGAGCCGGTCGTCGAGCTCCACGACGATGATTCGCGAGTCCTCCGTCTGCGGGCTCACCGGAAGCGACAGCTTCTTGCGCAGGTCGATGATCGGGATGATCTCGCCCCGAAGGTTGATCACACCCTCGACGAACGGCGGCGCCTTCGGCACCCGGGTGATGGAGAGCATCAGCTTGATCTCCTTCACTTTCAGGATGTCGACCGCGTACTCCTCCTTGCCCAGCGTGAAGCCGACGAACTTGCTGGTCGCCCCGGTCTCTCGAGCTGTCTCGGTCTTGGCCATCGTCTCTACCTACCCTTGAATCCGTGTGACGACGTCGGCGCACCGGGCGCATAGCCCCGGATGCCCGGCATTCTGTCCCACGTCCTTGAGGTGCTTCCAGCACCGTTCGCAACGCGTCCCGCTCGCCTCGGTCACTCCGAACAGAACTCCCGGGAGAAACTCCGACGACTCTGGCGCGGCCAGCCGCACGTCGTGCGTCATCTGATCGGCCGCGTCGGCGAGCGCCAGACGGCTGACGATGCAGACTTCCTCGTATAGCTTGCGGTTGCGGTCGATGTCCAGCCTGAGCGCGTCGTCCGGCACGTAGACGCTCAGCCGTGCCTCCAGCGAGCTGCCGATGACCTTTTTCTCCCGGGCGGCTTCCAGCGCCTTCGAAGCCGCACGCTTGAAAGCCGAGATGCGCTCCCAGCGCGCCAGCAGCATCGGGTCTTTCCAGCTCTCGTCGGCGTTGGGCCAGTCGGTCAAGAACACGCTGGCGGGCCGTTCGCCGTCCCAGTTCATGTGGCCGAACGCCTCTTCGGAAGTGAAGCTGGCAATCGGCGCCAGCATCGTCACCAAACCC
Source organism: Candidatus Wallbacteria bacterium (assembly GCA_016190005.1). Lineage (GTDB taxonomy): Bacteria > Muiribacteriota > UBA6191 > JACPRK01 > JACPRK01 > JACPRK01. The sequence goes on along the minus strand of JACPRK010000125.1, from coordinate 10,509 downwards.
CGACACCACTCCCAGAGCGCCGTCTGGGCCGACCGCCGCACCTTGTCCCGCTTGTGCGAGCAGTAGAGCCGGTCCTTCAGGATGTCCAGGTAGAAGGCCGAAAGCTCCACCGCGCACAGGTTGTGCAAGAGGTGCAGCACCATGTAGAAGCGGTACTGCTCGTAGTGCTGCGACGCCTGTTCCAACGTCTGGGCCAGCAGCGCCAGGGCCCAGCGGTCCATCTCCTCCAGCTCCGCGTGCGGCACGTGGTCGGCCGCCGGATCGAAGTCCGAAGTGTTGCCGAGCATGAACCTGAGCGTGTTGCGGATGCGCCGGTACATATCGGTGCACTGCCCCAGAATGTTCTTGCTCACCTTGATGTCGGTCGTGTAGTCGGCGCTGGCGACCCAGAGCCTCAGGATCTCGCACCCCAGGTCCTTGGCGATCTCCTGCGGCACGATGACGTTGCCGAGCGACTTGGACATCTTGCGGCCTTCCTCGTCGACCACGAACCCGTGCGTCAGCACCTGGCGGTACGGCGCCTGGTCCCGGTAGCCGATGGAGGTCAGGAGCGAGGTCTGGAACCACCCGCGATGCTGGTCGCTGCCCTCGAGGTAGAGATCCGCGGGCCAAGCGAGCTCCTGGCGCGTCGTGAGCACGGCCGCGTGGCTCACACCGCTATCGAGCCAGACGTCCATGATGTCCTTTTCCTTCCGGAGCCGCCGGCTGCCGCAGTGCGCGCAGCGAGCCTGCGGGGGCAAGAGCTCTTCGGCCGGCTTCTCGACCCAGGCTTCGCCGCCTTCGGCCCGGACGATGGCGGCCACGTGCCGGACGATGGCCGGCTCCAGCGTCTCGCGCTCGCAGTCCTGGCAGTAGAAGACCGGGATCGGGACCCCCCAGATCCGCTGGCGTGAGATGCACCAGTCGGGCCGGTTCTCCAGCATCCCGCCGATCCGCTTGATCCCGACCGGCGGGATCCAGCGCACGTTCTGGATCTCGTCGAGCGCGCGCTGCCGCACGGTGGACTTGCCCCGATCGATGCCGACGAACCACTGGGGCGACGCCCGGAAGATGACCGCCTTCTTGCACCGCCAGCAATGCGGATAGGAGTGCTGGATCTCCTCGGAGGCCAGCAATGCGCCGCTCTGGGCCAGGTGCTCGCGGATGCGTCCGTTGGCCTTCTCGTAGAAGAGCCCGGCGAACGGACCGGCCTCGTGCGTCAGGTGCCCGCGCGAGTCGATGGGCGAGAGGATCGGCAGCTTGTAACGCAGGCCGACGTGGTAGTCCTCGTCACCGTGGCCCGGGGCGGTGTGCACGATGCCGGTGCCATCGTCGAGGCTGACGAAATCGGCCAGCACCGCCACCGAATCCCGGTCGAGAAACGGATGCCGGCAAGCGAGCCCCTCCAGTCGCTTGCCGGGCAGCTCGGCCAGGGGCTCTCCCAGCGCCAGACCGGCGCGGGATGCGAACTTGGAAGCGAGCTCCTTGGCGACGACATAGGCGACACCCGCGACCTCGTAGAGCGCGTAGGCGTGCTCCGGGTGGAAGGCGATCGCCACGTTCCCCGGAAGCGTCCACGGCGTGGTGGTCCAGATCACGAAGTAGACCGGACCGGCCACGGCCGCGAACTCCCCGGGCAAGGTCTCCTTGCGTGCCTCGAAGCGCACGAACACCGACGGAGAGGCGTGGTCCTCGTACTCGATCTCGGCCTCGGCCAGCGCGGTCTCGCACCTGGGGCACCAGTGGATCGGCTTGAGTTCGCGGAAGACCAGCCCGCGCTCGACGAGAGTTGCGAAGACGTCCAGCTGGGTCGCTTCGTAGGTCGCGCTCATCGTCAGGTACGGGTTCTGCCAGTCGCCCAGAACGCCCAATCGGATGAAGTCGGTCCGCTGCTTGTCGATGAAGCGCTGGGCGTACTCGCGGCAGCGTTTCCGGATCGTCGCCGGGTCGGTCAGCCCCTTGTTCTCCTCCATCGTCTTGAGCTCGATGGGGAGGCCGTGGCAGTCCCAGCCGGGCACGTACGGCGCCTGGAATCCGGCCAGCTGCTTGAACTTCACGACGAAGTCCTTGAGCACCTTGTTGAGCGCCGTGCCCAGGTGTATGTCGCCGTTGGCATACGGAGGGCCGTCGTGGAGGACGAAGCGGGGCCGGCCCTGGGCCCGGGTCTGAAGCTGACCGTAGAGATCGGTGCTCTGCCAGCGCTCCACCATCGCGGGCTCGCGTTGCTGGAGGTTACCCTTCATCGGGAAGTCCGTGACGGGCAGGTTGATCGTCGATTTGTAGTCCATGGTCGTCTCGCTCGATGCGGGGATGTCCGGTCAACCGCAAGTGGCCTTGCGGGGTGTGGTCCACTGCCTGGCGCGCGCCTCCAGCTCGCAGACGAGCCGGGCTGCGCTCTCGAGATCCTGGCCGGCCGCCAGGACCGCGGTTGCCCGGACCAGCACGAGAGGTCCCTTCCGGAGAGCGCGGGCGACGCGCTCGGCGAACCGGTCCGCGGGCGTGTCCGGAGCCGGTTCCACCAGAGGCACCGGAGGATTCGCCAGCAGCCCGACGCCGTCCGCGGCGCCGACGGTCAGCGCAAGTGACTTGGGCGGGGTCGTCTGGATGAGGGCGCGGTGCGACGTCAGCGCGAAGAGGGTCCTGTGCAGGGGCAAGGCCGCCGCGAGTCGGTCCTCTGGCCCGGCCTTGCGGAACACAGCCGACTGGACCAGGTCCTCCCAGGAGACCTCGGAGAGCAGCGCCTCGTCACGGGTCGTGCACATCGCGGAGCCGTCACGCAACGACAGCCAGGTTCGGTGGGCGTTCCCGAAGCCACACGCGAAGAGCGCCGCGGAAGCGGCGCGTATCGCATGCAGGTACCGGGATTGCAGCATCGCGAGACTCTCAGGCGGTCGAGAATCCCGAGGTCTCGCCCGATTTGAGCACGGCCTCCGGAATGCTCTGCCAGTACGGGGGACGTAGCACGCCAACCTCGGTGATGATGCCGGTGATGTGCTGGTGCGGTGTGACGTCAAAAGAGGGGTTCCAGACGCCCACGCCTTCGGGGGCGATGGCGACTCCGGCGAGCTCCGTGAGCTCCCGGGCGGGCCGCTCTTCGATGGGGATGTCTGCGCCCGTCGCCTTGCGGACGTCGACGGTCGATAGCGGCGCGGCCACGTAGAAGGGCACGCCGTGGTGGCGGGCCTGCACGGACAATCCATAGGTGCCAATCTTGTTTGCGACGTCTCCGTTGGCCGCGATCCGGTCGGCGCCCAGGACCACGAAATCGACCTCGCCGCGCGCCATGAGGAAGGCGGCCATACTGTCAGCGATGAGACGCTGAGGGATGCCGTCCTGTGCGAGCTCCCAGGCAGTGAGGCGCGCCCCCTGGAGGTAGGGCCGGGTCTCGTCGACGTAGACGAGCTTCACGCGGCCGCGGGCGTGGGCCTCGCGGACGACGGCCAGCGCCGTGCCTGAGCCGGCGGTGGCCAGCGAACCTGTGTTGCAGTGGGTGAGCACGCGGGCGTCCCTGGGGATGAGCGTGGCGCCGTGGCGGCCCATGGCCGCGCAGGTCTCCCTGTCCTGCCGGGCAATCTCGAGCGCTTCCTCCTCGAGGGCGGCCCGCACGGCCTCCAGGCCGCGAGGCAGCGCGGCGGCGAACGTCTGCTGCATGCGGCCGATGGCCCATGTGAGGTTGACCGCGGTCGGCCGGGTCGCCGCCATCCGCGCGCTGATGGCAGAAAAGAAGTCGGCGAGCGAGGAAGCCTCCCGGGCAGCGGATTCGCGCACGCCCAGCGCCAGCCCCATGGCGGCCGCGACGCCTATTGCGGGCGCGCCCCGGATCTTCATGGTGGCGATGCAATCGGCCACCTCGTCGGAACGGACACAACGGACCCATTCAACCTTTCGAGGCAACTGGAGCTGGTCCAGGACCAGCACTGCCTCTCGCGACCAGCGGATGGCCTCGATCATCCGTCGATCCCTCTCACCAGCTCCGCCAGGAGCTTCGTCAGCTTCGGTTCGGCTTTGTTGGCGGTTGCGATGATCTCCGTGATGTTCGCCTCGGCGAGCGCGTCGGGCAGACACATATCCGTGATGACACTGACGGCGAAAGTGCGCATCCCCATGTGGCGGGCCACGAGGATCTCGGGCACTGTCGACATGCCGACCACGTCGGCGCCCAGGGTGCGGATCATCCGGTACTCCGCGCGTGTCTCCAGGTTAGGGCCCTGCAGCGCCAGGTAGACCCCTTGGCGCACTGGAATCGAGAGCTTCAGGGCCAGCTCCTCGGCTTTGGCGATCAGGTCGTTGGAGTACGGCTCCGACATGTCGGGAAAGCGCGGGCCAAAGCGCTCGTCGTTCTTGCCTATGAGCGGATTCGCGCCCTGGAAGTTCAGGTGGTCCGCCAGGATCATGAGATCGCCCTGCCGGTAGAGCGGGTTGACGGCTCCGCAGGCGTTGGAGCAGATGAGCGTGCCGGCGCCCAGCATCTTCATCACGCGCACCGGGTAGGTGATCTCGATAGGCGCATAGCCTTCGTAGTAGTGGAAGCGGCCCTGCATCGCCACGACGGGGCGGCCGGAGAGCTGGCCCAGAAGCAGCCGGCCGTGATGGCTCTCCACGGTCGAAACCGGGAAGTTCGGCAAGTCCGAGTACGGGAACTCGGCCACGACCTCGATCTCCCGAGCCAGGCCGCCCAGGCCAGTCCCCAGGATGATCGCGACGGACGGCTTGTGTGCCGTCTTCTTGCGGATGGCTGCGACGCACTCCTGCACGGAGTCGTAGAGATTTTCGGGGGTCAACATGTTCGCCTCGCTCCAGGTCAAGAGGGTCCGGGGCGGATTCCGGGTGCGGTCGGGTCAGGACCGGTCAGCCAGCGCTCGGGCCAGCGTGCCCTGGACATGCTCCAGCGAAACCCCTCTCAGCAGCAAGGTTTTTTGACGGCTGGAGCTCCCGCGGACGATTTCGACGTCGCCGCGCCTCAGGCCGAACAGCTCGGCGACCAGGGACTGGCACTCGGCGTTGGCCTTGTTGTCGACCGGCGGGCTCGTCAGCTTCAGCTTGAGAGCGCCTCCGAGCTCGCCCTCCACTCCGGACACGCGGGCCCGGGGAATCACCTTCACAGGCAGCAGAACGCCCTGCGCCGTGGCCGTGGCTGCTACACGCCGCGCGGCGGCGCCGGCGTCCTGCGTTTCGGGCCGGCGGCGATCGGCGGGACTCGAAGCCAAGCGCGCGCGCCTTCGATCAGGCAATCTTGACGGGCTTGGGGCCGCCAGCCAGCTCCGGCGCCGACGGCCGTGCGGAGGCTTCTGCCGGCTGGGCTGCCCGCGGAACCAGCGGGCTGACGCCGCCCAACGGCTCTCCCGGCGCCGCCAGCGGACGGCCCTCGTCCTTGAGCAGGTCGTAGTAGCCGTCGAGCACGTTCTTCAAGTCCAGCTTCAGCTTACGCTTCAGCTTCTTGAGCTGACGAATCTCCTCGGTCAGGCCACGGACCTCGTTGCGCGCCTCCTGCACGATTCGCTCGGCGTCCAGCTCGGCGCTCTTGAGCACCAGCTCCGCCTCGCGCTCCGCGTTGGCCCGGACCTCGCCCGAGGTCTTCTGGAGCGAGAGCAGTGTCTGGGCCAGCGTCTTCTCCTTCTCGAGGTAGTCCTTGAGCTGATTACGCAGCCCCTGGAGCTGCTCCCGCTGGCTGCGGTTCTCTGCGTAGACGAGCTCGTAGTCGCGGGCGACACGGCTCAGGAACTCCGTGACGTCGGCCTCGTCCAGGCCGCCCAGCTTCTTGCGGGCAAACTGCCGCTGCTGGATGTCGAGAGGCGTGATGCGCAGGCCGGCCATGGAGCCCCCTCAGACCACGATCCGCAGGACAATTTCCTGCAGGATCTGAAGCACGATGAAAGCCAGGATGGGCGAGAAATCGACCCCGCCGCTGGGCGGCAGGTACTGTCGGAACGGCGCCAGCACCGGCTCCGTGGCCCGGTAGAGATACCAGTACCATTTCGACCTGCGGTCGACCGGGAACCAGGAGCAAAGTATGCGTACCAGCAGGATCAGCTGGTAGATCCGGAAGGCCGTATCCACTACCCGTGCGATCGGGCTGGGTCCGTACAGGTACATCTGCTCCTCAACTCCTCTGCGATCGGCCTGCGCCGATGCGCCATTCTAACATAACGGCAGATCCCCCCCGGGCGCAGGAGGGGGATGGGGGAGAATCGAGAATTGAGAAGGGGGAAGCCAGGAGAGAGTGGTCAGCAGGAGTGAGGCGGACACGAACCGGGCCCTGCCCTTGCCCGAGCCCCTGCCCCAGCCCCCGGAAATCCCGGTACAGGCAGACGCCACGGGATTTCCGGGACTTCCAGGCTTTCCCGGCTATCCGAAGATGCGCCGTCCGACGCGGATCATGGTCGAGCCCTCGTCGAGGGCGGCAGGCCAGTCCTGGGACATACCCATCGACAGCACGGTGCCGCGATAGCCGCTCGAGGGATCGGCGCGAAGACGCTCGTGCAGCTCCCGAAGCGCTCGAAAGCTGACGCGCGCCACCTCCTCCCCGCCCTCGAAGGGGGCCATCGTCATGAGCCCTTCAAGCCTTAGCCGCCGCATCCCGGCCAGCTTTCGCACCAGCTCCTCGGCCCCCTCGAGCTCCACCCCCAGCTTGGTCGGCTCCCGGCTCGTCTTCACTTCGACAAGCACCCGGCAGGAGGTGTCCCGCTTCTCGCACTCCCGCTCGAGCGCCTCGGCCAGCTTGGGGCTGTCCACCGACTGGATCATCTCGACCCGCCCGACGACCTGTCTGACCTTGTTGGTCTGAAGATGCCCGATCATGTGCCAGCGGATCGGGAGATCGGCCAGCGCCTCCTGCTTGCGCGCCAGCTCCTGCACCCGGTTCTCGCCGAAGTCCCGCTGACCGGCCCCGAACGCCTCCCGCACCTGCTCGGGCGTGGCCGTCTTGGAGACTGCAACGAGAGTCAATCGCGCGCTCCAGTCCGCACCCAGCCTGGCCGCGAGCTCGGCGTGCAGGGCCCGAATGGCGGAGGCCGTCATGAGTGCTGGCCTCGGAGGGTCCCCAGGCGAGAGAAAGGGCCGCTGCGAGGAGCCGGTCCCTTCTCGCCCCTGCCTACTCCTTCCTGTTGTGAGCGTTCCACTTCAGGAAGGCGCGGATGAAGCCGTCGATCTCGCCGTCGAGCACCCGGTCGACCAGGGGGCTTTCGAGGTCGGTCCGGTGGTCCTTGATCATCTGGTAGGGCTGCAGCACGTACGAACGAATCTGGCTTCCCCAGGCGATCTCCTTCTTGACGCCGCGCTGCTTGGCCATCTCCTCTTCCTGCTTCTTGAGCTCTTCTTGGAGCAGCCGGCTCTTGAGAACACGCATGGCCGTGATCTTGTTGGAGGTCTGGGAGCGCTCGTTCTGACAGGTGACCACGATGTTGGTCGGCAGGTGCGTGATGCGCACGGCCGAGTCCGTGGTGTTCACGCCCTGGCCGCCCGGGCCGCCGGCCCTGTAGACGTCGATCCGGAGATCGGTCGGGCTGATCGTGATCTCGATCTCCTCCTCGATCTCGGGCATGACGTCGACGCTGACGAAGGACGTGTGGCGCCGGGCAGCGGAGTCGAACGGGCTGATCCGGACCAGGCGGTGCACACCGCGCTCCGACTTCATGTAGCCGTAAGCGAACTCGCCCTTCACGATCAGCGTGGCGCTCTTGATGCCCGCGACTTCGCCCGGCAGCACGTCCACGGTGTCGACGCCGTAGCCCTCGCGCTCGGCCCAGCGGACGAACATCCGCATCAGCATCTGGGCCCAGTCGCAGGACTCGGTGCCGCCAGCGCCCGGGTGGATCGAGACGATGGCGTTGCGCGCGTCGTACTTCTCGTTGAGGAAGACCTGGTTCTCGGCCTTGTCTACCAGACCGTCCAGGTCCGGGAGGCTCTTGCCCGCTTCGTCCAGCAACGACTGCTCGGGGCTCTCCTGGTACATCTCGAACAGCGTCGCGACGTCGTCGTACTTCCCCTGGATGCGCTGCATCTGGTCGCGCTGGCTCTTCACGAGCTTCAGCCGCGACGAGAGCTTGGTCGCCTCCGACTGGTTCGTCCAGATTGCGGGATCGGCCATCTTCTGCTCCAGGGCCTGGATCTCGCTTTCGAGTCGAACCGGGTCAAAGATAGCCCCGCAGAGTATCAATGCGGGGCCGGACATCTTCGAGTTGCCGTCTGAGATCTTCGATGGACATGGGGATGGGCTCGAGGCTTGAGGGGTGAGGCTTGAGGCTTGAGGTTTCAGGCCTCAGGATTCAGGATTCAGGGCTGGGTTTGGAGCGAGCACTTCTGCTCGCCACTCACTACTCACTACTCACTACTCACTACTCGCTACTCACTACTACTCCGCGGCCCCGTGGCACTTCTTGTACTTGAGGCCGCTGCCGCAGTCGCAGGGGTCGTTTCGGCCGGGACGCTTGCCGGCGGAGGCCGGGGCGGCTTTGCGGGCATCGGGCTTGGGAGGAGCCTCGCCAGTCTCGTCGGGGGCGCTGTAGACCAGCTCCTTGGTCCTGGGCGGCTCCGGATGTCTCAGCTCGGAGGGCTTCTCGATCTCCAGCCGGAACAGGAACATCGAGACGCGCTCCTTGATCGAGGCCATCATCTCGTTGAAGGCGTCCCGAGCGGCGATCTTGTACTCGACCAGCGGGTCCTTGCCCGCGTAGCCGCGCAAGTGGATGCCCTCCTGGATGCCGTCCATCGTGTAGAGGTGGTCCTTCCACTGCTCGTCCACGATCTGCAGCAGGATCATCTTCTCGATGTACCGCAGCTGCTCGGCGCCGATTTGCGCATCCCGGGCCGCGTAGGCTTCGTGCACCCGCTCGCGGACGTGCTCGACGACCTCGGGAGTCTCCATGTCCTGAAGATCGGTGGCGTCGATCGTCACGCCGAACTGATTCTTCAGGTGCTGGACCAGCTCGTCGAAGTTCCACTCGTGGCGCGCGATCTCGGGCGAGAGGTGCAGGATGACGATCGACTCGACGACGTCGTCGAAAATCTGGTGGATGTCCTCGGCCAGCGTCTCCTTCTGCAACGCCTGCTGACGCTGCGTATAGATGGTGTTGCGCTGCTCGTTCATCACGTCGTCGTACTTGAGGACCTGCTTGCGGATCTCGTAGTGGTGGTTCTCCACCCGCTTCTGGGCGCGCTCGATGGCGTTGGAAATCATTCGGTGCTCCAGCGGCTCCCCGTCCTCCCAACCGAGCTTGTCCATCAAGTTGCGAATGTTCGGCCCACCGAAGAGCCGCATCAGCTCGTCCTCCATTGACAGGTAGAACTGGCTGGCGCCCGGGTCGCCCTGGCGCCCCGAGCGGCCGCGAAGCTGGTCGTCGATGCGCCGGCTGTCGTGGCGCTCGGTACCGATGATGTAGAGCCCGCCGGCCTCCCGAACTTTCGCCTGCTCCTCGGAGCACTGCTTGCGAAACTCCTCCAGAAAACGGGGGTACTCGGGGTCGTCGACGTTTCCGTTGACGCGACCCTTGGCGAGGAACTCGGGGTTTCCGCCCAGCAGGATGTCGGTGCCGCGGCCGGCCATGTTCGTGGCGATCGTGACCTGCTTGTAGCGGCCGGACTGCGCGACGATCTCCGCCTCGCGGGCGTGGTGCTTGGCGTTCAGGACGTTGCAAGGGATGCCCCGGTGTTGCAACCGTTCCGCCAGCATCTCGGACTTGTCGATGCTGCGCGTGCCGACCAGCGCCGGCTGGCCGTGTTCGTAGAGCTCGGCGATCTTGTCGATGATGGCGCGGTACTTCTCTTCCTCGGTGCGGAAGACGATGTCGGCCAGGTCCTCGCGCACCATCGCCCGGTGGGTCGGCGCGACGACGCAGTCGAGCTTGTAGATGTCGGCAAACTCGCGCTCCTCGGTCTTGGCCGTGCCGGTCATGCCGCCCATCTTCTTGAAGAGCCGGAAGTAGTTCTGGAAGGTGATCGTGGCCAGCGTCTGGTTCTCGCGCTGGATCTTCACGTTCTCCTTGGCCTCCACGGCCTGGTGGATGCCGTCCGACCAGCGCCGCCCGGGCATCAGACGGCCCGTGAACTCGTCGACGATGACGATCTCGCCCTGGTCGCTGACGATGTACTCGCGGTCGCGCTTGTAGAGCTCCTTGGCCTTGAGCGCGGCCATCAGATAGTGCACCAGGTGCATGTTCTCCGGCTCGTAGAGGTTGCCGACGTTGGCCAGCTTCTCGGCGTGGGAGACACCTTCCTCGGTGATGACCACCGTGTGCGCCTTCTCGTCGACGCTGTAGTCGCCGGTTGGGTTGTCGGGGTCGCCGCCCTCGGACTTGCCCTTGCCGCGCTTCATCTGCCGGGCGATCGCCGCGAACCGCATGTACTCCTCGGCCGACTTCTCGGCCGGGCCGCTGATGATGAGCGGCGTGCGCGCCTCGTCGATGAGGATCGAGTCGACCTCGTCCACGATGGCGTAATGGAGACCTCGCTGGACGATCTCGTCCGGGAGGATGCCCATGTTGTCGCGGAGGTAGTCGAAGCCGAACTCGTTGTTGGTGCCGTAGGTGATGTCGG
>JACPRK010000131.1 GCA_016190005.1 Candidatus Wallbacteria bacterium | reverse complement strand
TTGCCCTCGAACTCCCACCAGGGGACCATCGGCCCCCTGGACCCCCGATGGCAACCGGTTTGAGGCCTTTCGCAAGCCCGTGCTGAATCCAGGAGGCAAGAGGTAATTCGCAGGATCCGTGCATACGCGAGGGCGGAGCCCCTGATTAGGAATGGGTCCCCTCCTGGCGCCTCAGCGCTCTCGCAGTGCCTCGAGCTTGGCGGTGGCCTCGGCGTAGCCGGCCTTGTCGCCGAGTGAGTTGTAGAGCTGGGCGAGTAGCGCGTAGGCGTCGGCGCTGGCGGGATCGAGCGCCAGGGCCTGCCGGGTCCGTTCCAGGGCCAGGCCGAACTCGCCGCGCCGGGCCAGCCGCTTGGCCTCTGCGAGGTAGAGGTCCCGCTCGCGGTCGCGCCGGCGGGTCCGGAAAACGCTGATGAGATCCTTCTTCGGCGACAGTGACGAGACGATGCGCGTCTCGTGGCCTCGGTCGACGCGTACCTCGCGCTCCTCGGTGCCGTGCCCAGGGGACTCGAGCGTGAGCATGAAGAAGCCAGGCTCGAGCGGGGCGCGCCGGATCGGTGTCTTGCCGAGGAGCTCGCGGCCCGGCAAGTAGACGGAGGTGCCGGCGGGCTTCACTTCCACGGTCAAGAAGCCCTGGTCGGTGGTGATCGGGGAGGGGAGCGCCGGATGCACGCCGGGCAGTCTCAGGTTGAGGACCTTTCCAGCGGCGATCCGGATCTGACGGCGGCGGATCGTGGCGCCCGAGCGTGAGACCTCCAGCTCGTGGACGCCCGGGGCCAGGCCGCGCATGAAGAGGGGAGTGCTGCCGGCGAGCTGGCGGTCGAGGCTGACGTCGGCGCCAGGGGGATCGGTCTCCACGCGCAGCGCCCCGTCGGTGGAGAGGGTTACGGGCGCCAGGGATTCGGTAACGGGCGTGGTTGGGGGCGTCGAAGGGTTCCCGGCAGGCGGCGGGATCGGGGCCGGCGCGGTGGCCGGCGCGGAAGCGGGCGCGGATGTGAGAGGATTCGATGGAGCCGGTGGCGTGTTTGTGGCCGGTGGTGCGGCCGGCGCCGCCGCCGTGCTGGTGGCGGGGGCCGTAAGCGCCTTGGACGGCGCCGCGGGTTGCCCGATCCGGCCCAGCGCCTCCCGGACGGCGTCGGCGGTGGTGCGGACCGAGGGGGCGGTGGCCTGGGTCTGCTGGGCGAGGGCGGAGGTTGCAGTGAGCAGGAGCGCGAAGATGGGTAAGAGCATGGACGTATTGGTGTCTTCGGAGGCTCGCCGGTTGCGATGGGCGGGCCGGGTGTCCGCGGCCGAGCGGCGGGTTCGTTGTAGAATAATGCCTGTCCGTCGGTTCTGTTGCAATCGGGAGGAATAGTGATGAGAAGCTCCATCCTGGCACGGTGTCTGCGCGTGGTCGGTCTCCTTGGAGACCGTTTCGTGAACGGGTATCTGCTGCATCCCCGGCGCCGCAAGGCGGTGCTGCTGGGCATGGCCGTACTGGTGGCCTACCTGGCGGCGGTCGTGGCGTTGGAGCGTGAGCTGGCACCGGCTGCGGTAGAGAACGTGCCGGCCATCGGCGCCACGGTGTCGCACGGCGCTGACCGAGCCGATGCGGGTCCGCTGGACCGCGAGGCCTATCTTATGGGCCGGGTCTGGCTCGAGAAGCTACCGGCCAACCCGCGTGACCCGTTCCGGCTCTACCTGTTCCAGGAGAACAATACAGGCGCGTTCGTCCAGGTGGAGTCAGTCGTCAAGTTCTCGATCGAGCTCTTCAGCTTCCAGGTGAGGAACAACACGATTCAGTTCGCGTTCCCGCACACGCGCCAGAAGGGGGCCACCGTTTACACGATCGAGGATTTCCAGGGCCGCGGCGATTTCAACCTGAAGCTGACCCTCGACAAGGACCCGCGCACGGGTGGTCAGACCGCCTCGTACTTCAGCATGCTCGACCACTCCGATCAGCTCCCCGAGTGGCTCCGAGCCGCCGTCCAGGAGGCGACTCGCCGGTTTGAGGGGTGAGAACAGGGATCAGGGATCAGGCTTCAGGGATCAGGGATCAGGGATCAGGGAACAGGGATCAGGGATCAGGGATCAGGGAACAGGGATCAGGCTAGCACTGACTCCTGAAGCCTGACTCCTGAAGCCTGAGGCCTGAGGCCTGAAGCCTGAGGCCTGAAGCCTTAGGCCTGAGGCCTGCCCCTCAAGCCTTCTTGGCTGCTTTCACCGACTCGAGCATCAGCTGGTCGAGCACGGCGCGGACGCGTTCGGCGGTCTGCTCGATGGTGCCGGAGTTGTCGATGACGATGTCGGCCAGACGCCGCTTCTCTTCGATCGGCAGCTGCGAGGCGAGCCGGACGCGGACCTCGTCATCGGTGAGGCGGTCTCGGGCCTTCAGACGCGCGGCCTGCACGGCCTCGGGCGCGTAGACCAGCACGGCCCGGTCGACCATGTCCTTGAGGCGCACCTCGAAGAGCAGGGGGATCGCCATGAAGACCAGCGGCATCCCTGGGTTCTGCTCCAGCAGCTTGTCGACGCGGGCCATCATCTCGTCGATGATGACGGGATGACAGATCCGGTTGAGTCTCTGCAGGGCCTCCGGATTTCCGAAGACGTGCGCGCCGAGCCTCTTGCGGTCGAGGTGTCCCTGCTCGTCGAAGTAGTCGGCGCCGAACGCGCTGCGCAGCTCCATCAGCAGGTCCGTGCTCGAGCCGAGCAGCTCGTGATAGATACGGTCGGTGTCGACCACGGTGGCGCCCAGCTCTCCGAGCAAGGTGGAGACGAGGCTTTTTCCGGTGGCGATACCGCCCGTCAGTCCGACGGTGAGCAAGCCAGATCAGTCCTCCGTGTCCGCCGCCTGGCGGGCCTCTTCGAGGCTGTTCTCGACCTGGCTGGCGGCGCTCTTGGAGCCCGGGTCCATCCGGAACCCGCTCCAGAGGTCCTCGAGCTCGCCCGCGATCCCCTTGAGCGCTGCGATTGACTTGTCGGTCTGGGCCTCGTCGTGAACGGCCAGCTTCTCGCCCTCGTCCTTGAGCTGGCGTGTCAGCTCCTGCGCGCGCAGCACCACGGTGCGGAAATTATCGACCATCAGGTTGAGCGAGTCGGCCACATTGTGCATCGAATCGCCCTTTCGCAGGTGGATGCGCGTGGCCAGATCGCCCTGGGCGATCTCGCGGATGCTCTTCTCGAGCTTGTAGGAGGGGCCTGCGAACTGGTGCGAGTAGAAGACGCCGATGATGACGACGATGATGACGTTGACCAGGATGATCAGCAGCAGTCTCGGCCAGAGCACGGCAAGCGCCTCGGAGAAGACGACGCCGATGGAGGTCGGGCTGCCCTGCATGGCGCTCATGTGGTCCAGCGCGTACTGGCCGATCACGTAGAGATTGCAGAAGCTGATGACGGCCACCAGGAAGATGAGCATCAGGAGAGTCAGGGTGAACTTGCCCTGCATCTCCCTCTGAACCAGGTAAATCTTGCGTTGCGACATGGGAGCTCCTTTGGGGCGATCAGCCTTGCGCGGAACCGGGCGGCCGGGGATTGGAGCGGGGGGCGTCGGACTGCGTGCGCGAGAACGGGAAGGCGCCCGTCAGCTGCTTCTGGCGCTCGAGCCATCCGCGCAGGCTGGCGGCGGAATCCTCGGGCATGACGGGGTTGATGTAGAAGCCGCTACCCCACTCGAAGCCGGCGATGCGCGTGATCTTCGGGATGATCTCGATGTGCCAGTGGTAGTACTTCGCGACGTCCGTCAGCTCGGCCGTGCGGGCCTGGGGCGTCGGCGAGGTGTGGAAGATGTAGTTGAGCGAGGGCCTGGGCAGGCTGCCCTTGATGGCGCTGATCACGCCCTTCATGATATCAGCCAGCAGCACGATCTCGTTGGGGCGGATCGTCTCGAAGCGCGACAGGTGCACACGAGGGGCGATGACGACCTCGTAGGGGAAGCGGGCGGCCCACGCCGTGAACGCCACGAAGCAGTCGTTGTCGAGCACGATGCGTGAGCCGTCCTCCCGCTCCTGGGCGATGATGTCGCAATAGACACAGCGCTCTTTGAACCGGTAGTAGCCCTGGCAGCCCGAGACCTCCTCCTGGATGCGCTTGGGGATGATCGGCATCCCGACGATGTGCGAGTGCGGGTGGGATATCTGGGCGCCCGCGTCGTGGCCGGAGTTGCGCGTGATCAAGATCTGCCGGATGTTCGGAAAGCTCGAGAGCTCGAGCGACCGGTTCTGGTAGACGCTCAAGAGGTCGCGCACGTGGGAATCAGGGTAGCGCGGGAAACCGTCGTCGTGAAGCGGCGACTCCACCACCAGCTCGTGATGGCCGTGGCCGCTCATCAGGTCGTACATCCCGTCGCCGAAGCGGTGATAGTTCTCCTGGTCCGACAGGATCGGGAACTTGTCCTTCAGCACCTTGATGGTCCACGGCTGGCCGCCGTAGTCGGGGGTCGGCGGAAACCGGATGATCTCGAGCTTGCCGTTGTCGCCGTCGCGCGCCGGGCAGAACGGGCAGCCCTCTCTGGGCGTCGAGGCGACCTCCGGGGCCATCAGGTCCTCCGGACGCCGCGAGCGCTCGGGCGCGAAGATGACCCAGCCACCGGTGACCGGGTCCTTGCGGAACTCGGGTGCCGGTGTGGCGGGCTCGCCAGGTGTCGGGTCGGTCACGGTCGTGCGCGTCGCTCCGAGCGCCTCACGCGCCCATCGAGAAGCGGCCTCGCCGGCCGCCGGCCCGCTCTGCCGCGGCCCACTCGTAGACGTCCTCGTACTGCTCGGCGCTGTGGCGCCACGAGAAGTCCTTCTTCATTCCGCGGACCACCAGCTTGGTCCACCGCACCGGGTCCGCGTAGAGCGAGAGCGCCCGGTCCACGGCCCAGACGATGGCGTTGGCGTCGTAGTGCTCGAAAACGAAACCCGTCCCGCGGCTCCCCTGGCTAACGTCGGCGACGGAATCGGCCAGCCCACCCGTCTCTCGCACGATCGGGACCGTGCCATAGCGAAGGCTGATCATCTGGTTGAGCCCGCACGGCTCATAGTAGGACGGCATCAGGAACATGTCCGCGCCCGCCTCGATGCGGTGCGCCACGACCTCGCTGAACCCGATGTAGGAATTGAGTCGTCCAGGCAGGCGGCTGGACCAGTAGCGCAGCATCCCCTCGAAGCGCGGCTCCCCGGTGCCCAGGAAGATCATCTGCACATTGCGCGACATCAGGGCCGGAATGGCCTCTTCGATGATGTCCAGCCCCTTCTGCCCCGCCAGCCGGCTCACCACTCCGATGAGCGGCGTCTCGGGCCGGTACGGCATTCCGAAATCGCGCAGCAGGCGCCGCTTGATCTCGGGCTTGCCCCTGAGGTGGTCCTCGTCGTAGCGGATGCCCCAGCAGTGCGGATCGGTCGCCGGGTTCCAGACGTCGGTGTCGATGCCGTTGAGGATGCCGACCAGGTCGCTTGCGCGCTCGCGGAGCACGCCCTCCATGTTGCAGCCGTTCTCCTCCGTCTGGATCTCGCGGGCGTACTGGGGGCTCACCGTGGTCAGCTTGTCGGCGAAGATCAGGCCTGCCTTCAGGTAGCTGACGGCGCCGTAGAACTCGAGGAACTGGCTTTCGAAGAGCCCGGAGGGAAGGCTCAGGTGGCTCAGCACCGCCGGGTCGAAGACGCCCTGGTAGGCCAGGTTGTGGATCGTCGCCACCGTGGAGACTCGTGCCAGCTTGGGCTCGATGTACTCCAGCGTCCGCAGGAAGACGGGCACCAATCCGGACTGCCAGTCGTTGATGTGGATGACATCGGGGAACCATCCGCTCCTGCGGATGTACTCGACAACCGCGCGGGAGAAGAAGCCGAAGCGCAAGCCGTTGTCGGCGTAGCTGCCGCCGCTGGCGCCGTAGATGCCGTCGCGATCGAAGAAGCGGTAGTTGTCGACGAAGAGGACGGGCACGCCGCCCGGCAAGCTGGTCCACCGCAGGACCGCGGTCTCGCGGTCGCTTCCGAGCGGCACCGGGAAATCGAGGAGGTAATCGGTGCGCTCCGGGTCGATGCTGCGGTACCGCGGCATGATGACGCGCACGTCGTGCCCCCTTCCGAGGGCGTCGAGTGCCTTGGGGAGAGCGCCGCCGACGTCGGCGAGCCCTCCGGTCTTGGCGAAGGGCGCGACTTCCGAGGCGGCGTAGAGGATTTTCAGCGGCATGGAGAGGTTCGACAGTCTAGTCGGTGCGGCGGTCGTGGAATCAAGTTTTCGGGCCGGACTGCCCGAGGGTGCCGGCGAGCTGCCGGGCGGCGTCCTCGGGGGGCACCGGGTTGATGTAGAAGCCGGAGCCCCACTCGAAGCCGGCGACGCGCGTGAGGCGCGGGATGATCTCGATATGCCAGTGGTAGTACTCGCGCGCGGTGTGGCTGACCGGGGCGGTGTGGATCATGAAGTTGTATGGGGGATCGTCGAGCTGGCGGCCCATCGCGGCGCAGCCGTCGCGCAGCACGCGCGCCAGGTCGGAGAGCTGGTCGGCACCCGCCGACGTGAAGTCGGCCTGGTGGTCCTTCGGCAAGAGCAGCATCTCGTAGGGGAAGCGCGACGCGAATGGCGTCAGCAGCACGAAGTGCTTGCCCTCGACGCAGACGCGGGCGCGGGCCGCCAGCTCCTGGCTGAGGATGTCGCAGTAGACGCAGCGTTCCTTGTAGGCGTAGTAGCTCTCGGCGCCCGCCAGCTCTTCCTGCACGCGGCGCGGCACGACGGGCGTTGCGATGAGCTGGGAGTGCGGGTGTTCGAGGGAGGCGCCGGCTGCGCGGCCGTTGTTCTTGAAGACCAGGACGTACTTGATCCGCGGGTCGCGCGAGAGCTCGTCAGTTCGGCTTCGGTAGGCCCAGAGCACCTTCTCGAGCTGTTCGATGGAGAGCTCGGCGAAGGCGGTGTCGTGCAGCGGCGTCTCGATGAAGACCTCGTGGGCCCCGATGCCGGTCATGCGGTCGTACATGCCGACGCCGGACTTGTGCAGGCGCCCCTCGCTGGCCAGCGCGGGGAACTTGTTCGGCACGACGCGCACGGCCCACGGTTCCGGGTCGGGGCCCGCAGCGACCGGCACGCGCAGCACTTCGCGTGGAGTTTCGGCCTCGGCGCCTGTGCAAAAGGGGCAGTTCTGGCGGCCGCGACGCTGCTCCTCGCTGACGCGGTGCTCCGTGTGGGCGACCGGACGCCCGCTGGCGATGATGACCCAGCGTTTCAGGACCGGGTCTTTGCGCAGCTCCAGCATGCGCGCGGCCGGCGGCCTACTTGCCCCGGCGGCCCGTGAGCTCGGCCAACCGCGCTTCGAGCTCGCGCACGCGGACGCGAGCCTCGTCCAGGTCCAACTGAACGTTGGCGAGCTCTCGGGCTTCCTTGGCTTGCTTGAGCTTCGCTTCCAGGGCCTGGCTGTTGGCCTTGTCGCCAGAGGCCTGGGCTGCGTCGAGCTGCTCCTCGAGACTGGTCGACTCCTGGACCCATTGGCGGTCCAGCTGGATTCGCCCCATTTTCTTCTGCAAGACGCCTAGCTTGCGGTCGTCGCCGGAGGCTCGCGCCTCGGACATGGCTCTGTGGAGCTCGGCAAGCTTCTCGTCAGTTTCGAGGATCGCCAGCCGCCGGGCTGCGGCGGCTTGACGGCGTCGCAGCTCCTCCTTCTCGCGCCGCAGTACATCGAGCCTCTCGCTCGTCGTCCCGGTGGTGGCCGCCGCGGAAACTCCTGAGGGCACGGGGACGGCCTGCTCCTCTGCCTGCACCGGCAGCGCGACCAGAAGTCCACCGAGCAAAACGAGTGAAATTGTCTTCATGCTCTTAAATTCCTCCCTTTTCACTTTATCACCAGCACGGATCGAAGGTCAACGATGGCCGTGGAGCGGTCTGCGGTGAGGGTGAAGCTGTTGGCCGGGCTTGGCCGCACGAGGCCTCCGGGCTTGCCGCCGGGCAGCGCGATGGAGATCGAGTCGGCCGGGTCGAGGTCGGTCAGGGCGTAGGAGTAGGTGCCGGGAGGGACGACCAGCGTCATCGGGTGCTGGCCCCCCGAGATGTCCTCGGTCTTCAGCTGGGCGAGGGGGCCCTTGAAGACGGAGTGCCCCGTCGGCTCCTCCAGGATCTCGGCCAGGATGCCCCGGCCGGCGGCCTCCTCGGACTTGGGCTGGACGCGGAACTTCACGAACCCGAGCTTCACCGAGGTGCCCTGGTGGCCGTCGACGGTGACGGTCGTCTCGAGCATGGGGAAGCTGCCCAGGCGGGAGTTCTCGAGTCGCAGGATGTACTCGCCGTTGGGCAGCAGCCCGAGCCTGCCGGCTGCGCCGAACCCGTCTCGCGAGGCGATGTCGTGGATGGGGGCGGTGCCGGTCGTGGTGCCGGTCGGGGTGAGCGTCACCGAAACGCTCGGGTAGAAGGGCGCCTCGCAGAAGATGGCAACCGCGTGGGGCTTGCGGCCGGGGGCCGCGGCGAACCCG
>JACPRK010000015.1 GCA_016190005.1 Candidatus Wallbacteria bacterium | reverse complement strand
TCGTCGGCGAGCGCACCAACTCCCTCGGCAGCCGCAAGTTCAAAGGTCTCATCGCCGAAGGCCGCTACGAGGAAGCCAGCGAGATCGGCCGAAAGCAGGTCCGCGGCGGTGCCCAGGTCCTCGACATCTGCCTCCAGAATCCCGACCGCGACGAGACAAAGGACATGGAGGAGTTCCTCCGCTACGTCGTCCGCAAGGTCCAGGTCCCCTTGATGATCGACTCGACCGACGCCGCCGTCCTGGAGCTCGCGCTCAAGCGCATCCAGGGCAAGGCGATCGTCAACTCCATCAACCTCGAAGACGGCGAGGAACGCTTCCGGAAGGTCTGCCCGCTCCTGGCCGAGTACGGCGCCGCCGTCGTCGTCGGCTGCATCGACGAAGACCCCAAACAGGGTATGGCCGTCACCCCCGAACGCAAGGTCGAGGTCGCACGACGCTCCTACGACCTGCTCACCGGCACCTACGGCATCCCCGCGCGGGATATCCTCTTCGATCCCCTCGTCTTCCCCGCCGGCACCGGTGACGCCAACTACGTCGGCAGCGCCGTCCACACCATCGAGGGCGTCCGCCGCATCAAGCAGCAGTTCCCCGACGCCTCCACCATCCTGGGCATCTCCAACGTCAGCTTCGGATTGCCCGAGGCCGGCCGCGAGGTCCTCAACAGCGTCTTCCTCTATCACTGCACCAAGGCCGGGCTCGACTTCGCCATCGTCAACTCCGAAAAGCTCGAACGCTACGCCTCCATCCCCGACCACGAGCGGCTGGCCGCCGAGGATCTGCTCTTCAACCGGCGCGAGGACGCCGTGGCCAACTTCGCCGCCGTCTTCCGCGACAAGAAGAAGAAGGCGAAGGTCAAGGACGAGCTCTCCGGCCTGCCCCTGGAAGAGCGCATCGCCCGCCGCATCGTCGAGGGCACGCGCGAAGGGATGATCGCCGACCTCGACCTGGCCCTGCGCACCGCCGCACCGCTCGAGATCATCAACGGCCCCCTGATGAAGGGTATGGACGAAGTGGGCCGCCTCTTCGCCGCCAACGAGCTGATCGTCAGCGAAGTCCTGCAAAGCGCCGAGGCCATGAAGGCCAGCGTCAGCCACCTGGAGCAGTTCATGAAGAAGGAGGCCGTCACGACCAAGGCGAAGATTGTCCTGGCCACCGTGAAGGGCGACGTCCACGACATCGGGAAGAACCTGGTCGAGATCATCCTCTCCAACAACGGCTTCCAGGTGATCAACCTGGGTATCAAGGTGCCGAGCGAGGCGATCGTCGGGGCCTACCGGGCGCATCGGCCGGACGCGATCGGGCTCTCCGGCCTCCTGGTGAAGAGCGCGCTCCAGATGGTGTCGACCGCCTCCGACCTGAAAGAGGAAGGCGTCGGCTGCCCCGTGCTGGTGGGCGGCGCGGCATTGACGCGGAAGTTCACCTACACGCGCATCGCCCCCGAGTACGGCGCCTCGCCCGTCTTTTACGCACGGGACGCGATGGAGGGGTTGGACCTCATGAACCAGCTGGCGGACCCCGCTCGCCGGCCGGCTCTCGTCGAGAGGGTGCGGGCCGACCAGGCCGCGATGATGCAGGAAGCCAGGGCCGCCGAGGAGCCCAAGGCGCCCGCGCCGGTTTCGACCGCGCAAACTGCCTCGAAAATAGCCCGGGACGTCGAGCTGCCCGCGCCGCCCGATCTGGATCGCCACGTGCTCCGGGACGTGTCGCTGCGCGAGCTGGTGCCGTTCATCAACCCGCAGATGCTCTTCGGCAAGCACCTCGGGCTCAAGGGCCCTTTCACGCGCTTGCTGGCCTCCGGGGACGCGAAAGCCCTGGAGCTCAAGCAGCTCATCGACGGGCTCGTCGACACCTGCGAGCGCGAAGGTTGGCTGAAGGCGCACGGCGTCTGGCAGTTCTTCCCGGCGCAGGCCGAGGGCGACGACCTGGTCCTGCTGGACGCAACCCGGGAGCGGGAGCTGGAGCGGTTCCGGTTCCTTCGCCAGGGGGGTGGCGAGCGGCTCTGCCTTTCGGACTTCACGGCTCCCCGAGAGGCCGGAAGGCGCGACCACGTGGCGCTCTTCGTCACGACCGCGGGCGTCGGCGCCCGCCAGCACGTCGAGCGGCTCAAGGCCAGCGGCGAGTACCTCCTCTGCCATGCCCTGCAAGCGCTGGCCATCGAGGCCGCGGAGGGGTTCGCCGAGATGCTGCACGCCAGGCTCCGCGAAGCCTGGGGATTCCCCGATCCGCCGGCCCTGTCGATGACAGAGCGCTTCCAGAGCAGGTACCGGGGCGTCCGCGTCAGCTTCGGCTATCCCGCTTGCCCGCGCCTGGAGGACCAGGAGCAGCTCTTCCGACTCCTCGACCCCGCCCAGATCGGCGTCACCCTCACCGAGGGCCACATGATGGAGCCGGAAGCCTCTGTCAGCGCGCTGGTCTTCCACCACCCGCAAGCGCGGTACTTCAATGCGGGGGAGTAGGAAGATAGAAGGTGGAAGACGGAAGTTGGAAGGGGCGGACTGAAGGACGAGACGCGTTCGAGCTCGCAGTGAACTTTTGGCGAGCGGGGAGCCTGATAGGCGCTTGCCTGGGGGCTCGCGGCCGACGCGCGGGAGTCTCGACTTTGGCCCCGACTACTTCCCCTCGAGCTCGCTCAGCATCGCTTCGAGCCGGGGGAGGTCCTTGCGGAGTGAGCTGAGGATCGGCGACGGGGCGATCCCGAAAGGGTCCTGCGCCAGGTAGAGGCGCATCCCCTCGACGGCGCGCCAGGGCAGGCCGGGGTGCGCCTCTCGCAACTCCGCGGACAGCCCGCCCGCGGCCTCGGCGAAGATCGCGAAGTGGCCGGCAAGCCAGAAGAGGAGCGTCTCCTCGAGCCCACCGTCGGCGCCGGCAAGCGCACGGCCCGCGTGCTTCTCGATGCGTGACAGGGCCTCTCGCATCTCGCGGAGACGCTTGCCGTCGTTCCTCAGAGCGCCACCGCCTCCCGGAGTAGCTCGTCTCGAGCGCCGGGTCGTATACCCGATACGGGTATGATCTCCACGGCGCAGCCGAGCAGCTCGCGCAGGTCCATCACCAGCGCCCCCAGGTCCAGCAGCCCGGCGCCAGGATCCAGGTCGACCACGAGATCGACGTCGCTCCTGGGACCGGCCGTCCCACGCGCTACCGATCCGACCAGCCTGGGGTTTCGCACGCCACGGCTGCTCGCCAACTTCAGTATCTCCTCACGCCGGTCGCGGATCTGGCTCAGCCGGTCCATCAGCGGCCAGGATATCAGAACGGCTCGGGCGCAGGCCTGGCGTGCAGGCAGGCTTCGACAGGCTCAGCCTGAGCGGGTCCCGGGGTTTCGCACGACGACGCGCGCGACGGCCTGAACCTGATATACTGGTCACGTGATCGAACTTCGGCCCTGGAAGCTCCGATCCCCGCTCGAGCGCAGTCGAAGGCGCGTTGCCTCGATCTCTCGGGCCGTGCGACGCGCCGCCGGCCGCCGACGCCGCCTTCCGATCCGGTGGCTGACCGTCGCAACCCTGGCCGTCGCGCTCTCCGCTGCGCCCAACCGGCCCGCGCGCGCCCAGCGCCATGACACGGCGGAACACTTCCTGGGCGGCAGCTTCCGCGGCTCCGCGCTCCGGGGCTTGCTGCCGGAGAGGATCTTGAGCGGGGTGGAGCGGCCCGAAGCCCAGGCCTCGGGCGATTTCGACGCCCGGGGAGGGCCGGAGCTGGCCGTCTCGTGGCGCGAGGATGGCCGGATAGCGCTGGCCCTGCTCCGTGAGAATGACGGCGGCGCCTGGAAGAAGATGGCCGAGGTCCGGCGCGAGTTCTCCGGGGTGGACCGGATGGAGTTCGTGGCCTTCGAGCAAGGCGACCCGCAGGCCCTGCTGGTGCTCTGGTTCATCGGAGGGTCGGTCCGGATGGGCCAGCTGGAGGTGTTCGCCTACCAGCGAGGCACCGACGGTTTCGAATCGATCCTGACCGTCCCGGCCAGCTCCTATCGCATCGAGGACGTGGACGACGACCGCGTACCGGAGCTGGTCGTCTACCGCGACGCCGGCGACGTGCCGGGTGTTCCGGAGGTTCTCGAGTGGGAGAGAAACCGGCTGGTGCCGCCGGCGCAAATCATGTCCCGGTTCTTCGAGAAGACGGCAAAGCGGTTCCTCACCGACGGCGAGGCGATGATCAAGCAGACGCCCAGGGGACAGGCGCCTCCCCTGCCCGCGCTCGACAGCTTCCTGAATGCCGCCAAGTGCCTGGAGCAGGCGGGGAAGAAGTCGGAGGCATTCCGGGCCTATCGCCGAGTGGCGGGGCTGGGCCGCACGGGCATCCTCCGGCCCAGGCGCTCGGACGCTCTGCAGCAGTTCCGGGACATGCGGACCGAAGAGGCGCGTGAGGGCATGGCCCGGCTGCTGGGCAAGTCGATGCCCCAGCGGGTCGTGAAGGTGGAGCCGCCCAGGCCGATCGTGGCGGCGGCCGCGGCACCGGCGACTCCGGTATCCACTGCGGCGACAGTCTCCGCGACGCCGACAGTACCCGCTCCCGTGTCGACCGGCCCTGCCGAGACATCCACTTCAGCCGCCGTGGCAACGGCGGCCTCGACTTCCCCGTTGGCCGAGACCACCGCTGCCGCCCCGTCTGCCGTCGAAACCGCGCCCTTCGCCGCGAGCGCGCCTGAGCCGGCCGCGCCTACGCCGACGGCGGCCGCCCCGCCCCCCGGAGAGCCGGTCCCGCCGCCCCCGGACGAACCCCTACCCGGCCCGCCGGGCGAGGCATTGCCACCGCCGCCCGGCGAGCCGCTGCCCGCCCCCCCCGGACAGTAGCGGGCAGCTCGCCCGCGGGCGAGCCGTTCGAGGTGAGGCCGCTCTCGACGGGGGCGCTTAGGACATTCCGAGAGCTTCGCAACCTCCTTTTGTCACCTCGAACGGCTTCCTTGCCGATGAGATGGACGAGGCACCGTGTCGGCTGCCGACCTTCGGCTTCGTCTCGCCATCTCGTCGATGGAGCACCGGACCCACAAAGCACCCCGGAGCGCCAGGCTCGCCTGGTGGCTTCACCTGCTGCTTGCGCTCGCGCTGGTGGCGCAGTCGCTTGCGCAAGAGGCGCCCGCCACCAGCACGGGACCGTTCGCCGACGTGCCTAAGGACCACTGGGCTCTGGGGGCACTCGAGCGGCTCGCCGCCAACGGAGTGCTTCCGGGCTTTGCCGACGGGACCTACCAGGGACGGCGAATCGTCTCGCGCTACGACCTGGCGGTGGCTGTGTCGCGCGCTCTCGATCGCGCCCGCGAGTTGCAGAAGGAAGGCTCCCAGGTCAAGGACGACGACCAGCGACTGCTGGAGCGGCTGACAGTGGAGCTCCGCAACGAGCTGACGCTCCTGGGAGCGCGAATCGAAAGCCTGGAGCGGCGTGTCGAAGGGCAGGAGCAGAAGACCGACGAGCTCGACACCCGCAACAGCAACATCCGGATCGAGGGCTTCTACCGGGTCCTGGAGACTTACGTCTTCCGCCCGGTGAGCTTCGTGGGGACGTTGCTCTTGCCTGAGGTCGACCCTTTCCGCAACTTCCGGACCCTGGGTCTGCAGCCGATGGAGCAGCAGATCTTCCTGCGCTTCTTCGGCACGCCGTTCCTCGACGGCGGGCCGGCCACCAACGTGGAGGTCTTCGCGGAGCTCCTGGGCGTCCTGAGCGGCCCGCGCGGCCACGACTTGAACTACCGCCTTGCCGACCCGATCTTTTCGGGCGACACCATCGACGACTTCGCCACCGAGACGGTCGACGACCAGCGCCTCAGCTTCAACCGGGCCCACTTCGTCAACCGGGCCAAGCGACTCAACACGCGTCTGTTCCTCAACGAATCGGCGACCGACCTGACCGACCCATCCGTCTTGTTCACGGTCGATCGCTTCGCGCCATTCTCGGGGGCGGAGGCCTCCGGCAGCTACAAGAAGCTGGGCTACACCGGGTCGGTCACCAAGCAGCGCGCGCTCACGGGCAGCGAGCTGTCCAACTTCGACGACCAGCTCAGCCTGCGGCAACCCAGCGATTTCACGTTCCTGGGGCGGCTTGCAGGCGACGAGCGAGGCGTCGAGGACATCCGCCGGGTGTTCCAGCCCGGAGGACTGGTCGACACGGACCTCTACACCACGCGTCTCAC
>JACPRK010000124.1 GCA_016190005.1 Candidatus Wallbacteria bacterium | reverse complement strand
GGCGGGCTCGCCCAGGGCTTGTCGGATGAGGTGCATGTAGCGGCTGGCGTACGGGTTCATCGGGTCCTTGTCGAGGATCTTCTTGAACTCGAGCCGGGCGGCGTCGAACATCTTCATCTCGAAGAGCGAGATTCCGTAGTAGAGCACATACTGCGAGTCGCCCCCCGACAAGGCGATCGACTTCTTGAAGTGCTCGAGCGCCTTCTGGGTGACTTCCTTGGCGGCATAGAGCTTTCCGAGCAGGCAGTGGACGTCCGGCGAGGAGTCCATCTTGCGAGCGACCTCTTCGGTCAGCTTGAGCGAGCTATCAAAGTCCTTGGCCTTGAAGGTCTCCTTGGCCTGCGCCCAGAGCTTGGCGGTCTCCTCGCTATCGAAGCTGTCCTCGACGGAGCCCGAGCCGGGGCTCAACTTCAGCTTTCGGATCTCGGCCAGCAGGTCGGTGGCGTTCTGGAAGCGCTTGTCGGGGCTCTTCTCCATCAGCTTCAGGCAGAGCGCGTCGTAAGACTTCGGCACGGCGGAGTTGATGGCGCTAGGCGGTGTGAAGTTGGACTTCATCTGCGCCATCGTCACCTGGAGCAGGTCGTTTCCAACCAGCGCCCGCTTACCGGTGAGCATCTCATAGAAGACGAGACCGAGCGAGTATAGGTCGCTTCTGGCGTCGATCTTCTTGCCCTGGTTCTGCTCGGGTGAGGAGTAGAAGAAGGTCCCTAGGATGGAGCCCGTCACGGTCTTGAGGATGTCGTCGTCGGCCTGGGCGACGCCGAAGTCGAGCAGCTTGACCACGCCGTCGTGGCTGATGACGACGTTCTGGGGTTTGAGGTCGCGGTGGATGACGGACTTCTCGTGCGCGTGGCGTATGGCGTCGACCAGGCACTCGAAGACCTCGAGCGCCTTTTTGGGAGGCATCGCGCCGCCGGTCTTGAGGATGGCGTCGAGCGGCTTGCCGGCGACGAACTCCAGCGCGATGTAGTGCGTGCCGGCCTCGATGCCGCTGTCCACGTAGTGCACGATGTTGGCGTGGTTGAGCCCTCGGTAGACGTTGGCCTCACGCTGGAAGCGCTTGATGTACGCCTCGTCGTTGGCGAACTCCTGGAAGAGCGTCTTCACGGCGACCAGCTGGTGGGTGTTGAAGTCGTAGCCGATATACACGCCGCCCATGCCCCCATGGCCGAGCTCTTCGAGGATCAGGAACGACCGGAGCTTGTCGTGGACTTTCATGGAGAAGTGAGTAGCGAGTAGTGAGTAGCGAGTAGAGGGGCGCGCTCAGCTGTCGGTCGAAGTCTAGATTCCATGAGGGCGAAGAAGCAATCGACTAACTTCGGGCATCGGTCAGCGAGGTGGATGCTCTGGAAAGCCACTGAGCTCCGCCAGAGATGTGGAGGGGCCAGCAAGCGCCCCTACTCACTACTCGCTACTCACTACTCGCTACTACAGGTCATGCGGCATCCGCTCGCGGGGAGACTGGAAGAACTTGTTGAAGGGGTAGGCCAGGAAGTTGGACACGCGGCCCGTGTAGAGACAGGCGTAGCCTTGCACTTGGTGACCGAACCGGCTGATCTCGCTGGCGGCCCGGAAAAGCGGCCCCCAGCTGGCATTGTACTGCCGTTCCAGCTCCCCTTCCAGCTCGGCTAAGCGCGCGTGCATCTCGGCCACTTTCTGCTCCAAGCTGGCCAGCGACGCCCGCTGGAACTCGAGCTCGCCCCCGACGGATTCGCCGGGCGCGTCCTCGTAGGTCTGCTCCAGCATCGCCAGCTTCATCTGTAGCAGGTTCCGCTTGAAATCATGCCGCTCGATGCGGCGCAGGAAGCGCTCGATCTCCCGCAGCACCGGCCGGGCCTTCCGATCGGCCTCGATCTCGTGCTCCATCTCCTCGATGATCATCACGGTTCGCCAGTTGCAGTGCTTCTTGGAGCGCAGGATGTCGCCGTAGATGTGGTCGCCGATGAACAGGACTCGCTCCGAGCGCGTGCCCAACAGTTCCTCGAACGGCGCGACACTGCCCTTGCGGAACGTGCGAACTCCCGGGATCTGGGCCTCGGGGACCGGCATCAGCGGCGCGTCAGTCAGGAAAAAGGACGGCTTCGAGGCCTCCACGCCGACGGCGTCGAAGTAGTCGGTCCAGCGCGGCATGTAGTCGATCTGCCCGTCGAGCAGGAAACCCATGACCGCCTCGGTGAAGTACCACTCGGAGTTGGTGAGAACGAAGAGCTTCTTGCCGCCCTTGAGGAACTTCTCGAGCGTGGCCGGGAGCCGAGGATCGCGGTAGATGTAGCGCTCGGGGTCCGCCAGGATCTGGCTCTTGAGGGAGTTGTCGCGGTGGACCATGTCGAGCGCGCCGCGGACGTCGTCATAGATCCGCTCGTAGTCGGGTGAGACCAGCTCGGGGTTGGCATCGGCGAACTCGACGAGCTCCTGGTACAGCGAGCCCTCCGGAAGGCCGAAGAGAGTGTCGACGCTGAAGTAGCGCTCCTGCCCCAGGCGGATCTTCCGGTTGTGATAGAGCTCCTTGCGTTGATCGGCCCCCAGTGCGCGTTTACCGTGTTGCACCCGGCTCACCACATGGAACTGGTCCATCTTGAGGAAGTTCCCGTGCCTGCGATCGATGACCAGCCCCCGTATCACGGCCTCGGGATCGTAACGGACTCGAAGGACCTCTTCGGGATACTTCCAATCCTCCACCAGCTTCTTGAGGCTCAGATCGAAGGCCAGCTGCTCGATCTCGCGCTTGTGGTAGATGGCCAGGGTGTAGTCCATGTCGAAGCCGATGGCGCTGATGTCGTCCATCCGCAGGTTCCGGATGACATAGACCCGCCGCGCAGGTTCGACCTTCCAGTCGTAGTCGACCGGCAGGCGGCTGAAGTCGAAGAACTTCCTCAGGAATTCGGCGCGGGCCGGACGCACCGGCGAGCTGGTGGGTTTCATCTAATCCGCAGAGGATAGCAGACGCGAAGCCGTGCTATCATGTCGTGCCTCCAGCGAGGCGCAGAGTCCTCACGGAGTAAAGGAAAGCCGAAGGTCGAGCCCCATGAAGTCGAGCGAAGTTCGAGCCCAGTTCATCCGGTACTTCGAGGAGCGGGGACACCGCTTCGTCCCAAGCTCTCCCGTCGTACCCGTCGACGATCCGACCCTCTTCTTCACCAACGCCGGGATGAACCAGTTCAAGGACGTGTTCCTTGGCCTGGGCAAGCGGGACTACAGCCGCGCCGTCAACTCGCAGAAGTGCATGCGCGTCTCCGGCAAGCACAACGACCTCGAAGAGGTGGGCAAGGACGGCCGCCACCACACGCTCTTCGAGATGCTCGGCAACTGGTCCTTCGGCGACTACTACAAACAGGAGAGCATCGCCTGGGGCTGGGACCTGCTGACGCGGGTCTGGGGGCTTCCGAAGGAGCGGCTCTGGGTAACCATCTACAAGTCCGACGACGAGGCGGCAGACATCTGGCACCAGGCCGCCGGCCTCCCGCGCGAGCGCATCCTCAAGTTCGCCGAGAAGGACAACTTCTGGGAGATGGGCGACACCGGCCCCTGCGGCCCCTGCTCGGAGATCCACTACGACTACGGCGTCTGCGATCTCACCCCCGCGGGCGCCGCCCCCGACCACGAGTGCGCGGTCAACGGCATCTGCGGCCGTTACACCGAAATCTGGAATCATGTCTTCATCCAGTACAACAGAGGCGAGGACGGCAAGCTGACGGAGCTGCCAGCCAAGCATGTCGACACCGGCATGGGCTTCGAGCGCATCAGCACCATCCTCGAGGGGAAGCGCTCCAATTACGATACGGACCTCTTCGCGCCCATCCTCGAAGCGACCGCCCGGATCACCGGCCGCGTCTACACTCCCGGGCTGGAGAGCCCCCGCACGCCGCACACCCCCGAGGAGAAGGACTCGATGGCTTTCCGCGTGATCGCCGATCACGTCCGGGCGCTCAGCTTCACCATCACCGACGGCGCCATTCCCTCCAACGAAGGCCGCGGCTACGTCATGCGGCGAATTCTCCGGCGGGCCTGCCGCTACGGCCGGAACCTGGGCATGGACCGTCCCTTCCTGCACGAGCTGGTCGACGTGGTCGCCGAGACGATGGGAGGGGCGTTCCCCGAGCTTCGCGAGAAAGCCGTCTATGCGGCCGGCATCGTCAAGAGCGAGGAGGAGCGGTTCCTGCGCACGCTCGACATCGGGCTCGAGAAGTTCGCCCAGGCGCTGTCCAGGACTCGCGCGCGCGGCGATAAAGCGATCAGCGGCGAGGACGCCTTCCGGCTCTACGACACGTACGGTTTCCCGATTGACCTTACGCAGCTGATGGCCGCCGAGGAAGAGGTGGCTGTCGACCTGGAAGGTTTCCAGCGGGAGATGGGCCAGCAGAAAGAGCGGGCTCGGGCCGGCAAGGCGTTCGTCATGGACGTGAGCCTGGAGCGCGAAGTGGAGGGCCTTTCCGCAACCTGCTTCACGGGCTACGAGACGCTCGCACAGGCCTCCAGGATTCTCCGCTGGATGCCTCAGGGCGACGAGCAGGGGGCGGTCGTCCTGGCCGAGACCCCCTTCTACGCGGAGGCCGGCGGTCAGGTCGGCGATCGGGGGACGATCGAAGGGCCTGGCTTCCGATTCCGGGTCGACAAGACAGTCAAGGCCGGGGAGGTCTATCTCCACCTGGGTGCCGTCGAGACGGGCGTGCCGCACGAAGGGATGGACGTAGGGGCCCAGGTCGATCCTGGGGCGCGCGCCGCGACGGCCAAGAACCACACGGCCACGCACCTGCTCCATGCCGCGCTGCGTCAGGTCCTGGGGACACACGTCCAGCAGGCCGGCTCGCTGGTGGGGCCGGACCGCCTGCGCTTCGACTTCACGCACCCCAAGGCGCTCACTGCCCAGGAGATGCTGGCGATCGAGCACATCGTCAACGCCAAGGTGCGCGAGGCGATCCCGGTCTCCAAGAAGGAGATGGGGTTCGACGAGGCCAAGAAGTCCGGCGCGATGGCTCTCTTCGGCGAGAAGTACGGTGACCGTGTGCGGGTCATCTCGGTGCCGGGGTTCTCTACCGAGCTCTGCGGCGGAACCCACCTCGAGAACACGCACGAGGTCGTCTACTTCAAGGTCGTCTCCGAGAGCTCGGTCGCCGCCAACGTGCGCCGTCTGGAGTGCCTGACCGCCGACGGCGCCCTGAAGTTGCTGGAGGACTACGAGGACATCCTGGAGAGATCGGCGGCCCAGCTGAAGACGAGTCCGCTGGAGCTCGAGGCGCGTCTGACGCAACTGGTCGAGGAGAACCGGCGACTGGCCCGGGAGCTGGACGCGGCGCGCAAGAAGATGGCGCTCTCCAGCCTGGACGACCTCGCCGCGTCGGCCGCCAGCCTCGACGGACTTGATGGGAAGCTCCTGGCCCATGCGCTCGAAGGGGTCGACGTTGCCAACCTGCGCGATATGGCCGACAAGCTCGACAAGAAGCTGGCGCCGGCCGTGGTCGTTCTCGCCAGCGTCTCGGGCGACAAGGCCAACTTCGTCTGCAAGGTGAGCAAAGCGCTGGTGGATCGCGGGCTCGACGCCCGCCAGATCGTCAGCAAGGTGGCCGCGATCGCAGGCGGCGGCGGGGGCGGCCGGCCCGACATGGCCACGGCCGGGGCCAAGGAGCCCGGCAAGGTGCCCGAAGCGATCCGGGCCGCCCGCGAGATTGTCCTGGGCAGCGCCCGCTAGGCGCGCGTCGGAGAATTCGATCCGGCCCGCGCGTCTGGTCACAGTCCAACAGGGAAAAGGGAGCCGGGAACCGGGAGCCGGGAACCGGCAATGAAGAATCGAGCACAGGGAAAACCCGCGGCGGTTACCTGTACCGGGATTTTGCAGGCTAGGTCGAGGGCAACGGTATGGGCATTCCCGCGGTGTCTGGTTGTACCGGTACTGTCTACTGACTACTGACTAACGT
>JACPRK010000126.1 GCA_016190005.1 Candidatus Wallbacteria bacterium | reverse complement strand
GTACGTCGAGTCGATCGAGGAGGACGTCCGCTGGCTCGGGTTCAGCTGGGAGGAGCGGCTCTACTACGCCTCCGACTACTTCGGGAAGCTCCACGACTATGCGGTCGAGCTGATCCGCAAGGGGAAGGCCTACGTCTGCGACCTCTCGGCCGACGAGATCCGCCAGCACCGCGGGACGCTCACGGAACCGGGGAAGGACAGTCCGTACCGGAACCGGAGCGTGGAGGAGAACCTCGAGCTCTTCGCGCGCATGCGGGGCGGCGCGTTCGACGAGGGCTCGCGGGTGCTGCGGGCCAAGATCGACATGGCGTCGCCGAACATCTGCATGCGGGACCCGGCGATGTACCGCATCAAGAAGGCGCCGCACCACCGCACGGGTGACGCCTGGTGCATCTACCCGATGTACGACTTCGCCCACTGCGTCTCGGACATGATCGAGGGGATCACGCACTCGATCTGCACGCTGGAGTTCGCCAACAACCGGGAGTTGTACGACTGGTTCCTGAACAACCTGGACGTGCCGTGCCACCCGCAGCAGATCGAGTTCGCCCGGCTCAACCTCAACTACACCGTACTGAGCAAGCGCAAGCTGTTGGAGCTGGTGCAGGAAGGCCACGTGAGCGGCTGGGACGACCCGCGCATGCCGACGTTGCGCGGCATGCGGCGCCGGGGCTACACGCCCGAGGCGATCCGGACGTTTTGCGAGCGCATTGGCGTGGCCAGGACGGACAGCGTGGTCGACATCGGGATGCTGGAGCACGCGATCCGTGAGGACCTGAACCTCCACGCGCCCAGGGCGATGGCCGTACTGAGGCCGCTGAAGGTCGTCATCGAGAATTACCCCGAGGGTCAGGTCGAGGAGTTCGACGTGCCGATCAACCCCGAGGACCCGTCGGCCGGAACGCGCAAGGTCCCCTTCTCCAGCGAGCTCTACATCGAGCAGGACGACTTCCGGGAAGTCCCGCCGCCCAAGTACTACAGGCTCTCCCCGGGCAAGGAGGTGCGGCTGAGGTCGGCCTACTTCCTGACCTGCAACCGCGTGCTGAAGGACGGCGAAGGGCGGCCGGTGGAGCTGCGCTGCAGCTACGACCCGGCGTCGCGGGGGGGAGCGTCGCCGGACGGGCGGAAGGTGAAGGCGACCATCCACTGGGTCTCCGCCGCGCACGCCGTGGATGCCGAGGTGCGGCTCTACGACAAGCTTTTCGCGACACCGAACCCGGGCGAGGGCAGCGGGGATTACCGGCAGAACCTCAATCCGGCTTCGCTGGAGCGGCTCTCGGATTGCAAAGTCGAGCCGGGGCTGGCCAATGCCCTTCCGGGCAGCCGGCACCAGTTCGAGCGGCTCGGGTACTTCTGCGTCGACACGGTTGATTCTCGTCCCGAGAAGCTGGTCTTCAACCGCACGGTGACGCTGAGGGACACGTGGGCGAAGATCGAGGCTGGGGAGAGGAAGCAGACTTGATGCTTGAGGGTTGAGGCTTCAGGAGTCAGGTTTCAGACCTCAGGTGCAAGGTGCGAGGGGAGAGAAGGAAGGTAGAAGATAGAAGGTAGAAGCGGGGGGTGGGAGTCGGGTCGCACGTAGGGGCACTCGGTTGGGGGTGAGGGGAGGGTGTGGCAGCAGGCTATGGGGGCATGTGCAGCCTGCGACACGTGCAGGTTGGACGGCCTGCGCCAGCTCGTGCGGCGTGGCCAGTGCCTTCCACCTTCCATCTTCCATATTCCACCTTCTCGCTTCTCAATTCTGATCCTTGACAAACGGCTCTGGGCGTGCGATCATCACGCACACGCTGGGCCCCATCGTCTAGCGGTTAGGACGCTGCCCTCTCACGGCGGAAACAGGGGTTCGATTCCCCTTGGGGCTACCAGGTCCGGCTGCGGCTGAAGCCGAGTCGCGATGCAATCGGACCGGAAGCGTTGAAATGTCCGTCGGCAAGGCGTGCAAACGGCCCGAATCACTGGTATTCTTTGATTTCGGTGCGGTTTTTGTACTGTCGATGGAAGGATTGAACGATGAGGGCAGCCGGTACGCAGTATCGATTCGACTTGCGAGTAGGCAAGGAGCGGTTCTACGTGGGCATCTACAATGGAGCCCGCTTGAAGATTCTGCTCAATGCGTTGAGGCCGGGCACCGGATTGGTCTTGACGCGCGACGGCAACGCGGTAGCAATGGAGTTTGCA
Organism: Candidatus Wallbacteria bacterium; assembly: GCA_016190005.1. Classification (GTDB taxonomy): domain Bacteria; phylum Muiribacteriota; class UBA6191; order JACPRK01; family JACPRK01; genus JACPRK01. Next base: position 13,475 of record JACPRK010000126.1, on the reverse strand, counting down.
AGCCCGGCCAGCGCGCTCGCCTGGTTGGATCGCCAATCAGCCGACCTGGCCCAGACGAAGGCCGCCTGAGCGCGGGCAGAGGGCCCAGACCACTGGCGCCCCAGGTGCTCGCCGTCAGCTCGCTGGCTCGGAGATCGGGAAGTAGAGCGTGAAGGCCACGCCGGCCGGGCGGAGGTTCTCGACCTCGATCCGGCCGCCATGCTGCTCCATGATGCCGTGGCAGGCCGCCAGCCCCAATCCGGGACCCTTTCCCACCCCTCGCGTCGTGAAGAAGGGCCTGAAGAGCTGACGCAAGTTCTCCTCGGCGATCCAGGGTCCGTCGTTGAAGATCCGGACGGCGACCGCGGGATGCGGCACCGACAGCTGGGACGTCTCGACGCGCACGACGCCGGGTTGCTTGGCCTCGTTAAGGGCCTTGTAAGCGTTATCGAGGATGTTGGCGAAGACTTCTTGGCTCTCCGCTTCGTTGATCGGAATGAGGGGCAGCCCCTGCTGCGGCGCGTACTCGAGCCGGATCCCGGACATCTCGAAGAGCCCCGACATCAGGTTGAGCGCGTTGGAGAGCGGTACGTGCACGTCCAGGTAGACCTTGTTGCCGTGGCGGTAGCGCGCGAAGGCGGTGAGGCTGAGGATGATCTTCTGGCACCGCAGCGCGTGACTGTAGATCTTCTCGAAGGCATTCTGGGCCTGGGGCCCGTCGAGCCTTTCGTTGGAGCCGATCTCGGCGTATCCGAGGATGATGGCGAGGGGGTTATTGAGCTCGTGGGCGGCCCCGGCGATCATCTGAGCGAGCGCCGCCAGCACCTCGGTGCGCTGCAACTGATACTGCATCGCGCGCTCCTGGGCCACGGCGCGGCGCACCTCCGTGACGTCCTCCATCAGCACGGCGATCTTCGGGATCGGCGTACCAAGGTACCCGTTCCCGGCAGCCACCGGAGTCGAGGTGATCTCGAAGGTGCGCAGCTCGCCCGAGGGCGTCTGGATGCCCGCCTCGAGCACGGCAGGTCCCGCCGCGTGAGCAGCCGGCGTCGTCAGGTTCTTGTGCCAGTCCGGCCTAGCGAAGATGTCGTTCATCGCGCGCCCCAGCAGCTGGGTAGCCGACAGGCCAGCCAGGCCTTGGAAGGCGAGATTGCTGTAGACGACGTGGCCCGCGTCATCGGTGGCGAAGATGGGCGCCGGAAGCGTGTCGAGCAGGATTTCGTGGAAGCGCCGCAAGCCGCTCAGGTGGCCGATCTGATCCTCGAGCAAGGAGACCTTCCGCTTGTAGTAGCCGGTCATCTGGAGGGTCTGACCTCGGCGGATGAGGGAGCTTATCGTGTCGAGCAGCTTCTTGCTGTCGATCGGCTTCGTCAGGTAGTCGACCGCGCCCGCTTTGAGGGCGTCGACGGCGATCTCGGTGGAACCATGGCCTGTGAGCATCGCCACCAGCGTGTCCGGATCGCTGGCCAGGATTCTGCGCAGGAGCTCGATGCCGTTCATGTCCGGCAGAAGGTAGTCCGTCAGGACGAAGAACGGGTGCTCGGTCTCGACGATTTTGAGAGCCTCGCGCGCGGTGTGGGCCGTGTAGATCGGGTACTTCAGGGGCTGCAGCACGCGGCAGTAGACGCTCAGCAGGTGCTCCTCGTCGTCGACGATGAGGATGCGCTTCTCCATCCGGGGCTCCGCCGCGGCGGAGGGGTCGAGCAGGGCCTCGACCCGCTTGAGGAAGTGCTCGATGCGGCACGGGAGCGAGATGAACTCGGAGGCCCCGGTGTCCTCGAGCAGCTCCTTGCTCAGCCCTTCCTTGAAGGTCCCGGAGACGATCAGGATCGGAATCTTGTTGAGGTCGGCGTAGGCCGGGGAACGCAAGATCCGGGTGAAGCGGATGCCGTCCAGGTCAGGCATGTGGATGTCGGTGATGACCAGAGAGAAGGACTCGCGCTCGAGCAGCTCCAGGGCCTCGATGGCGCCGGTCGCCAAGGCGACGCGGTAGCCCGCGTTCTGGAGCACCTTGCCGAACATTCCGCGGACCGATGCGTTGTCATTGACGAACAATATGGAGCGGGCCGTCGCTCGATCAGGCCCGACTTTGTCCGCGGGGTCCATGCATCCCTCCAGGCGACCGGTCCGACAGGACGGTCGTCGAGTTGCTTAACACATCCGCGGCGCAATGGCGAGCTGGGGCTGCTGGAGGCCCGCCTTGCCGAGCCGGGGCGCCAATGATACACTTCGCACGGGCGATCGGACGACGGAAGATGACGCTGCAACACGTGCCCGCGGGTCCAGCGCGCGCCAGCATGGCGCGCGAGCTCTTCGGGCGGATCGCGCCGCGCTACGACCTGGCCAACCGGGTCCTGAGCGGTTGTCTAGACGTCTGGTGGCGGCGCGTGGCCGCCTCCGAGGTCGCACCTGCGCCGGGTGAGCGCATTCTCGATCTCTGCACGGGCACGGGCGACCTGGCGCTCGAGCTCGAGCGAGCCTCCGGGCACCAGGCGGCGGTCTTCGGCGCCGACTTTTCGACGCCGATGCTGGCTTTGGCCCGGGAAAAGCACGAGAAGGCGGGACGCGTAGCGCGCATGACGGCAGCCGACGGCATGGCGCTTCCGTACCGCGACGGCGTCTTCGACGCAGTAACGGCCTCCTTCGGCGTGCGGAGCTTCGCCGACCTTACGCTCGGCGTTCGAGAGATGGCGCGAGTGACCCGGCCCGGAGGACGCGTGGCGATCCTGGAGTTCACCACCCCGGAGCCCGGACTCTTCCGTCAGCTGTATCTTTTCTATCTGCAGCGCGTCCTGCCGTTCATCGGCGACACCCTGAGCGCCAGCCCGGGAACCTACGCCTACCTGCCCTGCACGGTCGTGGAGTTCCCGTCCCAACCGGAGCTGGCTCGCCTGATGGCCGACTGCGGCCTGCGGAATGTGCGGTACCGCAACTTGACGTTCGGGGTGGCAGCGTTGCACCTGGGTACTCGAACATGAGTCGCATTTCCGTGGACGATGACGAGTTCGAGAGGCAGGAGCTCCTGCAGCTGCTGCGCGAGGGGGACAGCGCCGGCTTCAACGCCAGGCGCCACCAGCACAGCTACAAGCGGATCGACCTGAGCCGCTCGGAGCTCATCTTCGCCGAGCTCGAGGGCGTCGTTTTGATGGAGGCCGACCTGGCAGAGAGCAACTTCTCCGGCTCCAACCTCTCCCATTCGAACTTGAGGGGCGCCTTCCTCAGCAACTGCGACCTGTCGGGTGCCGACCTGCGGATGACGGACCTGACGGGTGCCGATCTCACGTTCGCTAACCTGACGGGCGCGCAGCTGGCCGGCGCGAACCTTCTCGGTGCCAACCTCTCTGACGCACTCCTGCCGGGGGCCGACCTCACCGGCGCGAACCTGCGCTCCGCGGACATGCGTCGGACCGACCTGCGCAACGCCAGCCTCACGCGCGCAGACGTGCTGACGGCGAACCTCGAGGGCATCCGCGGGGCGCCGGACGACTTCCTCAGAATCGGCGACACCTTCGAGCAGGGGGGCGATCGCGCTGTGAAGACGGGCAGCTTCGAGGAGGCGCTCGTGCTCTACGACGGAGCCGACCACTTCCTGCAGCAAGGCCGGCACTTTCGGAAACGCGCGGAGCTGTTCCGCAAGGTCGTCCGGCTGGCGAACACGCTGGGGATCGCGCCCGACCAGCTCCACGCCCGCGGGACTCGGTTGCTGCTGGCGCTCGCCAAGGCCCGGGCCGACGCTACCTCGGCCGGGCAGCAGGCGGACGCCGAGGAGTTAAGACGGCTTCACGACTTGCTGCGGCTGGAGTCGGGCGTCCCCGAAGAGGCGCCGGTAACGCCCGTCGCCTCGGAGCTCCGCGAACTGACGCGGACCGACCTGCAGCGCCACGCGGCAGTGGCGCGCCGGCTTTTCCATCGCTTCGACGTCGACACGCTGCTGGTGCGCCTGGGCGAGTTGATCGACTCGATGGATGAAACGACTGCGCTGGATCTGTCGGTCCGCTTCGGCATCCCCGATCTGCAACTGAGCCGCGCGGGCGAGACGCTGACCGCCGAGGGCGAGGAGTTGGACCGGCTCAGGGGAGAGAATTTCCTGGACGTGCTCAAGCAGCGGCTGCGGGCCACGATCTGCAGCGAGAGCGGCGCCGTCTACGCGGCCTGGCGCAAGGACGAGGTAAGCGCGATGGACCCGCTCATCGCCATCCTGCTCAAGGAGCTAGCTGTCCCGTCGCCCTTCAGGATTCTGGCGCCCGTGCTGGCGACGCTCTTCGTCAAGTCGGGCCTGGCGCGCTACTGCAACTGGGTGGCCACAGCAGGCCGGCTCCCCATCGCCTGAAAGCCAGGCCGCATGCCGAGCTGGATTCGCGCCGCAGCCGGTGTTTGTCTGCTCCTCTCGGGCGCGGCCGGCCTCGTCTACGAGGTCGTCTGGGAGCGTTACCTGCGCTCGCTGATGGGCAACACGACGGGGGCAGTGACGGCCGTGCTGGCAGCCTTCATGGGCGGCATCGCGCTCGGCGGATGGCTCTTCGCGGGCGCAGCCCAGCGGTCGCCGCGTCGGCTGCGGCTCTACGCATGGCTAGAGCTGGGCTGCACGCTGCACGCGCTGGCGTTTCCGGCGCTGCTCTCGGCCGTCGGCGCCTTTCACGCCTGGGCCATCGCGGGCGCCGAGGAGACGAGCCTGGGGCTGGAGCTGGCCCGGCTGGTGCTGGCCTGCGGACTTCTCCTGCCCCCGGCCGTGCTGATGGGCGGGACGGTGCCGCTCCTGGCGGGCGAGGTCGGCGCGGCACACCTGCCGGCGCTTTACGCGGCGAACAGTCTAGGCGCGGTGGCAGGCTGTCTGGCCGCCGGCTTCTGGCTGATCGAGTGGCTGGGGCTGCAGGCCAGCCTCAGCTTGGCCGCATGCCTCAACGTGCTGGCAGCCGTGATCGCGCTCGCGGCCGCACGCTTGGGGGAGGGCGGCGTGGGCGCTCGGACCTGCACCCCCGAGCCCGCGGAGATGGTTCCGGAGCGGCCGATCCTGGCGGGCGCGTTTCTGTCCGGAGCCGCCTCGATGACCTTGGAGGTCGGGTGGACGAGGTTGCTGGCGCTGCTATTGGGTTCCTCTGTTCATTCCTTTGCGCTGATGCTGGCCTGCTTCATCTCGGGCCTCTCGGCCGGAGCCGCTTCGATCGGCCCGGGCGTGGCCGGAAGGGCGGCGGCAATGGGCTTTGTGCGTGGCCAGGTCCTGGCATCCTTCCTGGCGCTGCTAGCCTTGCCGCTGGCCCATGGGCTCCCGACGGCATTCGTCCATATCAAGGCGAGCGCCAGCTGGAGCTTCGGCGCCTTCCAGGCCGTGCAGTTCGTGCTCTCGGGGCTGATGATGCTGCCGGCGGCCTTCTTCTTCGGGAGGACCTTCCCGCTGGCGGCGCGCGCGATCGCGCCGCAAGCCGGCGGGGCGGCCGTCGGGAGGCTCTACGCCGCAAACACGGCAGGCACGCTCGCAGGCGCCGTGCTGGCCGGTGTCGTGCTGGTGCCCGCCCTGGGCGTACGGCTCACCTTGATCCTGGGCGCGCTGGGCTGCCTGGCCGCCGCGGCGATCGCGGCGCTGTCGGCCATGACGACGCGCGAGCTGGCGCTCGCCACGCGGGCACCGGCGGCAGCGCTGGCTGTGCTCTTCGTCGTGCTGCCGCCGTGGAACCCCATGATCCTGACTCAGGGCGCGTTCCGGCTGAGGCGGCCCCCGGCCTGGGAACCCGCCGGCGAGCCGTCGAAGCCCAGACGGCGAGTCGTCTTCTTTCGTGAGGACGCGACTACGACGGTGTCGGTGGAGGAGTTCGGCACGGGCGCGCGAACGCTGCGCGTGAACGGCAAGGCCGACGCCTCCACGCGCGAGGAGGACATGCGCACGCAACTCTTGCTGGCGCACGCGCCCCTGGTCCTGCACCCGCACGCGCGCGACGTCCTGGTGATCGGACTGGGCAGCGGCACGACCGTAGCCGCGGCGCTGGCCCACCCGATCCGGCGTGCCGACTGCGTGGAGCTGTCGCCCGCAGTGCGGGAGGCGCTCCCGCTCTTCGAGTCGATCAACCGCGGGTTCTGGAAGGGCGACGGCCGCGCGCGCATTCTCGTGAACGACGCCCGCACGTTTCTACTGGGGACACCGAACCGGTACGACTGCATCGTCTCCGAACCGTCGAACCCCTGGGTGGCCGGCGTCGCCAGCCTCTTCAGTCAGGAGTTCTTCGCGCTCTGCCGCGACAGGCTCAATCCGGGCGGGGTGATGGCGCAGTGGCTCCACACCTACGAGTTCGACGAACAGGTGCTCAAGATCCTCCTGCAGACGTTTCGCTCCGTCTTCCCGCACGCCGTGGCGCTGAGGCTCGAGACGAACGATATCCAGTTGCTGGGCTCGATGCGGCCGATCCGGCCCGACTTCGTCGCGGCCAGGGCCCGGATGCAGCTGCCGGCCGTGGCCTCGGACCTGCGGCGGGCAGGCGTGCATGATCTTTTCTCGCTGGCGGCGCTCGCCTGTTTCAGCGAAACGGGGCTGGCCGAGTACTCGGCCGGACAGGTCGTACACACGGACGACTTCCCGATCGTCGACTTCCTGGCGTCGCGCGCGTTCTTCGCGTCGGCGTCGGTCACGCTCCCGGACGCGCGCTACCGGTTCGGCGCTACCGACTCACTTGCCGCGCAGCTGCTGGGGGGAAAGCGCCCCGACGCCCGGCAGCTGCTGGCGTTCGCTCGAGGGAATCTTCGCCGCTACTCCCGGGAAGCCGTGCTCGACGCCGCGCTGCAAGCGGCGGCCGCGTTGCCGGCCGACGTCGACGCCCGGCGGACGGCGGCCGACGCGCTGCTCGAGATGGACGAACGGCTCGCGGCGCTAGAGCACGCGCGGGCAGCGGCCAAGCTGCGGGCCGGGCCACGCGAGCTGGAGATGCTGTACCGGTGCGCGATGGGCTCGGCCCCGCTGCGCCAGCCGTTCTTCGAACCTCCGGACGTCTCCGAGGCGATCGCGGCCAAGCGCCAGCTGAGGAAACTCGAGCCGGGCCAGGTCCCCCATCGGCTGGACCTGGTGCGGGCCTACCTGCTCGGCGCCCGCTGGCTGGAAGCCGAGCGGGAGCTCCAGTCGCTGCTGGCCGTGGAGCCGTCGCATCCGGCTGCGCTGGAGCTCTTGGCGCGGCTGCAGGAGCAGGAGCGGCGCCGGGTGGAGTGAGTGGGGCCTGGCTGTCGCTGGCCCCGCACGGCCGGTCGGAGACCATGCGGAGCCAACCGCTATTTTCACTCCCGCGAGCTTCGGGAGTTCCTAGGGAGGTCCGTCGCTGCCCGGATCGCCGGATGCCCCGTCATCGGACGTAGACTTCGAGCCACCGGGGAGACTCCCCTTGGGGCCTCGGCCTGAGCGGCAGGCGGCTGCGGCTTTCTGGGCCGACATCCTGGCCAACCTGAGCGCCCGGGCGGCCTCGCCGCACTTCTGTTCGGCGATCAGCTTCTCGGCGGATTGCACGTGGCCGGACGCTTCGTCGAGAAGCTTCTGCGCCTCGGCGCGCTTGGCCTCCGGGCACTTCTCGATGCGCTTGGTGGCCTGTTCCAGCCGCTTGCGGGCGCGCTCCAGGTGCTTCTTGACGCGGTCGCACTGCCGACCGCTCTTCCTGGCCGCAGGCCTGGCCTCGGAGGCGGCGGTTCCGGTCGTCGGAGCGCCCGCTGCCGTGGAGCCCTCGGCCCAGACACCGACCGGCAGCAGGCAGAGCGCCAGCGCCGCGGCGGGAATGCGTCTCTTCCAATCCATCGGAGTACCTCCTGTTCGATGCGGAGCGCGAACGGCCCCGCAGGATGCGAGCGACAGGCTCAGAATAGCGACTGCTGGCCGGGTTCCGTGGCGGGCGGGGGCGCAGCTGGCGTCTGGCCCGCGACCAGCGCGTCGTAACGCCGGCGCAGCTCCTTCATCGATTGCCACGTCTGCCACTTGGGGCTCCCGACCGTCCGCTGCTGATTGCGCAAGAGGAAGCTGGGATGGTAGAGCGCCTGGAGCTGGATGCCGTCCTTCCAATCGAAGAATTGCCCCTGGCAACGAGTGATCCCCGGAGCGGTTTTGCCCAGGAAAAAGGATTTGGCAACGTTGCCGAGCATGCCGATCAGCCTGGGCCGGATGATGCGGATCTGCTCGAGCAGGATCGGACCGCACTCCGCCATTTCCTGATCGGTCGGCGTGCGGTTTCCGGGCGGCCGGCATTTCACGACGTTGGTGATGTAGACGTCACTTCGGGCGAAGCCGACGCTCTCCAGGACCTTGTCGAGGAGCTGGCCGGCTGGGCCGACGAACGGGCGGCCGGAGAGGTCCTCCTGCTCTCCTGGTCCTTCGCCGACGAGCATCAGGCGCGCGGCGGGGCTTCCTTCGCCGAAGACGAATTTGGTGCGGGTCCGGCAGAGCGTGCAGCGCATGGGACGCTCGCAGGCGGACCGGAGGCTTTCGAGCTGGGCGTTCAAGGCTGCATTCTCTTCCTCAGAAGGGCGAACATCAGGCATGCGAAAACACCTCCCATCAACAGGGGAAGCAACGGACGACCGCGCCGCCGGGCGCCGGGCACCTGGGGCAGCGGAGGGCGAACCAACGGCGGCGGCTGGGCCGGTTCCACGAAGGGAGCGGGTGGCGGCACCGGCACGAAAGGTACGGACTGAACATCCGGCGCAACGGGCGGAGGAGCCACAGGAGCCGGAGGCTCCGGCGGAGGCTTTGGCTCCGTTCGGGGCACGGGGGGCGGCGCGGGCGGGGGAAGAACGGGTTCTGGCGAAGGCGGCGGGCGCACCGGCGGCGGCGGCGGCGGCGGAGCCAGCTCGGGCGGAGGCAGCGGAAGCGGCTCGCGTTCGGAAGCGCTCGGAGCCGGGGCTGGCGCGGGTGGCACGACGTCGGAAGCAACGCCGAACCGGAGCTCGACTTCGCGAAGCCGATCCCGAGCTCCTGAGAGACCTGGGTCGGCGCGCAGCGCGCGGACGAATGCGTGCGCCGCATCCTCTGGCCGCTCCATCGCCAGGTACTGCCGGCCCGCTTCGTAGAAGGCCATGGCCTGGCTCGAGGAGCGGGCCACGGGCGCATCGGGAGCGGGTGGCGGCGCATCTGGGGCGGCAGCATCGGAGGAGCCTCCCTGGGGCTGCGTCTCCCGAGCGAGGTCGGCCGTGCGCGGTGACGCAAGCGGCAAGGTTGGCGGCGGGGGCTCATGCGCGCGATCGGAGGTGGCCGGCGCCACGGGCGGCAGCGCCGGCACGCCAGCCGCCGCCGACCTTCGAGAACGCCGCGGCGGCCGCTGGGGAACGGGAGCTGCAGCCGGCCTTTGCTCGCTCGGCGCTGTTTCGGGGGCTGGGTTTGCGGCGGCCCGTAGCGGCCGTCGTCCTGCTCGCTGCGCGCGGCGTCTTGGCGCGGAGGGCGTGTCGGTCGCCCCTGCCCGCGGGCCCAGCGACTGCGCCAGACTCTCGAGGAGACGCGTCATAGGCTCCGCGGCCCGTCCATCCCCGGAAGCACGTGCGACCCAGCTGCCGACCTGCGCCTCGAACCAGACCCGGCCGGTTCCGCTGTCCGTGCCTGAGAAGACACACGTGCCGATCCGCCAGCGTAGCGGCTTCTCCCTGCGGTGCCGAGCCTCGAGGGCGAAGCGGGCTCGGCGAGGTGACGCGAAGTAGGCGAGCTCGAGCTCGAGCTCGGGACGATCGCGGGGAGCGGCTGGCTCGGCGGCAGGCTCGGCGGCCGGTGGGCGGCCGGAGCGTCGGGCCCGGTATCTCTCCAGCAGAGCCTCGATCTTTCCCTTTTTTCTCGGCGGCTCCACCGGGTCGCTCGAGTCGGTTTGCCCCGAAGGCGCCAACCGTAGCGCCAGCCACCGGTGCCCGCTGTCACGCAGGACCGAGACCAGCTCGAACCCCTCGAGGGAGAGCTCGAAGCCGCGCGCCATGCGGCGCGCCCACGAGTGACTCGACAGGCCCTCCACAGGCAAGGGAGCATCGGGAAAGTCCAGCGGGAAGCGCGACGGGCCGACCGCCGCCAGGGCCACCGCGGCCAGGGCGGGCAGAAGCGGGAACAGGATTGGCCAGGTACGTCTCCTGCGGGAAGCCGCAGGCGTCGGGCGAGGGCGCATGAACGGTCCCGCTCCGACCGCGTAGCGCCTGGGAGCGCTCACCTCAGCTCCGCCCTGGGGGTGGCCAGGTCCTCGAGCGTCTCGTAGCTGGCGAGATACTCGCGCATGACGCGCCGGAACTCCTCCCGAGCAAGCGTCAGGACCCGGCTGCGAGCCTCGGCGACGAGCGAAGGACCCGACTTCATCTCCTCGAGCAGCGCACGCTCGCCGAAGCACTGGCCCGTCGTGAGCGTGTCGAGCCGCTTTCGGGCGCCCTTGTCGGGCGCGTCGAGCACGGCCACGCGGCCGTCCTGGACCAGGTAGAGGCGATCGATGGGATCGTCAGACTTGAGGAGCACTTTGTTGGCCGGGTGCTGCTCGGCCTCGAGGCGCGCCGCCAGCTTGCCGATCTCGGCGGCAGGCAGGACGCTCAGCGCCGGGATGGTCCGAAGGAACCCGCCGTAACGCACCAGCATTTCCAGCAGACCTGCGATCGATTCGCCGCCCCCCATCAGCCGCTCCAGATCGCCGCGCCCCAGCGTGTAGAGCTCAACGTCCTCGCAGGCCACAACCGATGCAGCACGCCGCCCGCTGGAGACGAACGCCGATTCGCCGAAGCAGTCGCCGATCACCAGATGGCCCAGCGGCTCGGCGTGACCCGACGGGTCCTCTCGCAGCACGGTCAGCTCGCCGCGCGCCACCACGTAGAACCGATCGGCCGGGTCGCCCTGGCGCACGACACGATCCCCGGCGTGGTAGCGCTCCAGCCTCACGACGCGCATCAGCGCGCTAAACTCGGACTCCGCCAGCCGCGAGAAGAACGGCACGCGGGAGATCTCGTCGAGCCGGTCTGCGGCTGCGACTTCGGAGGCGCCGGCCGGAAAGCTCTCGGGCATGTAGTGGCGTAGCAGCTCTTGCTCGAACCAGTAGAGGTCGCCCATGGCCGTGGTGCGCGCCCAGGACGCGAATCGCCGGCCCGCCCGTTTGACGATGGACTCCTCCAAGAGATCGAGCGTGCGCTTCAGGACACCGATCAGCCAGGCGGCGTCGCGCTCCTCCCATCCCGCGACGTCGAGCTCGCGATTGACGAGCAGGGCCTCGCCCTTGAGCTCGCGCTCGGCGAGCCGGTTAAAGGCGCGCACCATGGCCTCGGCCTTGCGCTCACCCAGGCCCATGGCAAAGAGGGCGACGATGTTGTTGACGAGGACCTGGGCCGCCAGGAGCAGCATCTGGCGCTGCCCGCTGCCGGCGTTGGCGACCCGCGGGAAACCGACCGGGCGGCGCCACTGGTGGTCTACCCAGAGTCGCGTGGCCACGGCTGCGGCGATGGCCAGCGGCCAGGCAGCAACCTCCCATCGGATGCTGCCGGTCTCGGGCCAGGTTCCAGGCTCGATGGTGAAACCGAACGCGCCGGCGGCGGCAAGCGCCAAGAGCGAGAGCCCCAGGGGGCGCCAGAAGTGACACGCGGGCGAAGCGGCATGGATGCAGATGGGCCCGACTGCGGCCAGAGCGACGCCGACGCCCGCGACGAGATCGAGGGCATCGAGCAGGCCGAAGACCGAGGGGTTGCGCCAGAGGCCGAAACCCGCGACGGCTAGCAGCACGGGCACGATGCCCGTCAGCAGCGCGCTCTCGAAGCGGGCGGCCGGCACCAGGCTCGCCTCGCGCCGCAAATGCCAGGCCGCCAAGAGCAAGAGCACCGAGGACAGACGCGTGGCGACCCCGATGGCCGAGGACGACGGCATCCAGGCGGCGAGGAGCCCCGCGTGCGCGGCCGCGCCAGCCGCCCACGTGAGGGAGCGCACGCCGGCGAAGAGCCCCAGCGCGAACACGGCGGCGCCGACGGGCGAGCCCTGAAACGTCTTGCGCGCACGCATCAGGGGGAACATGGTTATGAAGCCGGCGATGCCACAGACCATCCTCGCCATCGCGGCGTCGCAGAACATCACCAGCCCGAGCGAGAGCATCGCCGCGAGTGGCGTGACCAGCGTGGCCAGCACGCGGCGTCCCAGCGGCCGCACGAAGCAGGAGATCGGAATCCAGACGACCAGCGCGAGCGCGTAGAAGGAGGCGCCCAGGATGCCGGCGAGCACGCCGGCCAGCGCGACCCGCGACAGGGCGGGCCCCTCGGTGAAGAGCTGTCGCGCGGGGCCGGACGAGAGGTCGCCGTAGAGGTGAACGCCCAGCTTCAGCGCGAGCAGCGCCCAGACCATGCCGGCGGCTGCATAGAGGAACAGGGCGCGTTCCTCCTCCGAGAGCTTCTCGCCTCGGAGTTTTCCAGTCCACTTGCGACTGAAGAGCGCAAACGCCTTGTCGCGAAGGCCCTCGCGGCCCAAGAGCATCTGGTAGAGCCGGCAGCCATCGGTGTCGTAGATGGGGCTGACGTCCAGGAACAGCATGAGGAGCCCCACGGTGACGAGCTGCGCCAGGAACGGCTCAGGCAGAGGGGGGGGGTGCAGCTGCAGAGCCAGCGCCGCGATGCCGGCCATCGAGAGCGGCGCCCAGAGTCCCGCTAGAAGCGCACCGGCCTGCGCTGCCCGGCCAGCCAGCAGCATCCCACTGCGATCGACGAAGAGCGACGGCACACCGCTCGAGAAGCCCAGGCCCCAGCACGGGATGTCCCGGCCGGATACCAGGATGGCGCAGCCGACGACCACCTGCCGCCAGCAGACCGCAAACCAGGCGGCCAGCAGTAGACCCCAGACCGATCCCCCTTTGGGAATCAGGTGAAGGCCGGGCTCGGCCATGAGCCCCCTGAGGAAGACGAGCCCGCAAAACGGAAGGAAGATGAGGAAGAAGCCGACGAAGACCCGGAAGGCTTTGTCGAGCCTTTCGTGCGCGTCGATGCGGCCGCAGACCAGCCCGCGCCTTCCGGGGATGCCGGGTCCCCAGGCCGCGCCGGTCAGCAGACCCTCGCGGGCAAACCTGAGCAACGCCTGGCCCACGCGGTCCGGCCCCAGCGGCGGTGAAGCGCGGAGCATCTCGCCGATCAGGTCTTCCACCGTGCGCGTCCCGTCCAGGAGCCCCCAGATGGCAGCCTCGGAGGCCGACAGCTCCAGGTAGCGCCCCTCGTCGGGATGCAGGAGCACGGCGCGGCCGTCTCCCGGCGCCGCCAGCTCCTCGACGTCGTCCCGCCGGCGTGGCCGCCGCTCCAGCAGCGGCTGCGAACCCACCGTGTGCGGACGCCGAACCGCGGCTTCCGCCGGCTCTGCTGCTAACTGTTCGGCTTCGTCTTCCATGGGTTGCCCCGACACCTTCCGGAGAAGTTCCGAGTATACGCCAGCCCTCCAGCCCATTCAATGTAAGGAAAAACTGGGGACACACGACCTATTTCTGAGAAATAGGTCGTGTGTCCCTCACGCATGGACAGATCGCCACATGCCCCTTGAGCAAAGGGACATGGGCACCTGAGACTGGCAG
>JACPRK010000122.1 GCA_016190005.1 Candidatus Wallbacteria bacterium | reverse complement strand
CCGGCCTGATGGCGCTCGAGCTCCTCACTCCCACCGTAACCGTCGCGGCCGGCCGCGACGGTTACGGTGGGAGTGAGGAGCTCGAGCGCCATCAGGCCGGCGGGAAGGATCGTGAAGGCGTCGCCGCCGAGCCGGAGCTGGGCCGCGCCGGTCGCGGGCGTGGCGGCGCTGATGGCGCTGGCGGCGCTCGTGGGCGCGGGGGCGATGGCGGTGAAGCAGGGCTCGCGGGCGGAGCGCGCTCCGGTCGCGGAGTCCGTGTCGCCGCGGGCAGAGGAGCCAGGCCGATCGGCCGTGCGCCAGAAACTGGAGTCGCTGGCGCGCGAGGCCGAGACGACCGCTTCGGACCTGGGTCGCATGTCGGCTTTCTACCGCTTGCTCTCCGAGCTCGAGGAGGCAGGCTCCGGGGCCCTGGGTGTCGTGGAGCCGGAGCGGCTGGCGCGCGTGCGGGCGTCGCTCTTGAGGGTGAGCGAGGGGCGAGAGACCGCGGTCGCCGCGCTGCTGAGGCTGCTCGACGCCGGGCCGTCGGCGCTGCCCAGGATCGGCCGCAAGCTCGCGGCGCGAGACCTGGCGACCCTGTACACGCGTGAGGCCATGTCGCATTTGCTGGAGCGATTGACTCCATTGGATCTGAGGGCCACGGGGATGAACCTGGGCGTACGCTTCAGCCGGTTGGGCGAGAAGGACGTCGCCGGACTGAAGACGGAGAGCCTCGAGTTCGCGGCGACGCCGGCCGGTGCCCTCTGGGGTGCGCTGGAGGAGTACGTTCCCCGGCTGCTCACCAGCCCGGAGGTGCCGCCCGAGACTCGGCAGGCCGTGGCAAGCAAGGTGCTCGCGGCCCAGGGCATCCGGCTGCTGTACGAGCGGGCCGGGCTACCCTCGCCCATCGATCCCGCGCGCGCCTTTACGGGAACGATTACGCCGACGTTTTCGGAGGTGCCCAAGGGCGTCTCGCGCACGCTTCCGGCCGAGCAGGTGGCCGGGCTCGCGGGCTACTCCGGACCTGCGATCGACCTGATCAAGAACGACCGGGAGAACGCCGCCTACGTTCACAAGGATGCCCAGGCCTGGTACATGGCCGCCGTTGCCGTGGATCACAGCACGCCCGGACTGAAGGAGTCGGACCGCGTGCCTGCGTTTACCGTGCCGCTCGAGGGGGGCAGGGATTCCGCTGGTGACACCTGCTTCCTCGCCTGGCTCATAGACGTGGACCCGGAGGATGCGTTTGCTCTGAACATCACGCCGTCCTCGGGCTCCGGGCTGCTAAGTCTGTCCCTGGTCCGGCCCGATTGCCCTGGCGACACTGAGGGTGAATTCCTCGTTTCGGTTCGGGTCTCCGGAAAGCTCCTGCCGCCTGGGCGATATGGTGCCGTTCTCACCGTGAGGCGCCTCCTGACGCAGCGCCGCTTCCTCGAAAGTCAGGACCGGATGCGCTCGATCCTCCTGCGGCTGATCCTCTGCTCGCCTAGGTGAACGGCCGCGATCGCTTGTGTCGGAGAGGCTTTGTGCGCTACAAAGGTCTGCATGGGCGACCGCGAGTTCGACGTCTTCCTGTACGGCGCCACCGGCTACACGGGCAGGCTCGTGGCCCGCGAGCTGGCCGCGCGGGGGCTCCGGTTCGCGATAGGCGGGAGGGACGCCGGAAAGCTCGCGGCGCTCGGGGCCGAGCTGGACGGAGCCTTCGAGCGAATCGCGGTTGCCGTGGACGACCAGGTAGCTCTGACGGCCGCGGCCGCGCGCGCATCTGTCGTGCTGACGTGCGCAGGTCCCTTCGCTCTCTACGGGCGTCCCGTGCAGGACGCGGCGCTGGCTGCACGGACGCACTTCATCGACGTCACCGGTGAGCACTCGTACATGCTCCAGACCTGGAAGCGGGACGCCGAGGCGCGGGCGGCCGGCGTCGTGCTCCTCAATGCGGCGGGCTTCGACGTGGTGCCGACGGACCTGTGCGCCCGGCTCGCCTGCAAAGGAGCGGGCAAGCCGCGGCTGGTCGAGCTGGCCATCGCCACGAGCGGCACGCCGCTCTCCCACGGGACGATGAAGAGCGCGGTCGGCGCGATGGGAGCGGGCTGCCCGTGCTGGGAGGAGGGCCGGCACGTGCTCGAGCCGATCGGACACCACGCCCGTCACGTGCCCTTCCCGCCGCCGTTCGGCCCGCGACGGGTCGTCAGCGTTCCCTGGGGCGACGTCGTGACGGCGCCGCGCACGACGGGCGCTCGCGACGTGCGCGTCTACATGGCCGTGCCCTCGGCAGGCGCACGTCTGCTGCCCCTCATCGGCCCGTTCCTGCCGGCGCTGGCCCGCTCGCCGGCCCGCAAGCTGCTCGACTGGTGGATCGACGCTGCCCCCGAGGGACCCACTGAGAGCCAACGCGCGCGGGCGCAGTTCGCCGTCTGGGCCGAATCGACCGACGAAGAGGGCCGCCGACAGTTTGCGCTGGTCGAGGGCCGCGACCCTTACGGGTTGACGGCCGTCACCGCGGTCTACTTCGCGTCGAAGATGGCGGAGCCCGGTTACGACCGCTCGGGCGCTCTCACGCCCTGCCAGGCGGCCGACCCCGACAGCCTGGCCGACTATCTGGCCACACGCGGAGTCGGCAGCGTCAGCCCTCAGCCTCCGCAGCTCGGCTGGTGACGCCGCAAGGGAGGCCTCGCAGATGAAGGTGATCGTGTCGGCCGTCGGGCCCGATAACCGCGGGCTGGCCGATCCCATCGTCCACTACGTCACCGGCCACGGCGCCAACATCGCCGAGATCCAGATGTACGATCATGACGAGGAGCGAGTCTTCGCCATGATGATGCGCATCGAGCTCGAAGCCACGGAGCTCCCCTCGCTCCGCGCCGCGATGGCGGAGATCGGCGCGCAGAAGCAGCTTTCGATCCGCGTCTGGTCGCCCCAGGAACGGGAACGCTGCCCGCGGCTGGCGGTCTGTGTCACGTCGCGCCCGGAAACACCGCTGGCGCTCTTGCGCGCCATCCGCGACGGAGTGATGCGGGCCGAGGCCGCCGTCGTGGTGGGCAACCGCCCGAGCTGCAGGTCGCTCGCCGAGCAGTTCCAGGTCCCGTGGTTCGATATCGGCGACGACAAGGGCGTCCCCGACAACGACCGGCTCGTCGAGCTCCTCGACCAGCACGGCGTCGACTACATCGTCCTCGCTCGCTACATGCGCATCCTGCCCCCAAGCGTCTGCTGGAAGTTCGCTGGCGGCCGCATCCTCAACCTCCACCACGGGCTGCTTCCGTCCTTCCCCGGGGCTCGCCCCTACCAGGACGCCTACGCTGCGCGCATGCTCACCTACGGCGCCACGTGCCACTTCATCGTCCCCGAGCTCGACGCGGGCAACCAGATCGTCTACCAGTCCACCTTCACCGTCCCTACCGGCATGCCCCTCGAAGAGATCGTCCGCCGCGGCCAGGAGGACAACGAACCCCACTGCCTCGTCGAGGGCATCCGCCGCGTCGTCGCCCGCGAAGTCGAGCTCCACTTCCACCGCGTCGTCCGCGTCCGGGAGTGAAAACTGGGGACACACGACCTATTTTTTTAAAATAGGTCGTGTGTCCCCAGTTTTTCCGTCGGCGCGATTCGTGCTATAATCCGCGCTCCTCTGCGCGAGGTTCATCAGGGGGTGGAGCGGGCGGACATTCATCCTCATGAAGAGCACACCTAAGCGGGTCCTTCTCGAACTCGAGGTCAACGGGCTGCGCCACCAGACGGCGGTGAGGGCGTATGACGTCTTGCTCGACGTGCTGCGGGAGGAGCTGAACCTCACCGGAACGAAGCGGGGCTGCGACATGGGGACGTGCGGCTGCTGCACCGTGCTGGTCGAGGGGAAGCCCGTGCTCTCGTGTCTGACGCTCGCCCTGCAGTGCGAAGGCAAGCGCATCACGACGGTCGAGGGGCTCAAGCAAGGCACCCACCTCCATCCTCTTCAGGAGTGCTTCGCCGAAGCAGGTGGCAGTCAGTGCGGCTTCTGCACGCCGGGCTTCCTGATGACCTGCACGGCGCTGCTCGAGAAGAACCCCGAGCCGAGCGTCGAGGAGATCAAGTCGGCAATCAGCGGAAATCTCTGCCGGTGCACGGGCTATGTGAAGATCGTCGAGGCAATCCAGCTCTCTGCC
Organism: Candidatus Wallbacteria bacterium; assembly: GCA_016190005.1. Classification (GTDB taxonomy): domain Bacteria; phylum Muiribacteriota; class UBA6191; order JACPRK01; family JACPRK01; genus JACPRK01. The sequence continues at coordinate 5,809 of JACPRK010000122.1, read as the reverse complement.
GAGCGATTGCGGGCCCGGCGATCGGCGCCGGAGGTGCCGCGTGGCCGCTGAGGGGGAGTTCGGAGGCGTCGGCAAGCGAATCCCCCTGGTCGACGCTCTGAAGAAGACGACCGGCGAAGGCGTCTACACCGACGACATCAAGCTGCCCGGCATGCTGGTCGGCAAGATCCTGCGCAGCCCGCACGCACACGCTCGCATCCGAGAGATCGACACGGCGCGCGCGGCCGCCCTCCCGGGGGTGGTCGCCGTCGTGGTCGGCAAGGAGAATCGGGCCAACTTCGGAGTGCTGCCGATCAGCAAGGACGAGACCGCCCTTGCCGTCGACAAGGTCATCTTCGTGGGTGACCAGGTCGCGGCCGTTGCAGCGGTAGACGAAGAGACCGCGCTGGAGGCGCTCGACCTCATCCGGGTCGAGTACGAGCCTTACCCCGCCTTCTTGCGGCCCGAGGACAGCTTGAAACCGGTGACCGATCCGGCGCACAAGATCCACGAGCGGACCCTGGGCGACACCAACATCCACAAGACGGTCGACCAGGACTTCGGCGACGTGGAGCGCGCCTTCGCAGCGGCGCGCCTCGTGAAACGCAACCGCTTCGAGTTCTCGGGCGTGACGCACGCCTTTACGGAACCGCACTGCGCCGTCGCGCACTACGACTCGGGTGGCCGGCTCACGCTCTGGTCGGCCACGCAGGTCCCGCACTACGTCCACCGCGCGCTTGCCGAAGTGACCGGTTTGCCGATGCACCGGATCCGCGTGATCAAGCCGATGGTCGGCGGCGCCTTCGGAGGCAAGAGCGATCCGTTTCCCCACGAGATGGCGGCGGCGCTGCTCTCGATGAAGGCCGGCCGTCCCGTCAAGATCCTCTTCGACCGCGAGGAAGTCTTCCTCAGCCATCACGGCCGCCACCCGACGCGCACCGACGTGGCGGTCAGCGTCGACGCAGCCGGCAGCATCACGGGCCTCGACCTGAAGGCGCTCATCGACGGCGGCGCTTGGGGCAGCTTCGGAGTCGTGACGACCTACTACAACGGCGTGCTGAACGCCGGCCCGTACAAGCTCGAAAACTTTCGTTACTCGGGCACGCGCGTCTACACGAACAAACCCCCGTGCGGGGCAATGCGCGGTCACGGGGCCGTCAACTCGCGCTATGCCTTCGAGGTGACTCTCGACGAGATCGCTGAGGAGCTGGGGCAGGACCCCTGCGAGCTGCGGCTGGCGAACTTCCTGCCGCCCTACACGAAGACGATCAACGAGTTCCGCATCACCTCCAACGGCATCGCCGACGGGATGCGGGAAGTGATGCGGCGAAGCGAGTGGTCCCGGAAGTTCCGGCAGCTGTCGTACGGGCATGGCGTGGGCGTAGCGTGCGGCTTCTACATCAGCGGCTCCGCGCTCCCGATCCACTGGAGCAAGCTGCCGCAGTCGACCGTGCACCTCAAGCTCGACATGGACGGCGGAATCACGATTCACAGTGGCGCTTCCGATATCGGGCAGGGCAGCGACACCGTGCTCGCCCAGTGCGTGGCCGAGGTCCTGGGCGTGGGACTGGACCGGGTGCGGGTCTACACGGCCGACAGCGACATGGACCCCGTGGATCTGGGCAGCTACTCGAGCCGGGTTACCTTCATGGCCGGCAACGCTGCCCGCCGGGCGGCGGAGCAGGTGCGGGCGAAACTGGTGGCGGCCGCGTCGCGGCTGACGGGTCACCCCTCCGAGGGCTTCGTGCTGGCCCGCGAGCGCGTGGTGTACGCCACGGACCCCTCGGTGCAGGTGAGCTTCACCGAGGCGCTGGCCGAGGCGCTGGCCAACAATGGGGCGCTCATCGCCAAGGGGAGCTACCAGTCCCCACCCATGGGCGGAAAGTTCAAGGGCGCGGCGGCGGGTCTTTCGCCGACCTACAGCTTCCAGGCGTACGTGAGCGAGGTCGAGGTCGATCCCGAGACCGGCTTCGTGGCGGTCAAGAAAGTCTGGGCAGCTCACGACTGCGGCCGGGCACTGAACCCGACCGCAGTGGAGGGTCAGATCGAGGGTTCGATCCACATGGGGCTGGGGCAGTTCATGGCGGAGAACTTCCGCTACAACCAAGGCAACGTGCTCAATCCGAACCTCCTCGACTACAAGATGCTCTCGCCTGCTGAGATGCCCGAGGTCGAGTGCGTGCTGGTCGAGTCGAACGACCCGGAAGGTCCGTTCGGTGCGAAGGAATCGGGCGAGGGGCCGCTCCTGCCGATCCTGCCGTGCGTGGCCAACGCCATCTACGACGCGGTCGGCGTGCGGAGCTACAGGTTGCCGGTGACTCCGGAGGACATCCTGCTCGGGATCCAGAAGAACCGGGCGGCGGGCCTGGAGCGCTGGAAGCACGCTGCGCGTCCCAGGGAGGCAGTCCGATGATCCTGCCGCGCTTCGAGTTGCACCAGCCGGCGTCGGTCCGGGAGGCCGTGGAGCTGGCCGCGCGCCTGGCGCCCGATTTCGACTTCGTGGCCGGCGGCACGGACTTGCTGCAGAACTACAAGAACCGGCTCAACCCCAAGCCTCACGTCGTGAGCCTGGCGCGGGTCAGTGAGCTTCGCGAGCTGACGTCGCGGCGTGTCGGCGCGCTGGTGACGCTGGCGGAGCTGGAAACCAGCGAGCTGGCGCGAACAGAGCTGGCGGTGGTCGCGCAGGCGGCTTCAAAGGTCGCTTCGCCTCTCATCCGGCAAACCGCGACGGTCGGCGGGAACCTGCTGGTAGAGACGCGCTGCTTCTACTTCAACCAGAGCCGGCCGTGGCGCGCTTCGAAGGGCTTCTGCATGAAGGCCGAAGGGGACAGCTGCCTTGTGGTGCCTCAGAAGGAGCGGTGCTACGCCACGTTTTCCGGCGATCTGGCGCCGGCCTTCATCGTGCTGGGGGCGAGCGTGAGGCTGGTGTCTGCTGCGGGCGAACGCGACGTGGAGCTGGAGCGGTTCTACGAAGGGGACGGGATCAAGCGCCACGTTCTCCGGGCAGGCGAGATGATCGCCAGCGTGGAGATTCCCGAGCCGCCGCCGGGATTACGGGCCGAGTACAGGAAGTTGAGGTTGAGGGACGCCTTCGACTATCCCGAGATGGGGCTGGCGGTCTCGTTTTTCACGCGGGGCGGACGCGTGGAGTCGCTGCGGATCGCGGCGACGGCGGTGGACACAGTGCCGCTGGTCTTCGACGAGCTGACCTCGGCCGTGTACGGCCAGCCGCTCTCGGACGAACTGGTGGAGGTTCTGGCGGAGCGGGTGGTGAAGGCGGTGACGCCGGTGAAGAACACGGCGCTGTCGCCGAACTATCGCCGGCGGATGGTGGGTGTATTCCTGAAGCGGATGCTGCGAGGCGCGGGGGCCGAGGCCTGAGGTTCACCGGGCGGGGGGGGCGAGTGGGCGGGGTGACGGGAGAGCGGTAGTGGCACGAGTCGCGGGGCGGAGCGGGGCAGGGGTTCGGGCGTTGCTGGGAAAGGGGGTCGTCGGAGGGGAGGGATGGGCGCTAGCACGCGGCGACTGCCTGGAGGTGCTGGGACGGCTGCCGGCGGGGAGCGTCGACCTGATCGCGACGGACCCTGCCTACAGCGGAATGAACAACCACATGAAGTTCGGCCACGGCCGGATCGTGGGGCGCTACAGCGACCCGGCGAACGACAAGTGGATGCGGGAGTTCAGGGACTCGCCGGAGTCGTTTCTCGAGTTTCTGCGGCTCTGTCACAGGGCGCTCAAGCCTGACAGGCACCTCTACGTGATGTTCGACTCGTTTTCACTTTTGACTCTGGGGCACCTGGCGCGCGAGGTGTTCGACGTGAAGTGCCTGGTGACGTGGGACAAGGTGCGCATGGGGATGGGTCACTGGTACCGGCGACAGCACGAGCTGGTATTGTTCGCGACGAAGGGGAAGCGCAAGCTGGCGCACCGCGGGTTTCCGGATGTGTGGCGAGTGAAGCGGCTGGTGAGAAGCGCGTACCCGACTCAGAAGCCGCGAGAGCTCTTCGAGATCATGATCGCGGCGAGCACATCGAAAGGGGAGCTGGTGTGCGACCCCTTCCTCGGAGCCGGTAGCTCCGGGGCCGCGGCGCTCGGGATGGGGAGACGGTTCATCGGGTGCGACGTCGACGAGCGCGCCATCGAGCTCTCGAAAGCCAGGCTGGATGCGGTTTCGCGAGGACAGCCGGATCCGCTGCAGCCGGGCTCGCAGGTGCCGGACTCGACCCCGCGGTTCTGGCAGCGCTAGTGAGCCGATTGGAAAGAGCCGATAACGTCATCGGATGCGAACAGAGAGTTGACGCCTGTCACGACGGGCAGTTATACTCCCACTCACAGGGGCCGCGCTTCCAGAAAGCTCGCGCGCCCGCCGGCTGCGGCCCCTGTGAAAGACCCAAACACTCCATTAGAGCGGATGAAGGCGGGACGAAAGGAAGGACTCGGTATGGAGAAGTCTGTGAAGAGGACTGCGGCCGCTGCCAAGAAGGCGCCCGCCAAGAAGGCCCCCGCGAAGAAGGCCCCGGCCAAGAAGGCTCCCGCCAAGAAGGCTCCGGCCAAGAAGGCCCCCGCCAAGAAGGCGCCGGCCAAGAAGAAGTAAGCTCGCGGACACCAAGTCGCAAGGGCCTCCCGCCTGCCACTCACCTGGCTAGCGGGGGGCCTTCTGTTTTCGCTGAAGAAGCGAGAAGCGAGAATCGCAATGGGCATGACCGTCTGAGCAGCTCATCAGCCCACTCGAGCCTCACGCCTCTGAGGCAGTGAATCTATCAAAGCCCCCCAAGATCCGCTCGGGCTGAGCTCGTCTAAGCCCAGCATCGAAGCGGCTATGGCCCCTCGAAAGGCTCGGGTGAACGGTTCCAGGGAGTTTGTTCACACCCTCTCACTCCTCAGGCCTCACTCCTCAAGCCTCGAGCCTCACTTCTGCCCGAAACTGCGTGGCGCGCTCCAGCTGCCGCCCTCGCATGAGACTCTCAGCTTCAGCGGCAGGCCGACGAACGAGCCGGGAATCCTCACGCGATGGTGGCGCGCCGCCGACGACTCCTCGGCCACGAAGGCCCCGATCTCGCCCAGGTCGACTTCGACCAGCCCCTTGCGCGGTCGCGAGGACTCGAACGTCACTTCAAGTGCATCGGACGTTATCGAGGCGTCGAATCCGTCAGGAGCGCCCGGCGGCAAAAAGCCGAAGAGCCAGTAGCCGGCTGCCGAGGCAATCAGGACCAGGGCCGACAGGGCAGCGAGTTGCAGCGCGCGACCGCGGTCGGCCGCGCCGGCGTCCGGAGCGGGTCGCGGCTCCACGGGAGCTGCAGGCGCCACGAGGCTGGCCCGGCGGATGCCGGTGCGCGAAACTCGTCTCGGCTCTCCGGCGTCGCTCTTTCGCAGGGCGCTCAGCATCTCATGCGCTGACTGGAAGCGCTGTTTAGGCTCCGGCTCCAGCGACTTTCTCAGGACAGCCAGCAGCGACTCCGAGGCATCCGGGCAGCGCGCCGCCAGATCGGCCGGCGGCAGATCCCCGTGCGCCATCAGGAAGTCCTTGGGGTTCTTGAATGAGAAAAGCGCGGAGCCGATCAACATCTCGTAGAGGACCAGCCCGACCTGGAAGAGATCGCTGGCCGCCGTCGCCTTCTTGCCTCCCAGGCACTCCGGAGGCAGGTACTGGAGCGTGCCTGGAACGTCTCCCGTACGCGTCAGCGTCTCCTTGAACGCAGCCAGCGCGATGCCGAAGTCCATCAGCACCAGTCCCGAGTCACCGCGGACCATCAGGTTCGACGGTTTGATGTCGCGGTGGACGAGACCGGCAGTATGGACCGCGGCCAGCGCCTCGAGCAGCTCACAGGTG
>JACPRK010000118.1 GCA_016190005.1 Candidatus Wallbacteria bacterium | reverse complement strand
GATAGAGGTAGCAGAGAACAGGAATTCGGGAATCGAACGGACAGGTTCAGTTTTCCGTTGCCTGTTCCCGGTCCCAGGTTCCCTGTTCCCTGTTTGTTTTTCCCCGACGCTCTCCTAGCGTCTTGGGTGGTGATCCAGCGGCAGGGCACACGGCCCCGCGCTGCCTCCTCCATGCCATAATCTCCGCAACGCCGACCGAAGGAGGAACATGACTGCGAAGCTCGTCACGGTTCAACGCCATATCATGGAGCAGCAGGAGAAGTACCCGGAGGCAACAGGCGCCTTCACCCATCTACTGCAGGACCTGTTGCTGGCGGCCAAGATCATCACCCGCGAAGTCCGCCGGGCGGGCCTACAGAACATCCTGGGCCTGACGGGCCAGACGAACATCCAGGGCGAGCAGGTGGCCAAGCTCGACGAGTTCGCCAATGAGACCATCCGGCGCGCCATGGACCACGGCGGTCACCTCTGTTGCATGGCGAGCGAGGAGAACGTCGACGTCATCCCGATCCCCGAGAGATACCCCAAGGGCCGCTACGTGCTGCTGTTCGATCCGCTCGACGGCTCCTCCAACATCGACGCCAACGTCACCATCGGCACCATCTTCAGCGTCTATCGCCGCGTCTCCAAGGGCACCGACGGCACCGTCGAGGACTGCACCCAGCCCGGGACCAAGCAGGTCGCCGCAGGCTACATCCTCTACGGCTCCTCGACGATGTTCGTCTACACCACCGGCAACGGCGTGCACGGCTTCACGCTGGACCCGACCATCGGCGAGTTCCTCCTCTCCCACGAGAACATCCGCTGTCCCAGGAAGGGCAAGATCTACAGCGTCAACGAGTCCAACTACACACACTGGGACGACGGGACTCGCCGTTTCATCGACTACCTCAAGGAGACCAACCCCGAAACCGACCGTCCGTACTCGCTGCGGTACGTCGGAAGCCTCGTGGCGGACCTGCACCGCACGCTGGTCTACGGCGGTGTCTTCCTCTACCCCGCCGATCGGCGCAACCCCCGCAAGCCCAAGGGAAAGCTGCGGCTGATGTACGAGGCGAACCCCGCCGCCATGATCATGGAACAGGCCGGCGGCCGCGCCTCGACCGGGACGGAGCGCATCCTCGCCATCGTCCCCGAGGAGTTGCACCAGCGCGTTCCGCTGATCGTCGGCAGCCAGGACGACGTGGAGCTCTACGAGAAGTTCGTCAGCGGCGGGAAGGCGGATGAGGGAAGATAGAAGCTAGAAGATGGAAGGTGGAAGGTAGAAGCTGGGAGCGATGCCGAAAGGTGGGAAGCCGCTTCGCTACGTTCCCGTTCGGCTTGTCGAACCACGAGTAGGCAACGAGACTCCCCGGCTTACCCCTGAGCTTGTCGAAGGGTCTGGCCCCCCGATGGCAGCCGGTCTGAGGCCATTCGCAAGCCCGTGCTGAATCCAGGAGGCAAAAGGTCTTTCGAGAGATCCGTGCACGCGTGAGGCTCCCCCCGGAGAGCAACGCTGGGGCCGCGCCGGGCGGAGAGTTCTGCCTGAAGGGTCAGCGCCGCCAAGCCCTGGCCTTCACCCCACCTTTAACCTTCTATCTTCCACCTTCCACCTTCTGCCTTCCATCTCCTCAGGCCTTCCCGTCGCCAACCCGCCGCTCGAACTCGGCGACCTTGGCGCGGATGCGCGGGTCGAGCGATTCGTTGCCGAGCAGCATGGCCGTGAGCGCTTGCGCCAGCTTGCGCTTGCCCAGACCGGCGGAGGCCCGGGCCAGCTCGAGGATCGCCCCGGGCTCATCGGGAGTGTTGAGACAGGCCTTCCAGAGCTCGCCCTCGGCACCGGCGTAGTCCTTCTGGGCCAGGTAGACCATTCCCAGCCTGCGGTGCAGGTCCTCGGTCCACTGCAGCTGGCTCACGATGAAGCGGGCGATGGCGCCGGCGCCGCCCTGGTCCCCCTTTTCGAGGAATTTGCGGCCGTGTTCGACGAAGCGAGCCAGGATCTCCAGGTGCAGAGTGAAGATCGAGAAGTAGCCGGAGAGCACGCTCTCGACGTCTCCGGAGGCCTTGGCCCCCTTGAGCTTCTCCGAGAGCAGGTAGAGAAACTTCCCCCTGTCGGCGACTTCAGCAGGGGGTTCGTGGCGCTGGGGCTGCCCGGCTGACAGGCGTGCCATCAGGAAGTGGGCGTGCGGGCTGGTCGGGTCCCGCTCCAGCAGACGCCTGACCGTCTCCCGCGCCACATCCTCGCGCATCTCGGTCATCGCGCGCAGCGCCTCGACGAGAACCAGCTCCCCGTCGGTCGTTTCGTCGCGGGCCTCGAGCTGAGGCGGGACGAATCCGATCGTGACGTTGAGGTCGTCCTTGGGCGGCGGAAGCGCCTTGGCGCGATCGGCCAGGGCGGAGTGGAGCAGCGCCCGCTTCTCGATCTCCCGCCAGCTCAGGTTGCGCGCGATGGTCCCGAGCGCGTAGAGCGCGGCGCGGGGACCGGCCTCGTCGCGAGCCGAGAGGAGCCTGGCGAGGCCGGCGGCCTCCTGGAGATGGCCCAGGTTCCAGAGCACGACGATGGCGTTGGCGCGAATCCGGGGGTTTGCGTGGCCCGTGAAAGGCTGAACCATCACGGAGACCTCGAGCCCGCCCACGTTGTCGAGCGCCTCGATGGCGTTGGCGACGACACGCTCGCTCGAGTCGCCCAGCTTGCGCTGCAAAAAAGTCAGATTGCCCTGGTGCGAGATCACCCCCATGGCGGTGACGATGGTGGAGCGCACCAGCTCGTGGTCCGTCTGCTGGTAGAGGTTCTCCAGCTCGCGCAGCACGGGCGGGCCTCCCACTCGGGCGTAGGCTCCGACGGCCTGCACGCGCACCTGCGGGTTGGGGTGAGCGAGGAGCTTCTGGAGGACGGCCCGGACGCGGGGGTTACGCAAGCGGGAGATGGCGGCCATGCAGGTGGCCAGCACGGTCTTGTCGAGCTCGGTGTTGGTCAACACGACCAGCGCCTCGACTGCCTCGACGTTCTGGATCTCGGCGGCGATCCAGGCCGCGGTGGCCCGGTCGAGCGGCTTGTCGCTCTTCATCATCCGCCGCAGCTCGTCCAACGCGCGCTTGTGGTCGTGCGGGAAGACCGCCATGAGGGCGTTTCCCCGGACCCGGTTGTTCTTGTCGGACAGATAGGGCTCCACCAGCGGCAAGAGCTCCTTGCCGCTGACGGGCAGCCGGGCTATGCCCTCGAGGGCGTTGGCCCGCACGCGAAGGTGGGGGCTGGGGAGGGCCTTCGAAAGGATGGGCAATGCCTTGCCCAGGCCGATCTGGCCGAGCGTTATCATCGCCTTCGAGAGCACGCGGTCGTCTCCGATGGAGCCAATGCGCCGGCCTATGGCGTCGACGGCAGCCTCGCGGCCCACGCGACCCAAGCTGGCGAGGACTGCCAATTGCACGGCCCCTGCGGCCTCCCGTTCCCACATCGCGACGAGTGCCGGCTCGCCGGCGCGGCGGGGCAGCTTGCCGAGTGCCAGGGCTGATCGCTCCCGGACCGTCTCGCTCGGCAAGGCGGCCAGCTTGGCGAGCGTTCCGAGCGCCTCGGCGTCTTCCATCCCGCCGAGCACGTCGGCGGACTTCGACAGCATCGCGTCGTCGCGCTCTCGATCCACGAGGCGGTTGACCAGCGCCAGCACTTCTGGCGTGCGGAAGTGCTCGAGCGCCTCGAAGGCCTTGTCGCGCAGGACGGGGTTGCCGAGCGAGTCGATGAGAAGGCTGATGGAACCGGCGTCCTGGAGTAGTCCCAGAGTCACGAGAGCCTGCGGAGCCAGCGGATGATTCGGCACCAGTTGGCGCGCCGCGGAGAGCACGGGGGTCAGCACCTCGTGCGCCGCGCGGCGCAGCTCCTGCTCCCGGCCGCGCTCGATGTCCGACAGCGTCGTCATCCGCGAATGGATGCCCAGCTCCCGGAGACGGTCCTCGGCGCCGAAGCCCCACTCGAGAAGCTTCGACATCGACAGCTTCGCGTGACGGACGACTTCGTCCTCGCGGTCGTTTGTGGCCGCCTGCAACAGCTCCACGACGGTGTCCGGCTCGAGCCTGTGGTGGTTCTGGATCAAGAGGTCAATGGCGAACAGCCGCGTCATGGCGTTCGGGTCCATCATGAGCGTCTGGATCGTCTTGAGCAGGTCCGTCATTGGAGCCGGAGTATAGCATCGGAGCTCGCCTCCCCTCCCCCCGGGCGCCGCCCGGCCCGCGGGCCCGGCCGGTCGAACAGAAGCAGCCGGCCGGCGGCCGCCTTTGTCTGTCACTCAGCGGACCCGGAAGACCGATCTCATGGATGAGGAGAGTGGCTCATTCCATGCCGATCGCACGCACCCTCGCCCGCAGACTGGGACTCGCCGCGCTCGCGGCATGCACTCTGGGCGCCGGCTTCGCCCAGGCGGCCTTCACCGGCCGCGACCCGGTCATCTACCAGCGTCCGTCCACGATGTTCGCGGTGGAGAGCCAGATCCACCTGGCTCGCAAGCGCTGGGAGACCGCCATCGAATCCCTCAAGCGCGCCCTGCACGACCAGCCCGACAACGTGCGGCTGGCCCAGAAGCTGGGAGAGCTGCACATACGGCTGGAGCAGTACGACAAGGCGATCGCGGTGCTCGAGGAGTACCTCTCCGCCGCCTCTTCCCGCAACAACGTCTACTACCTGCTCGCCTTCTGCCACGATCGCCTCAACCACTTCCGCGAGGCGCTCGGCTACTACACCAGGGCGCTCAAGACCGAGCCCGGCCGCCTCACCATCTACGTGCGAGCGGCCCAGATCCGGCTCAGGCAAGGCCTCGTCTACGACGCGGCGAAAATCCTGCGACGGGCCCTGGAGATCGACCGCGATTACACCCCGGCCATCCAGGAGCTCACCATCGTCAACAAGCTCATCAAGGAGAACAAGAGCAACATCTACCGCCGCGGAAACATGGTCGTCTTGTTCCGAGACTTCCGGCAGTTCTCCCAGATCGACGCCCTCTACCCGGCGCTCGAACAGCACCGCAACAACCTGGAAACCAACCTCAAGTTCCACATCCCGACGCTCTGGGTGAAGATCGTCAAGAGGATCGACCACCATGACAACCCACCGGCGCTGAACAACTGGAACGAGGACGTCTTGGAGGTGACCGAGGAGACGCTGGAAAAGGGCAACCACGAGGTGATCGCCCACGAGCTGGCCTACCTCTACCTTCTCAAGATGACGGGCAACAACCTGCCCCGCTGGCTGGCCGAGGGCATCGCGCTCTGGCAGTCGCGGCCCAGGTTTCTCGCGGCGACGCCGCTTCGGAGCACCGACAACCGGTGGCCCGAGGACATGCGATTCCTGTCCTCCGAGAAGAAGTACCTGGCCTTCGAGAAGCAGGACCTCGCGACCAAGCGCCAGCTGGTGCGGGCGTTCGTCCTGACGAGGTTTCTGCTCGACAACTACGGCTGGGAAGGCATGAGGAAGATCCTTGCCGCCTACAAGGACGGCGAGACCCGTTTCTCCACCATCGCCTGGAACACGCTGCACATCCAGCTGCAGATGCTGATCGCGCGCTGGAACGTCTACGTGATCACGAACTTCTACTTCAATCCGACCACCCAGACGATGACCTGGAGCACGGACAAGGGCCCGGGGAGTACGTGAGAGGGAGGAGGGAGAATCGAGAATCGAGAATCGAGAATCGCCGTTCTGGGGCGTATCCGACTCCTCACGGCCCGAGCTTGACGCCTGTTCCCTGATCCCTGAAGCCTGAGGCCTGAAGCCTGATCCCTTGCCCGCCAAGGGCAAGGAGCGTACCTTTCTTGCGTCGAGGGCTTCGAAACTGTTCGATCGGCTTCCGATACCTTTTCCT
>JACPRK010000120.1 GCA_016190005.1 Candidatus Wallbacteria bacterium | reverse complement strand
TCCCCCCGCCCGCGACGCCCCCGGGCCCGTCACCACCATCCAGGAGGGCTTCTAAGCGGTGCATCACCGCGCCCGGCGCTGGCGCAGGATCTCGTAGAGGACGACGGCCACGGCGTTCGTGACGTTCAGCGACTCCACGCGGCCCAGCATCGGGACGCTCACGAGCTCGTCGCACATCTCGCGGGCGGCGTGACCCAGCCCGGTGCCTTCGGCGCCGGCCAGAAGTGCGGCGCGCGGCGCGTACTCGGTTTCCCAGCAGTTCGACGAGCCGCCCTGGTCGAGGCCATAGATCCGAAACCCGGATTCCTTCAGCTCCGACAGCGGCGGCTTCAGGGTGCCGACGACGACGGTAGGCACATGCTCGACGGCTCCCGCAGAGGCCCGGGCCACCGACCCGAGCTGGTGTGAGACGGTCGCCTTCGCGGGCAAGAACACAAGAGCCACTCCGGATGCCTCCGCGGACCGGTAAATGTTTCCCAGGTTCTGCGGGTCCTGCACCCGGTCGAGGATGAGAACGGTGAGCGGTTCCTCGGGATGGTCCTTGAGCAGCCCTCGCAGCGAGCCGTTGGAAAGCGGATGCGCCTCGGCGACGACGCCCTGGTGATGTGTGGAATCGGCCATCTTGAAGAGCCGGCCACGATCGCAGAGCGCGACGGGGATGCCGGATGCGCGGGCCTTCTCGCCCATCCGGCGCAGCTGCGGGCTCTGGCTCCCCTGTTCCAGGTAGAGCGCCCGCACGCGGCCCGGCACGCGCAGCGCCTCGGCGACAGAGTGCAGGCCATAGAGGATGCGGACGTGCTCTGCCGTATCGAACTTGGGCATGGTGGGCCTCCGAAGCGGACCCCGCGGGCGTCACCGCACGGGCGTCGTGTACGAGGTGCCGGTAGCGGTGTCCTTGAGCTCGACGCCCAGCTCGGCGAGCCGATTGCGGATCGAGTCGGCCAGGGCGAAGTTCTTCGACTTCTTGGCGTCCAGCCTCAGCTCGAGCAGAAAGTCGATCAGCTTTGCGGTGAGCCCGCTCCCGGTCGCGAGCTCCTCGGGCGCTGCCGCCAGGCCGGTGCCGATTCCGAGCACGCCCAGCAGCTCCTCCAGGCTCGAGCGAGCCTCGCGCACGGCGGCAGCCAAGCCCGCTCCCAGGCCGTCGGACTCGCAGGCCTGCATCGCGCGGTTGAGCTCGGCGGCCAGCTCGAAGAGCGCCCCCAGGGCGCCGCCCGAGTTGAAGTCCTCGCTCATGTGCTGGTGGAACCTGGACCGCGCCCCGGCCGACGAGCGGGAAAGCTGCTCCGCGAGCTGCTTCTGGCCTTCGGGTGAGGCCGCGCCGGCTCCTGCCCCGGCCAGCATGCGGCCCGCGCGTTCGAAGACATTGGCGAACCGCTGGTGGGCCTTCCCGGCCCGGTCGAGCGAATCCTCCTCGAAGTTCTGCGGGCTCCGGTAGTGCGAGCCGAGAAGGTAGAGGCGCAGCGCATCGGGCGAGTGCTTCTGGAACAGCAGCTTGAGCCCGAGGACGTTTCCGATCGACTTGGACATCTTCTCGCCGCCCAGGTTGAGGATGCCGTTGTGCATCCAGTGGCGGGCGAACGGGCGTCCGGTCAGCGCCTCGGACTGGGCGATCTCGTTTTCATGGTGGGGGAAGACCAGGTCGAGCCCGCCGCCGTGGATGTCGAGGGACTTGCCTAGATACTTCATCGACATCGCGCTGCACTCGATGTGCCACCCCGGGCGGCCCTTTCCCCAGGGGCTTTCCCAGCCCGGCTCGCCGGGCTTGGCTCCTTTCCAGAGAGCAAAGTCGGCCGGCTGGCGCAGCCTGGCGTCCGCGGCCACCCGGGCGCCGGCGACCAGCTCGTCGACCTTCCGGCCGCTCAGCTTCCCGTAGCCGGCGAAGCGGGTGACGTCGAAGTAGACGTCCCCGTCGACGGGATACGCGATGTCTCGCTCCACCAGTACTCGGATCATCTCGAGCATCTCCGGGATATGTCGAGTCGCTCGGGGGTGAACGCTGGCGCGCTTGACACCCAGGCGGTCCATGTCCTCGTGGAAGCTGGCGATGTAGCGCTCCGAGATGGTCAAGTAATCGACGCCCTCGGCGGCCGCCCGGTTGAGGATCTTGTCGTCGACATCGGTGAAGTTGTAGACGTAGTCGACGAGGTAGCCGCGGAACTCCAGGTACCTGCGGATGGCGTCGAAGGTGACGGCCGACATCGCATGACCCAGATGGCAATGGTCGTAGACGGTGACACCGCAGACGTACATGCCGATGCGGCCGGGCACGGCCGCGGTGAGGGGCTCCCGCTTGCGAGTGAGGGAGTTCTCGATCTGGATGGGGGGCAGTGCGGCGTCGGAGTTCTGCATCGTCCTTCCTCGATTGGACGGGCCGTCCGGCGGGCGCGGGCGCGCTAGCGGGCGGCCGCGAAGAACCGTTCGGCCTCGGCGGCGCTGATGAGGAGCTTGCGGCGCTTGCCGCTTTCGGGACCGGAGATGATCCCGCGAGCCTCCATCGCCTCGATGATGCGCGCTGCGCGGTTGTAGCCGATCTTCAGGTGACGCTGCAGCATCGACGTCGAGGCCTCCTGCTGCTCCAGCGCGATCCGCACGCAGTCCGCGAACTTGTCGTCGGAGAGACCCTCGCCCGCCGTGTCGGTCTCTGGCTCCATCACTTCCTCGACGATATTGGTGTAGTCCGGATCGCCGCAGGTCTTCAGATGAGCGACGAGGTTCCTCACCTCTTCCTCGCTGATGAAGGCGCCCTGGAGGCGGATCGGCTTGGCCTGGCCGATCGGCGAGTAGAGCATGTCGCCGCTGCCGAGAAGCTTCTCGGCGCCCGCGCCGTCCAGGATGACCTTGGAATCGACCTGGCTGGAGACGCTGAAGGCGATGCGCGACGGGAGGTTGGCCTTGAGCACGCCGGTGATGATGTTGGTCGAGGGCCGCTGCGTGGCCAGCACCAGGTGGATGCCGATGGCCCGGGCCATCTGCGCTAGCCGGGTGATGGCGTCCTCGATCTCCTTGCGGGCCAGCATCATCAGGTCCGCCAGCTCGTCGATCACCACGACGATGTAGGGCATCGGACCGTCCGGCACCTGCGTGTGGCCGTCGAGCGGCTGCAGGTCCCCGGCCGCCAGCCGGCGGTTGAAGCTGCGGATGTCGCGCGCGGCGAACTTGCTCAGGTAGCGGTAGCGGCGCTCCATCTCCAGCACGGCCCAGCGCAGTGCCGCGGTGGCGTCTTGCGGGTCCGTGATGACCTCCGTGATGAGGTTCGGGATGCCGTCGTAGAGCGTCAGCTCGACCACTTTGGGGTCGATGAGGATGAACTTCACCTCGTCGGGTCTGGCCTTGTAGAGGATGCTCGAGATGATGGTGTTGATGCAGACCGACTTGCCCGAGCCGGTGGCGCCCGCGACCAGCAGGTGGGGCATCCGCGTGAGGTCCGCGACGACCGGCCTACCGGTGATGTCCTTGCCGATCGCAAAGGAGAGCAGCGACTCGTGCTTGCGGAACGTGTCGTGCGTGATGATCTCCTTGAACGTGACCGGCGTCGGCTTGCGGTTGGGGATCTCGATGCCCACCGCGGACCGGCCCGGGATGGGCGCTTCGATGCGGATCGCCGCCGTGGCCAGCGCCATCGCGATGTCGTTGGAGAGGTTGATGATGTTGCTGATCTTCACGCCTGGCGCCGGCTTCACCTCGTATTGCGTGATGGTCGGCCCCTGCGTGATGCGCGTGACCGAAGCCTGGATGCGGAACTGACCCAGGGCCTCGACCAGCTTCTCGGCGTTGGATCGGAGAGTCGTTTCATCCTCCCGGTCCGTCAGCGCCGGAGGATCGAGGAAGAGGTCCTCACTCGGCTTGCGGTACTCGGCCAGCCGCGCGGCCGCCTTCACGACGTCCCGCGCGGCCACGCCCACCGTGCGCGCCATAGCGCCCAGAAGCGATTGCTGCTGTGCGGGCGCTGTCTCGTGCGCCGGGAACGTCTTCACCTCGAGGTCTTTCGCCAGCGCCGGCTCCGAGGGCGCCTCCGGCCCGACGGGCCGCTCTTGCGCCGGCCGCAAGATGTTGTGCATCGCCTCGGCCTGGCGGCGCTCCTCTTCGGTCTCCTCGAAGTCTTCTTCCGGCTCCTCGGCGAGCTCCGGATCGGCTTCGGCCTCCACACTCAGTTCATCGAGCCGCTCCACTGCCGGCTGGTCTGTGAAGACTCGCTCGGCCGGGACTGATCGGATAGCGGGCGGCTGCGCAGAGGTCTTGGCGGAAGGGGCGCCGCCCTGGGCGGCGGGGGCTGCGGGTCCATGCTCTGCGGGGCGACCTGGGTCGGATACAGGCTCGGCTCTCCTGGCAGCGCTGCCGATCAGGAAGAGGCCCTGGGTGGAATCGTCCGGCATCGTTCCGGGCGGAGGTAGGTACTCGTCGTCTTCCTCGAGCTCGCGCGGCTCCTCCAGAATCGGGGGGGCGGCCAGCTCCGGCGGCTCGGCCCCCTGGAGCGGCTCGGGCTCGGGCAAAGACTCCGGCTCGGACAAATGCTCCTGGGCCGGCTCTGCCTTCGCAGCTGGAACCTCGGGTCTGTTCAGCTCGACGATCGGGTCGACGCGCGGCGGCGCTGCCGTCGCGATGGGAGGCGGCAGCTTGGAAGGCGTCAGTTGCTGCGGCATGCCACTCTGGGCGGCCAGCGCACCGGCCCCGCTGGCCGAGGGGAGAGCCTCGTCGGTCGTCATGATCCGGTCGTAGAGGATGTCGAACAGCACGACCAGGTCCTTGAGCAGGATGAAGACCAGCATGTGGATGAACGTGAGGAGGTGGAAGACCGCCGTGTAGAGGACCACGAACGGGAACATCACCACCGGCCCCACGACGCCCGTAGCGCGGCCGCCGGCGCGGTAGCCGGACGCCACGATCTGTGTCAGCGGCGTATCCAGGCACACGACCGTCAGAATGAGGAAGAAACCGGCCAGCAGCACGCGAGCGCTGAAGGTGCCGGTCAGGTTCTCCAGATTGGTGTAGAGCGTCCAGCCGATCGTGCCGCCCAGGTCGCGGTCGACGGGCCGGAAGCTCTGCAAGAAGCCCAGGAACACGGGGAGCATCACAACCCACGCCGCGAACTGCACCCAGTCGGAGAGGATCGCGCGGCCGCGGAACTTGTTGATGCCCCACAGCGCAAACATCAGGATGAGGTACCACATCCCCGCGCCGATCGAGGCCAAGAGCCACGTGGCCACCGAGTGGAATGCCCCGCTCTGCTCGAAGCGCCACCCGACCAGCAACAGCATCCCGATGGTGAAAAACGTGATCCCGAGGATCTCGTCCACCTTCACCCGGGCAGCCTCTTCCGGCGTTCGTCCCGGGGTCTCGGCGTCTGATGGCTTCATCGAAAGCTCCCATCCTGCCTGCCCTCGGATGCCGGATCGGACAATCGAGGGGCCAGGCGAACGGGAAATGTACTGTTACTCCTCAGGATACGGGCTCCGGCGGGTGCCGGGCAATGGGAAGAGAGACTCCACCCGTTTCCGGACACTGCGCCGACATATCATCGGTCGTCGGGCCGCCTGCTCGAAGGACCAGATAGCCCTTTCGTCTGGCGACGGCCCGAGCCCGTCCCGGGAAAACCTTCTCCAGGTGCGCCAGGAGGCTCTTGGCGCCCTGCTGGATGCGGACCACGACCCAGACTATCCCCCCGGGCCGGAGCACGCGCGGCATCTCGGCCAGGGTCTCCAGGATCGGCGCCTTTCCGGCTCGGATCGGAGGGTTGAAGAGGACCGTGTCGAAGACTCCCGTCTTGAAAGCCGTGAGGAGCTCTGCCTGCACCAGGCCGACGCTGGCCGTGAGGCCTAGCCGTTCCCGGTTCTGCCCGGCGCAGGCCAGGGCGTGGTCGCTGATGTCGGAGAGACAGGCCCAGGCTGGAGGCGGGACTACTGTCAGCGCGAGGAGGCCCACGCACCCCGTGCCGCAGCCGAGGTCGAGGATGCGGCCACCGGACGGGAGCACGGCGGTCTCCAGCAGCAGCCGTGAGCCAAAGTCGAGCTGCTCCTTGGAGAAGACTCCGTGGGCCGAGACCCAGTCATAGCTCCTGCCCGCGAACTCGAGCCGGTACGTGAACGTTTCGGCCGCAGAATCTGCCGCCCGGGAGAAGTAGTGGCGCTGTGCTGCCGCAGGGCGCGTTCGAGGTGCGGACACGGGGTGGGGGGTGAGGCTTGAGGCTTGAGGGATCAGGGATCAGGGATCAGGGATCAGGCTTCAGGCTTCAGGAGTCAGGAGTCAGGGGTCAAACGAGAGGCGGAGGGAACCGGGACACCACCCGCAGACGCAGAGGCGCAGGGCGCGCCGGGCTTCTACCTTCTACCTTCTACCTTCTACCTTCCCCCTACTCACTACTCACTACTGTCTACTCCTCCTCGACGGCGCCGAGTTCCTCCTCGACCTCCCGCTGCAGAGTGGCGGCGGTTTCGGCGTTGATGCCGAAGAGCTTGCGCAGCATGTCGAGGTAGTTCTTCTCGGCCAGAGAGGCCCGACGGTCGACCATCATCATGGCCATGGCCTGTTTGGCGATGTACCGGCGGTCGTCCTCGGAGAGCTTGCGGACGTCGTCGGAGGTCACGGGCGTCATGACTTCCAAGTCGTAGAGCTCCCGGAAGTAGCCGGCCTGCTCCTCGCGGCTGAAGCCGAACATCAGAAGCGAGTCCTTGAGCAGGTCCTCCTCTTCGCGGGGGATCTTCTTGTCGACCTTGGCCATGTTGACCATGACCTGGAGGTAGCACTTCTGGAAGTGCTGGATCTCCGAGACGATGCCGTCGACCTCGCTGTTGCCGGTCTTTCGCCGCTGGTAGTAGGCCTTGGCGTACTCGCCCAGGGAGCGGGTGGAGATGAAATTGACCCCGCCGGAAAGGAAGATTCCGACGCCCGGGATGAGAGCGATCAGCTTGCGCTTGTAGAAGCGCTTGCCGATCTCCTTGAGGATCTGGCCGATCAGCTTGCGCGACAGGTGCTTGGCCCCCATCATCGCCATCAGCTTGGAGACCTCGGCCGTTGCGCTGGACTTGGGCTCGCCCTCGCCGGTCTTGACGGCAGCCAGCAGACCGATCGCCTCGCGCTGACGCAGCTCGCGGCTGGCGTCCTGGCCGTAGAGATAGGCGAGCTTGGAGAGCATCGCCAGCTCCTCTCGCAGCGTGAGCGTGAAGTCGGTGCCGATGCTGGCGATCATCATCGGCCAGCCGCCCAGCGGCAGCAGGTCCGGCAGCGCAGCACCGCCGCCGATCAGCGCAGTGCGCTTGCAGGAGTCGTAGATGATCTCGTCGGCAAGCAGATCCCGGCTCTTGGCCAGGTCGGCGTCCATCTTCGCCTTGACCTCGTCCTCCTGGGAGTCCATCCCCGAGAAGAGCGTGTCGAACGTCTTGCCGACGGTCTTGTCCAGGTAGTCCTCGATGTCCTTCCAGGGAATCTTGTCCCAGATCATGAGCTGAGCTGCCTCCTTGCCGGGCGAAAAAACACGCTCTTTGCCGCTTGCCGGTAAGCCGGCGAGCCGTGCGCGAAGCCGGGTTCGGCCGGGCGCTTCATTTCCCGTCCCGGACGGCACTCGCGGCCCGGGCCTCGCCGCGGACCATCGGGACGATCCGCTCGTCGGCGATCTCCTCGTCCGACAGCATCAACAGGTCCCGCATCGGCACGCGCGCCAGGTAGTCGTCACTCCATTCAACATACTCGCTGGCGTGGTTGAGGATCTGGTTGTACTTGCGGCCCAGTGTCCGGATGCGGTCCGGTACGCCCAGCGCCTCGTCGATCTCCGGATGCATCAAGAGCAGCCGCACCACGCGGCCCTGTTCGTCCTCGCCCGGAAGAATGACGATGGGGGCACCGTCCTTGCCGTAGCCCATCTTCAGGCGCCGGCCGGAAGCCGCGATCTTCTTGTTCCCGCGCAGGCGATTCCAGTCGTCGAACCCGGATCGAGAGCCGACGACCGAGCCGCGCAGTGAGCTGGGGTCTCTGATGGCCAGATGCTCCTCGCGTCCATTCTCGGCGGCGCGCTTGACCAGGTAGATGGCGCTGCCGCGAAGGGATCGCACCGCCGTCAGCACGTTTCGCAGCGTCTCGAGGTTTTCGGCAGTCGCGTCGAGCAGATCGAAGCCGGTGGCCTCGAAGCTCTCCAGGTGCTTCAGCTCGCCGATCATGTGGGCGCGGCTGACCAGCTCGCGCACCCGATCCCTCAGCTCTCGCTCCGACAGGGCCAGGAAATCCGCAGGTCCAACCCGCGCCGCCACCCGGAAGCGCACGGGTTGAGGCAGACCCGAGAGCCAACCATCCACCAGGGCCTGTCGCGAGTCGAGGTAGGCCGATCGCTTGCCGCCAGCCCGACCGCCTGCTGCCAGGGTGCCGTCGACCCGCAAAGACTGGTCGGGATCGCCGAACGGGTCCGTCGCGATGGCGGTCACGGCCAGACAGCCGTTCGACCGCTCGAACACCAGGACGGGACGCCGTTCGCGGCGCAGCGTCTCCAGCGACTCGGCCGGGACCGACAGCTCCTGGCCCCCCGAGGCGCGGGGCTCGCCCTGCTGACCCTGCGAGCCCTGGGCCGCAGCGTCCTCTACGCGAAAGGCGAAGCGCTCGGCGCCCAGGTAGATTGGCGTTGCGGCCACTGCGCGGCCGACCGTGACGACCTCGCCGAACGCCTCCAGCCGCCCGATGTCCTCCGCGGAGAACCCAAGGCGCGCCAGCTCGCGACGCTGGGCATGCCAGCCGCCAGTTTCGTCGAGGAGCGCCCGCTCCAGCGAGATGCCGGGATGTGACCGGCGCTTCCCGGGCGGCAACAAGAAGCTGGCGATGCCCCAGCCCTGCTGGAACTTGGCGATATTGTCGGGCTTGATCGGGTTGGCGCCGACCACCTTGGCCAACCCCTGATAGTGCACGGCCATCCGCGCACGCTCCGGATTGCCCTGGAACCGCTCGTCGGCGACGCGCATGGCGAGGTTGCGATCCGAGAGCTCCAGCACCAGGTCCCAGAGCAGGCCGTCGAACACCTCGGGTTCGGCGGACAGGTCCTCTTCCGTCAAAAGATGAAGCAGGTCCGACACACGCTGGCGGGCCTCGGCCGCGCACGCGCTGAGACGGCGGCCGCCGCGATAGAGCTCGGCCAGCCGGTCCTCGCGCTCCAGCTCGGCGATCGTCCCCGAGACGGCCTGCCGCTCGATCTCGAGCGTCGCCGCAACCCGCGCTTGCGAATCGTACGCGCCCGCATCCATCCGGGCAAACTCGCGGCGGATGCGCAGCAGCTCCTTCTCGACCCGGTCCTGCGGCACGGGTCGCTCGGCGGACGCCAGGTCCAGGAGCCGCGCACCCCACCCGGCGAGCTTGCCGGCGATCAGGTTCGACTCCTCGATCGTAGCCTCGGTCAGCATGTTGTCGATCAACAGCTTCGTCAGCAGGTCCGTGAAGAGCGTGTCGGTGGTGCCCTCGGGGGCCGGGATGACGAAATCGGCGCCGCTCTCCCTCAGAGTCAATGCATCTTCCTGGGCGCAGATGACGGCGATCTTGCCACACCTGGGGCGGTCCTCGCGGATGAGCTGGGCGGTCCAGCTCCCGATGGTGGTGTCGAGGTTGGGGACGTGCAGGATGACCAGCGTCCCCGGGTTGGTACGAAGCGCGCGCAGGTAGGTGGCCCGCTGGCCGTGCTGCTCGTAGGCGCCGGAGTAGAACTTCACGCGGGAGTGCTGCATCATCTCCGCGAACTTGAGCGCGCCCTCGGCGGCGTCGAAGCCCTCGAGCGCCCCGACGTAGGCGATGTCGAGGTTGTTGCCCGCGATCCAGCGCGCCAGCCGCCGCACCTCGTCGCGCGCCGCCGGGTAGGCCAGAGTTGCCCGCGCCACCGCCGGGAAGCTGGCCAGCGAGCGGTAGAGGTGCCGTGCCCGCCCGGGGCGCAGCAGGCCGCGCGCCTCGTGCAGGTAGACCAGCATCGCTAGCAGGTTCTGAAGCGCCGTGAAGGCCGCGTAGGTGCTGCCGACGGCCTTCTCCCACGGCAGGTTCGTGACACTGGCGCCCAGGCTTCGGGACGCGGAGCGCGCCAGCTCGCTCGTCACCAGGTTCGTCACGGCCCAGACATAGGGACCGCCCTTCCAGTCGGCGCCGATGCGCTCCAGCGTCTCCTCGGCGAGCGCGACGACGGGCTTGGTGCCGCCGCTGTTGCTGACGAAGGCCAGCAGCGCGCGGCTGTCGACGTGAGGCGATTGCATGCGCGCCAGGTTCGACTCCAGGGCCGACATGTGGACGGCGTTGAGCCCTTCGAGCTGCGCGGCGGAGAACGCCATGCCCAGAACGTTGCGGCTGGTCCCCTCGCCCAGTCCGATGACGGTGTCGACGCGTCGCAAGAGTTGTTCGAGCTCCGGGCGCGTCATGTGGGACGGGTCCAGCCGGAAGAGGGCCGAGGGCTCCAGCGTCAGCTCCGACTGGATGCGGCCCATGGCGTCGAAGCGACCGTCGAAGAGCTGGCGCGTGTTGCGCAGCAACGTGACGAACGAGAGCAGGATCTCGGCGCCGTACTGGTTGTCGACGGCGCAGGTCGCGGGCTCCTCGGTCGGGAAGGCCTTGATCTGCTTGTGGAGGATGGGGGTGGGACCGGTCAAGATCTCGCCCAGGACGGTGTCGTAGACAACGGCGCGCTCGATGCGGGAACGGCCGGCAAACTCGCCGACGGGCTTGAGTGTGGCGGAACGCTCCTGGCCGCAGAGCCGATAGTCGATGATGGGCGAGCGGACTGGCGCGGGCTGCAGACGCTCTCCGCTCAGGAGATCGAAGAAGGCCAGCGCCGGTTCGCGAGGATCGTCGGGCCGACTGCCCAGCTCCGCGATCTGCCAGTCGAGCAGCGCGTGGTAGTCGACCTCGCCTTCGCGGATCTTCACGACCGCGCCGGTGGTGATGTAGTCGACGGGCACGCGCTCGTGGCGCTCGCCGGCGTAGCGGCGGATCTGCGCGCGCAGGTTCGCCAGGCTGCTGGCGAACTTGATCGGCATCTGGGGGTCGTCCTTGTCCTCGTAGAGAACCATGCCGCCGGCCTTC
Organism: Candidatus Wallbacteria bacterium; assembly: GCA_016190005.1. GTDB lineage: Bacteria > Muiribacteriota > UBA6191 > JACPRK01 > JACPRK01 > JACPRK01. The sequence goes on along the minus strand of JACPRK010000120.1, from coordinate 24,872 downwards.
GGACCGCGCACCAGGGTGGCGACCGGCAAGTGCGAGTCCTCGCGGCTCGGGATGCGGGTCAAGGTCTCGTAGACGTAGACGGAGGTCGGGTCGGCGAAGCTGATGAGGCGGGCCGCGAGGGCGCCCGCGATGGTGACGAGGGTCGCTCCGGCCTCACGAAGCGCCGAGGCCAGCGCCAGCAGCGTCTGGCGCTGTTCGGGGAAGGCGCGCTCCACGACGTGGCCGCGCTCCTCGAGCGTCGAACGATCCGGCAGGACGCGCCGCGCGCCCAGGTCGTCGACGAGCCAGGACAGACAGCGGTCGCCCCCCAGGACGCGATCGGCCATCAGGCACTCGTAGAGCAGACGTTCCAGGCGCGGGATCTCCTTGGAGTCGCTGTCGGCGTCGCTCTGGAATCCCTTCTCGAGGAAGTAGCGCTCCCACCGGATCTTGCTGTTGACGTCCCCGTTGTGGCCGACGTGGAACGGCCCCTCGGAGCCGACGACCAGCGGGTTCGAATCGCGGACCTTGGCCAGCTCGCCCGGCCTCAGGGCGTCGCCCAGCACCTCGCGCGTCATCCGCTCCGTGTGCAGGTGCGCGTTGGCGGAGCTGTACATGTTGTCGCCCTGCGTGGCTGCGCGGGTCTGGGCGCCCGCGACCAGGACCAGGGAGGTGCCGAGCTCCAGGCCTGGAATCCGCTTGAGCAGCTGCGCGACGGTGATGTAGCCGCGCTCGTCGATGTCTCCGGAGGTCTTGGCGCCAATCAGCTCGACCCGGCCGGTGGGGAGGTCGAGGACGGAGAGCGAGATGCCGTGGGAGTCGTAGCCCGCCGCGGAGCCTTCGCTGGTGATGTCGACGACCGCGCGCAGGAAATGGCGATTGTGCTCGACGACGCGCTCGCGGCCGAGCGAGCTGTCGTGCGGGATGCGGGCGACGCCGCCGCCGACCGAGCAGCCCAGCGGATAGGCCGGCGAGCGGCTCCAGGCCTCGATTCCGTCCGGCCAGGCCAGGGCGTTGTCGAGATCGACCAGGCGGCAGCCGGCGAGGTGGCAGGCCGAGGCCTTGAGCGCCGCCGCCAGCGCCGGGCCGGCGTCCGGCCAGAGCGGATCGTTCTCGAGCAATGAAACCGCGAGTTGGAGCACGGAATGACTATAGCAGATGCGGGGTTACGGGGCCTTGGGGGGCTTCGGCTTGGAGACCAGGGCGGCGGGGCGCAGGGCCTGGGTGCCGAAGCGGCGGCGGACGGAGTCGACGGCGGCGTCGACGCGGGCGGCGCGCACTTCCTCGGGGGGCGGGCCGAAGAGCGTGCCCTGCACGGGCTCGCCGCCGGTGCGGAGATCGCAGGCGGCGACGCCGAGCAGCCGGACGGGCAGCTCGGGCATCGAGGCGTCCAGCAAATGGCAAGCGGCGCGGTAGAGCGTGCGGTCGGAGGCGGTTTCGCGCGGCAGCCGCATGGCGCGCGTGAAGGTGGCGAAGTCCTCCGTGCGCACCTTGAGGCGGACGGCGATCGTCGTGAAACCTTGGCGGCGCAGGCCGGCGCCGACGTCACCGGAGAGCGCGAGCAAAGAGCGGCGCATCTCGCCGACGTCGCTCACGTCGTGTTCGAAGGTGCGCTCCGAGCCGAGCTGCTTGGGCGAGCGATGCGGCTCGACCCGGCGGTCGTCGCGCCCGGCGGCCAGCTCCTGCATGTGGCTCACGGCTGCCGGGCCCAGCCGCGCCACGAGCGCCGCCCGTGGAGCACGCCCGAGCTCGCCGACCGTGCGGATGCCAAGCGACTCCAGCACGGCCGCCGTCCGGCGGCCCACGCCGAACACGCGCTCGACCGGAAGCGGTGAAAGGACTTCCTGGACCCTTTCAGGCGTGATGACCGTGAGACCATCCGGCTTTCCCAGCTCCGTGGCCAGCTTCGCCAGGAACTTGTTCGGCGCCACGCCGACCGAGCACGGCAGCCGCGTCTCCTCGAGGATGGTCTGCTTGATGCGCTGTGCCATCTGCTCCGGCGGGCCGAAGAGCCGCTCGCAGCCCGAAACGTCCAGAAACGCCTCGTCGATGGAGAGCGGCTCCACCAGAGGCGTGAACCTGCCGAGGATCTCCATGATCCGGCGGGAATCGGCCGCGTACTGCTCCATCCGGACCGGCAGGAACACGCCCTGGGGGCACCGCCGGAAGGCTTCCCGGATCGGCATCGCGGACCGCACGCCAAATCGCCGCGCCTCGTAGGAGCAGGTCGAGACCACTCCCCTCCCCTTCGGATCGGCCCCGACGATGACCGGCTTGCCCGTCAGGTCCGGACGATCCCGCTGCTCCACCGCAGCGAAGAAGGCGTCCATGTCGACGTGCAGGATCACCGATCCGAGTCTATCAGCGAACGCGGTGGGGAGCTGGGCCCCGGCCCGTCAGGGGCCTGGTCATGGAGCTGGCGCCGAGTCCTGGCGGACCAGACCGGCAGAGTCTTCCAGCCAGGCCGAGTGCGGGAGACCCGAGCCCGACAGGCGAGCCAGGCCGCGCCGGCCCAGGACGACCAGCGCAGTCGACCAGGCGTCGGCCATCGCGCCCGAGGAAGCGCGGACCGTCGCCAGGCGGGCGAAGGGCACGGGGAGAGCGGTCCGGGCATCGAGGATCGCGCCGCCTTCGCCCCCGGCTTCCGACGTGGAGAGCGAGGCGTCGCGCAGCTCGATGGGTTCGCCGGGCTCGCCGTTGAGCTTCCGAGCCTGCACGCGCCAGGGCTGTGGACCGAAACCGGCGATACTGCTGCGGCCGAAGTCGATGAAGCCGGCCAAGGCGCCGGCCTGGAGCATCGCCTCACGGGCTCGATCGACCGCATAGCCTTTGCCGATGCCCCCCAGATCAATCGCCATTCCGGCCGCCGCCAGTGCCGCCCTGCCTGGGCCGACCCGCAGCCGGGGGGGAAGCGCGTCCCGGTCTGGCCATCCGTGGCCTGGCAATCCGTGGCGTCTACCTGTACCGGGTTTTCTGAAAAACCCGGTACAGGTAGACGCCACGGGTTTCACCACGAGATATTGTTCCGCCGACCTCCGCTGGGCGAGGATTTCTGCGCCGAGCGTGATGTCGAACGCGCCGGCGCTTCCCCGAAAGACTTCGAGAGCCTGGCGGAAGACGCACTCCAGGTCCTTCGAGATGGCGACGGAACCGCTGCCGGCGGCTGCATTGAACCTCGAAAGCTCCGTCGAGTCGCGCCAGTTGCTGAGAACTCCGTCCAGCCTGTCGACCTCGGCGAACGCCGCTTCGAGCGCCGCTTGCGCCCTGGCAACCGTCGGAGCGACGGCCGTGATTTCCAGGAGCGTGCCCATGGCCTGCCGGCTATCGGTGACCCTATGCTCCGCGGCTGCGCAGCCAGAGGCCGCCATCCAACCCAGGACCAGCAGGATGAAGACTCTCACCGGGGCTCCTCCGCACGCGGGGTCTCTGGCGCCGTTCGCCTGGGATCGCCCTCGGCGTAGGCGCTGGGAGCAGCCGACCAGATCGCTCGCAGCACCAGCAACATCAGGGCGGCCAGCGAGATCTCCAGGGTAAGGAAGCTGGCTATCTTGAGCCAGGCGAAACCCGGATGGGCGAAGCGCACGAGCCACCCGGCCAGCTCGTCGGCCACAGCCGAGAGGAAGGCGGCCGCGATGAGCCCGGCCTTCGAGGACGGTTCGATCGGCACGAACAGCACCAGATGGGTCAGCGTCAGCAGCAGTACCCCCATCGAGAAGAGATGGAAGTGGCTCACCTCGAGCATCCCACGGTAGGTCTTGGGTTGCGTGAACTTCGCCTCGTCGCCCAGATAGTGAGAGACGACCGACGACGGCGTCAGACCCATCGAGTGGAAGTAGAGCGCACCGTTGCTCACCCAGAAGAGCGCCGTGTAGAGCAGGAACAGCCAGACGATGGTCATCAGCAGCCGGTTTCGGGTCCACTCGCCCGTGACGACGAAGCGCATGTCAGCGGCCGCAGCTCCGCCAGACCGTGTGCAACGCAATGGCGCGGCGCACGGCCGTCGTGATGGCCCGCGAGCTGAGCGTGGAGCCTGCGACGCCGGCGACGTCTCGCCCCACTCGCAACTCCGAGCCGCTGTCCTTGCCCTTGAACTGCTCGAACCAGCGGGCCGTTGGCAGATACTCCTCGGGCTCCTGGAAGGCGCACATCACGGTGCTCTTCACCTGGCCGTCGGGAGTCATCACGACCATCAGCGTCTCGGGCATCGTCTTGACCACCTGGGTGTCGAAGATGGCCAGACCTTCGACCCGGCCGTCCTTGCGCGCCTCGTAGACGGTCACCAGCGGCGACTCCACCTTGGCCGAAGCCGCCTGCTGGAGGCGCTCCACCTGGGTGGGCGTCAGGAAGAGATCGCGCGCCTCGACGGAGTCCGTCGCGGGAAACGCGAACTTGAGCGCCTCGTCCCGGGAGTAGAAGACGCCGGCCGTCGCCGGGGCCGCAGCCGCCAGAAAGAGCAGGAGGACCAGTGGCCGAGCTCCAAGCGCGTTCATCAGAAGATCCAGCCAAGGCCCAGGTTGATCTCGTCGGGGATGGTGCCCTTGCCGGACGAGAAGTTGCGGTAGTCGAGCTTCAGGACCATCTGCGGATCGGGCTTGTAGTCGAGACCGACCGTGGTGAGGCGCACGTCCCTGGAAAGATCGTCGGCAAAGCCGAAGGGGACCCGGTCGAGCGTGTCGTAGGCCTCGCGACGAACGAAGAACTCCAGAGCCTGGGTCGACGATGCATTCAGGTGCGGCATCAGATCGTAGGCGGCCTCCACATAGGCGCCGGAGAGACGGCTGCCGATCGGGCCCAGTCCCTTGACTGCGGCCGCCGCGGAGAGCACATCGGCGTCGTCGACGTTGGCGCGCGCGCCAAGCGCGCGCAGCTGCAGACCGCCCTTGCGGAACTGGGCATGCGCCTCGAAGAGGTTGGTGTGAGCATCGGGCCGGGCGACTGCGCCGGCCGCGGAGACCTTCAGCGTTTCGCCCTGCCCCTGGTCGCCGCTGAAGACGCTGCCGCCGATCGAGAGCTCGGGAGTCACCTGGTAGTCGGAGCGCAGAGCCAGCGAGTAGTCCTCGGATCGCGACTCCGAGCCGTTCTGCCGCGCGGATCGCAGGTTGGCGCTCGAGAAGGCCGAGGCCTTCATGCTGCTCACGACATAGGCGCGGTAGTCCCAGTCGTCGTTGAGCTTGCCGAAGATACCGATGCCGTTTTCTCTCCAGGTCGTCGGGATGATCTGGCGCTCCACCTCGGGGCGCTGGTTGCCGTGATAGAAGAGCGGCTCGTGCACTTCGTTGGTGAAGCCGATCGGCAGGAGCAGCATGCCGGCTCGGACGTTGAGTCTCGGGTCCGCGAGGTAGTCTATCTGCGCGAACTCGACGCTGACGCTGCCGGTCTTCTCGGTGGTGCCGTGCTCGTACTCGAGCTCGGAGTTGAACACGAGCTTGTCGCTGAACTTGTAGCCGTTGTAGAGGACCAGCCGCGTCAGGTCGGCGACGTTCGACTTCGTGCCCTTGTCGTCGACGAAGTTCGTGTACCAGCCCTGACCGTAGCCCCCGACGGAGAATCCCTTCTCCTTCTGGTACACCTTGGACGCGGCCGGACCCAGGCCGTACTGGCTCTTGAGCTCCTTCTTCTCGGGCAGCACCAGCGCTTCTCGCAGCTTTCGCACCTCCTCGGTGAGAATCTGCTGGCGGCGCTGGTTCTCACGGTCCGCTTCGACCAGCCTGGTCAGCTCCTTCTCGAGCCGCGCCACTCGCTGCTCCGCAGATTCGGCAGCCCACGCGGGCCCAGCCGCCATCAATGCCATCAGCATCCACGACCCGATCCGACCGAAGCTCCTGGAATCCATCTCTACCTCGTCTCCTCCGTCCCGCTCCTGAGAATGAAAGTGAAAATCATTATCAATAAGCTCGTGACGAGGGAAAGATACACCCGAGCGCCAGAGGCGTCAATCATCCAGGCGGGATTATTTTCGCGGTCGGTGACGCCGGTCACGCGATCAGCGAAACGGCGCTCTATTGGCCGGTGGGCGTCCTTCGACACGACCGCTGCGCGGTCGGCTCAGGATGACCCTTCGACAAGCTCAGGATGGGCGGGGGTCAGGGGCGCGCGCCGAGCACGGACAGGGTGTTGGCGTCCGTGTTGGCGACGTAGGCGCGCTTGCCGTCGGCCTCGAAGAGCAGCACGTGAGGGATCTTGCCCGTCTTCACGCGCGCAAGCTCCTTGAAAGGCGAAAGCTGCAGAACGCTGACGCTACCGGCGTTGTCGTTGGTGACCAGGCCGAAGCGGCCGTCTGGAGAGATGGCCGTGTCCGAGAACGGGAACTCGCCGACGGCGATCTTCCCGAGGAGCCGGCCCGCGCGAATGTCGACGAGCGCCGCGGAGTCGTCCTCGCTATGCGAAACGAGCGCCAGCGTGCCATCGGGACTGAGCGCGACGGGCGCCGCCCCCTTCCCCTGGGTCGGGATCTGCTTGAGCACCGTGTCGCTGGCGGTGTCGATGAGCGTGAGAGAGTCGCTGCTCCAGTTGCTCACGACCAGCGTCTTGCCATCGGGCGTCATCTCCATGTCCCACTGTCCGACGCCCAGCCCATCTTCCAGGATGCGCGCGATGCGCCGGCCCGGCACGTCGATCACCAGGATTCGATCGGAGCTGGAATCCATCACATAGACCTTCTCCTCGTCCGGCGTCGCCAGCATGTGGTGGACCCCCACGCCCGCGTCGATGCGGGCGAACGGCTTCAAGCTCCAGGCGTCCAGGATCTCGATCTTGCCCGCGAAGTAGCAGCTCACGAAGAGCAGCGAAGCCCGCGGCAACAGGCACATCGCTCGCGGCCCCTCTGCGACGGGCGCCCGCGCGACGACCTTGCCCTTCTCGAGGTCGACCATCACGACCTCATTGGACCGGAAGCACGCGACCGCGGCGCGCCGCCCACCCGGCGCCAGCTCGATTGCCAGCGGCACCTGCCCGACAGGCACGGTCGCGACCTGCGCGCCTGCGACGGGATCGACGATCCCCAGCGTGTTCTCCTCACCCAGGCAGACGTACAGCTTCTGCCCCATGACCATGTGGTTCGGCCCTTTGCCCACCCCGATCTGGCCGATCCGGTCGAACCCGTCCTCGGCCGCGGCCCGGCCGCTCGAAAGGGTCACCAGAACCGAACACAAGGCAACGACTGCAATGGCGCGCACGGGAATCCTCCCTCGTCTCAGAGGGCCGGAATTCTAGCGCGACGCGCCCGAGGAAGCAAGCCTGGATGCGACTCGTTCGTCCCTCGGTTTTTCAGCGGCCGGAGCCTGAGCCTGAACCGGTGCCAGAGCCGGTGCCGCTCAGGCCAGAGAAGTCGGGCGTGGCGTTCGAACCGCTCCCCGAGCTGCCGGAGCCGGTGCCCGTACCCGAGCCGGTGCTGGACCCGCCCGTTCCCGAGCCGCCGCTGCCAGTGCCCATCTGCATCGCGCCCAACACGCCCGCCACGACGGTCCCGGGGCCGGCCGAAAGCTCCGTCGAGCGTCCACCCCGATAGACGAAGAGCTTGCCAGACTGACCGCCGACGAACGCAACCGCATCGTCGGAGACCCACAGCCCCCGCGGCGAAGCGCTCGAGGCCTCTTCCGAGGCCCCACCGGCCGAGGCGACGAAGAGCTTTCCGCTCGAACCACCGACGAAGGCCACGACGCCGCGGCCGGCCTCGAACCGCGCCGGCGTCACCGAGGACAGCTCCGTCGCGCCGCCGCCGTTGAACGACGCGAAGAGCGCGCCCGACGAACCGGCCACCCACGCGACGGCACCGTCCCCGACGGAGTACGCCCTGGGGATCGACTGCGAAAGCTGCACCGGCCCGCCATCGCCGGTCTTCGACCAGAGCACGCCCGCCGACCCCGACGACCACGCCAGTGTCCTTCCGGAAAGCTCGAAACTACGTGGCGCCGACTGAGAGATATCGGAGCGTTCGGAGCCGTTCCACCACCAGAGGAGCCCGTTGGAGCCGCTGGTCCAGGCCACGCAACCCGTTCCCGCCTGGAATGCCCGCGGGCGGCTCTGCGAAAGCTCCGCCGGCTCGCCGCCGGTGGACGCCCAGAGCGTCCCGCTGGAGCCGCTTACCCAGGCCACGGTTCCTCCGCCGACGGAGACCTCCCGCGGAGGCGACTGCGAAAGCTGCACCGGCTCCCTGCCGGTCCATGCCCAGAGCATTCCCGACGCCCCCGAGGTCCACGCGACGATGCCCTTGCCGGCCCAGACCTGGCGCGGCACCGAGCCGGATAGCTCCACGGGCGAAGTTCCGGCCATGGCTCCCCAGAGTTTCCCCGAGGCGCCGCTCAACCACGCCACAACCCCGTCCCCAGCGACGAAAGCCCTGGGCGGCGTCTGGCTCAGCTCCTCCACCGAGCTGCCGAACCAGCCCCGCAGGAGCCCGGTCGAGCGGCTGGTCCAGGCCACGGCCGGCGTGCCGCCGCTGCCGTCCCCGGTCCCCGAACCGGCCCCGAACCCGCTGCCTGAGCCCGAACCCGTCCCGGACCCGGTTCCCGATCCCGTCCCGGTTTGAGCAGAGATCGACTGGGCCGCCATGGCGAAGAGGACGAGTGCTTTCAGGAGGTGCTTTCTGGCCATCTGGAGTTCCTTTCAAGCCGACAACTCGCGGGCCGCTGCCCGGCGTTTCCCACTCCTACTTGCCGGGTCGTCTCGAGGTTTCGCCTGCGCTCCCCCAGGACTCCTGCCTCCCCGCCCGCGTCACCTGGGCGGCGATTGCCGCCAGAGACACTCCGGCACCTCTGCCGGAGCCAGGACGGGCCGGATTCGCTTGTACCCCTTCTTGAAGTAGAACGGCTCCGCGATCGCGTGGAGCTTGCCCCACTCCACGGCCTCCTCGAGCTCCAGCAACCGCTCGGGCGCGCAGAGGAAATCCGCCACGGGCAGCTCGAGCGCCCTGCGGACCGCCGCGCCGTACACGTTGACCCACTTCTCGGCGGTGTCGTAGAGCGAGTGGTTGTACTGGAAAACCTTCAGGTGCCGCTGCCCCAGGTAGAAGACGGTCTCGCTGGCCGCGCCGAGCCGCTGATTCATCGACTTGATGAGCGTCATGAGTTTCGCCAGGTCGCCGGGCTTGGCCGGCTCGCTCTTCTCTACGACTGGCTTCTCGGGCTGCTCCACGCGCGGCGCGGGCTTACCCTCCTCCAGCGGCGGAAGCTCCTCATCGGCCAGCAGCGGAGCGCCGAACGCCGCCAGGATGATCGCCAGCCACGCGGCCGAGCCCCGCAGCATCCGGCCCCCCAGGAGGCGCCGGCCCCTAGCCGCGGGCGGCGCGATTGCGCAGACTCTCGACGAAGGTGTTGAGACCACGCGTCTGCTTGCCGTCCTTCTCGCCCGGGGCCGGAATGCCCTTCTGAGTCAGCATCGTGAAGCGCAGCTTGACCAGGTTGTAGACCTTGTTGATGTTCGGCACCTCGCGCAGCCGGGTGTAGACGCCGGTCTGGTCCGGGGCGCGCTCGATGCAGAGATCGAAGTACTCCTTGGCCAGGTCGGTGCGATCGGCGGCCAGTGCGCACTTGCCCATGTCGAAGTAGATCTCGAAGAGCTTCTCGCGCTTGCCCAGACGCTTGAGCAGCTCGATCATCTTCTCGTAGGTCTCGATGTCGTCGAGCGAACCGCGGAGCCGCTTTGTGTACTCCTCCAGGCTCTCCTCGAACATTCCGACCATGCTGAACAGGCTCACGACCAGATCGGTGTAGTTGGCGGCCTTGGTGAAGCTGGTCCCCTCCCGGCGGTAGACCTCCGCCAGGTAGACGTGCGCCAGGGTGAAGTTGCGGTCCGCGTGGAGACACTTGATGAAGTTGTCCTTGGCGGTCGGGCGCTTGTGAAAGAAGTCCTCGACCGCCATCGCAGCGAGCGTGTCGCGCGCCGAGACCGCCTGCCCGATCTCCAGGAAGAGCGAGTAGAGCTTCTCCAGCGCCCGCATGTTGCCCGGAAACTGCAAGAGGAACTGGTTGTACGTATCGATGTGCCACAGCGGATCGCGCTGACCTTCGAGGCTGCGCATCTCGGCGAAGAACGCCTCGACTTGCTCGACTCGCTTGGCCACCTCGCCCGAGAGCACTTCGTACTCCTGTTGAGCCCGCGAGTTGGTCGGGTCCATCGTCAGGATGGCCTCGAGCTCCGCCAGCGCGTCCTCCAGGTGGTTGGCGTCCAGCTTCTTGTTGATGATCTCGTACTGGATGCGCTTGGCAGCGCTGACAGCACCGCTCTTGAAGAGGAACTGGGCGTAGCCGTGCTGCAGGATCGGCTCGTCCGGGAACTGGTTGAGCAGGTTGTCGTAGGTGGCCAGGACTTGCTCGTAGTTCTCGGCGCTGCCCAGCATGTCCACCAGCCGCTCCTCGACCAGCAAGCGGTGCTTGTCGAGGTTCATCTTCCCGTAGATGGTGCAGATGAAGCTGAAGATCTTGACGAATTCATCAAAGCTGACCTGGAAGGCGCTGATCTCCTCGCCCTCGGCCCGGCGCTTGCGGGTCACGCGCATCACGCTGACCAGGAAGTTCATCCACTTCTCGATGAACTCGACGTAGCGGGTCGCCTTGACCGGCAGCGAAAGCAGACTGTCGAACTCGCCGAGCGCCTCCAGGTACTGCTTCTCGGCCAGGAAGTTTTCAGCCCGCGCGTAGTGCGTCTCCGATAGCTCCAGTTGCGCCAGCCGCTTGCCTCCGGGCGCGTCGGACTGATCCTTGCCGGCCGCCGAGGGCGGCGATATGAACCGGTTGAAGGCGCTGACCAGGTCGCCCGCGTTCTGAAACCGCTCCTCGGGGTTGAAGCGGATCATCTTGAGCAGGATCTGCTCGATCTCGCCCGGGATCTCGCCGACCAGCTGAGACGGAGGGATGAGATTGGCGTCGAGCGTCGCCTGGAACTCGAGGATCTTGGGAAGCGGGCCGTTCGGCAGTACCTGCACCCCGGTGAACATCTCGTAGAAGACCAGCCCCAGGCTGTAAATGTCGCCCGAGAAATCGACGGAGCGGCCACGGTTCTGCTCGGGGGAGTTGTAGCAGGGAGTGCCGATGATGGCGCCCGGGCTGGTGGAGAGCTCGCTTTCGCGGAAACGGATGGCCAGCCTGTCCATTTCCCCGCGGATTCGCTTGTGGACGTCCTCGTCCTTGGACTGCGCGATGCCGAAGTCGATCAGCTTGATGACGCCGTCCTTGGCCAGCATCACGTTGCCCGGCTTCACATCGCGGTGGATGATGTTCTGGGTGTGCGCGGCGTGGAGGGCAAAGGAAATGTCCTGCATGTACGAGATCGCCGTCGGAACGTCGATCTGGCCCTTCTCACCGATCAGGTCGTCCAGGCTGGTGCCGACGATGTACTCCAGCGCCATGAAGTAGTTGTCGTTGTCGAACCCCGCATCGATCATGTTGATGATGTTCGGGTGGTTCAACCGCCGGCAGACTTCCATCTCGCGGATGAAGCGCGCGATGAGCACGCGGCTCGACTGGTGTACGCGCGGCAGCACTTTCAGCGCCACGTTGCGGAAGTTCATCGTGTCCAGGGCGAGATAAACGTCGCCCATGCCGCCGCGACCGATCTGCTTCTGGACCCGGAACCTACCGACTAGCTGGCCTATCTCCATGAGCTCGTCCTCGAAATGCTGGCATGCGGCGCTGAATGGCCGCTGCCGAGGTAACTCATACTAACACGGGACCCAGGCGGCAACTTCGCCGGTCCCGGGCCGGCGCCGGCGGCTTCTGTAACGGTACGGAACCGCCGATTCATGGGAGAGAAATGGCCGAACGAACGCGTCGCCCGCCCGCGCGACCCAAGCGCACTCCGGTTCGCCGCCGCGGCGCCCCCAGGATCGTCTGCATCGGCGGAGGCTCGGGCCCGTCCTTGATCGTCAAGACGGTGCCGGAGCACCTCGACACCTTCACGGCGATCGTCACTGTCACCGATAGCGGCAGCTCCACCGGCATCATCCGCTCCAACTTCGGCATCGCCGCGCCCGGCGACATCCGCGCGACCCTGTCGGTGATGAGCCGCATGTCGGGCACGGAGGACATCCTCCCACGCCTGATGGAGTACCGCTTCCAGCCCCAGGAGACTGGACAGCTCTCCAACATGGCCTTCGGCAATCTGATGCTGGCGGCCATCTGCAAGCTGACCGGCAACATCAAGACTGCCATCATGGCGATGGAGCGCATCCTGAGCGTACGCGGCCGGGTGCTCCCGGTGTCGCTGTCGAACACGGACCTGGCGGCCGAGCTCGAAGACGGCACGGTCGTCCACGGTGAAGTCAACGTCCGCGGGCGCGACAAGCCGCCCATCCGGCGCCTGTTCCTGGCCGACGAGACCGCGCGGGCCGACCTGGAGGTCGAGGAGGCCATCCGGGGCGCCGACTTCGTCTTCCTGGGTCCGGGCAACCTCTACACGAGCGTTCTGGCGTGCCTGATTTTTCCCTACATCCAGCGCGCGCTGGCGGAGTGCCGCGGCAAACGCATCTTCATCTGCAACACGACCAGCTCGCCCGGGCAGACCGAGGGGTTCTCGGCGGCACGGCACGTGGAAGTACTGATGAAGTACCTGGTGCCCGGTTCGCTCGATCACGTCGTCCTCAACACGGAGCGCCCGTCGGAGCGCGTCATCGCTGAGTACCGAGAGCACGGCGCCGAGTTCATCCCGGTGACCCGGCGCGACCTTTCGGCCGTGCGGGCGCTGGGCATCGAGCCGATCGCCGAGCCCATTGTCGAGCCCGAGCCGAACGGCGGCCCGCGCAAGCTGCACAAGGTCGACACCATCCGCCACGACCCCGCCAAGCTCCGCGCAGCGTTGCGGCGGGCCGTGGGCCTGTAGGCCGCACGCCCTGCCGGGCCGGATCGCCCTGAGCGAATCGGGCCGGGATCGGGCCGAAACGCTCAGGCCGCGCGCTAAGGACCGCCTGCCTGGGCGCTCTGGTGCGCCTGGCACACGTCCTGCTTCCTCGACGCCGCTGGCTCGAAAGGAGGCGCCGTGTTCCCTGCCCCGCTCCCCGTCAAACTCCGCTCGCTGTGCGCTCTGGCCGCAATGGCCGCAACGCTCGGCTGCGCTCACGCCCAGGAGGCCACCCTCCGCGCCGAGTGCGCCGGCCTCAGCGTCGCCATCACCGCCCGCGACGGCGAGATGCCGTCCGTGGCCATCTCATCCTCCGGCGCGGGCGCAGGCTCCGGTGCCGTCCCGGACGACACAGGAGCGCCAACGGGTCCATCGAGTGGTTTCGACCCGCTCGACGGCCTCCGCTTGCGCCCCGAGGCGCCCACCTCGGAGCAGCCCGCCGCGCCGGCGGACGCCAACGGCACGCTAGCACCCGCCGTGTCGCCCGAGTTCCCGGGGTCGCCCGTCTTCAACGTCAAGGCGACCGCGCAGGGCGAGATCGGCAGCAAGACCGCCCTGGGCAACCGCATCGCCAAGTGGTCCGAAGGTGCCGCCCTGCCTTCCCGCCGCGGTCTTCGCCGCTCGCTTTCCGTCACCTACCTGGCCAATGGCCGCAACGCCAGCTGCGATGTGCTCGACGTCGGCCCCTGGAACACCCAGGACCCCTACTGGGAACGGCCAGACGGCAGACCCCAGGCCGAATCGGGCCGCGATAGCCGCGGCCGGCGCACCAACCGTGCGGGCATCGACCTCTTCAACGCCACCTGGTACAAGCTGCTGGCGCTCCGGGCATACGACAAACGGCTGATCGAGAACACCTCCGGCCAGGTCGAGTGGCAGTTCACGCGTTGACGCGCCGCGTCGAAGTCGAGGAGGACACCGGATGAGAAACTGGACCATCGCCATCGCCTGCGCGCTCGCTACCGCGACGCTCGTCGGCGCCGAAGACGTGCTCCCCGAGCGGCTTCTGGCCGCACCCGCGTTCAAGAAGCTCCTGCCCAGGGGAGCCGTCGCCGGCTCGCCCTTCACCACGCAGTCACCCGTCGTCACTCACGTCCAGGCTCTCCGCGCGCCGGCAGCGCAGGGCAGCGCCGTCTGGATCGCCGCGATCGTCGTCCACCCGGCGCCCCCAGCACGCCCGCGACAGGCAACCGGCGGGGCGTCGCGTCCCGCGGCGCAGAAACCCGAGCTGCGAGACGTCGAGGTGCTGGTGTTCCGCCAGCAAGGCGAACGGGTCGCCCGCCAGCTCGAGCGCCGTCGCCGCGCCTACGGAGCTCACGCGCTTTCGCTGGCCAGCCTGCCTGGGTTGGAGGTAAATGTGGCCATCGGCGTCCAGTGGGCCGAGAGCACCGCCACCCACGTAGGGCCCGTCGAGGTCCACTGCCTGGGCGGCGCCCGGCCGGTGCTAGCCTTCTCGGGCCAGGCCGAGGGATTCTACTTCGACGCGGAAGACGGCGCGCCCACGATGGTCCTCTATCCCGCCGACGCGACCTCTCAGGTCTGTCTCCCCACGGTTTATCGCTGGCACGGGCAGCGGCTGGTCCCGGCACCGGCAGGCGGCTCGCCCGTGGCAGACCGGCTGCTTCGCGAGTACGACGAAGTCTTGCGCAGCTACGCCGCCGGACGCACGTCGGGCGCGGCGCCGCTGATGGTGGTCGACGTGGCGCTCTCGCGGGCACGGCTCCTGGAGCAGTCGGGACGCCGGCCGGAGGCCGTCAAGGCCTACCGCACCGTGATTGCGCTGGCCGCCGCGCCCGGCGCCGACGCTCTCCTCGCCGCGCGCGCCTCCGAGGCCAGCTCGCGCGGCGCGCGCCTGGAGGCGGCGCCCGGCCGCTAGCCGGCCCGCGGTTCCGCCAGCACGCGGTCGAAAAGATCGAGCAGCGCCTGGTACTCGTAATCGTCTGCCATGGCCTGCAGCCGCGCGGCGGCCGGCCCGTGCTCCGAGGCCAGGCCTGCGATCAGCGTCTTGAGGCGAGACATGTCTCCCGAGGCGGTCGCCTCGCGCATCAGGCCCGCCTGGCTCGCCGGCAGAAGGTCGAAGCGCGCCGCGGTGCCGGGCCCGAGCAGCTGAGCGCCCCCGGCATCCCGGTTCGTCGACTCCACATAGCGATACTGAACCCCACAGAGCCGGCCGAGCTCTCCGAAGATTTCCTCCGGACGGAAGGGCTTCCTCACGAATCCGTCGACGCCCGCGTCGAGCGCCTCCTGGCGCTGCTCGTCCAAGGCGCTCGCCGAGACCATCACGATCGGCGTTCGCGCCCCACCGGGCAGCGCGCGAATTTTCCGGGTCGCCTCGCAACCGTCCACGCCGGGCATCTGCCGGTCCATCAGGATCGCGTCTGGGCGCCAGCTCTCGAAGAGCCGCACCGCCTCGCACCCGTCCGCGGCCTCGCAGGTCTGGAACCCGGCTCCACGCAAGAGCTCCGTCAGCAAACGCCGGTTCTCGACGACGTCGTCGACGATCAGGACCCGGCGCGTGGGCTCGCCGGCGGCCAGTCCGGCAACCTGCTGGCTTGCCACCGCGGGAAGCTCGGCGTGGTGCCCGGGCTCCACCACGAAATCCAGCGTGAAGGTGCTACCGCGGCCAAGCTCGCTCGAGCAGGTGACGTCGCCGCCCAACAGGAGCGCGTAGCTGCGACAGATTGCCAGTCCTAGCCCGGTCCCTCCCCCGGCTCGCATCCCAACTTCGGTCTGCGAGAAATGCTGGAAGAGTCGCCCCCGGTCCGCTTCGGCGATGCCGGGGCCGGTGTCCCGGACCTCGGCGAAGAGCTGCGTAAGCGAGCCGCTGCGACGTCCAACGGCGAGCGAAACCACGCCCACGCTGGTGAACTTCACGGCGTTGCCGAGCAGGTTGATGAGGATCTGGCGGAGCTTGCCTTCGTCCCCCCGGACGGCGCGCGGGAGCCCGGGCTCTCGCTCCACGGTGAAGAGCAGCCCCTTGCGCTGGCAGCGCATCTCGAACATCTGGGCGACGTCGCCGACGGCGCGTTCCAGGTCGAAGGTGGAGAGGTTGAGCGTGGCACGGCCGGCCTCGATCTTGGACATCTCGAGGATGTCGTTGATGAGCCCGAGGAGGTGGTCGGCGGCGCGATCGATCAGCTCCAGGCGCTCCCGCTGGGCGGGGGTCGTCTTCTCGTCTCTGAGCAGGAGCTCGGTGAAGCCAAGGATGGCATTCATGGGGGTGCGGATTTCGTGGGACATGCTGGCCAGGAATGCGCTCTTGGCGCGGTTGGCAGCCTCGGCGGCCACCTTCGCGTCCTTTATCTGCTCGACGAACTGGCGGCGATCCGTGATGTCCTCCGTCACCGCGACGAAGTGCGAGATCTCCTCGTCCTCGCCCCGCACGGGCGCAATGGACGCGGACTGCCAGTAGGTCTCGCCGGACTTCTTGCGGTTGCACATCTCGCCCGACCAAGGCTTACCGCCAAGCAGCGTCTGCCAGAGCTCGGCGAAGTACTCGGAGGGATGGTGTCCCGAATTGAGCAGGCTCGGGGTCTGGTTGATCACCTCGGCCGACTCGAATCCAGTGACCTGAGTGAACCTGGGGTTGACGTACTCGATCTGCCCTTTGGGGTTGGTGATCATGACGACGGCGGGACTGTCCTCGACCGCCTGGGAGAGGAGCCTCAAGCTGCGGGTCGATTCGCGCAGCTTCTGCCAGGCCTGCTCGGCCTTGCGGCGGTTCTCGTCGGCTTGCTGCATCATGTCGAGCGCCGCGAGGCGTGCGGCGTCGAGATCGGCGGTCCGGTCACGCACGCGGGTCTCGAGCTCGGCGTTGAGGGTGCGCACTTCGTTTTCGGCGTTCTTGCGGAGCGTGATGTCGACGAAGGTGACGACTATACCGACGACCTTGCCGTCCTTGCACTGCGCATAGGACCAGTACTCCACCGGGAAGCTGGAGCCGTCTCGGCGCCAGAAGATGTCGTCCTCGAAGTGAACGCCTCCGCCTTTGAGAACGCCGTTGATGACGGGGCAGTCGCGGGCGGGGCGCGGCCGTCCATCCGGAGTCGTATGATGAATCAAGTCGTGCATGTTCCTGCCGAGGACCTCCTCGGGACGATCGAAGCCGATGAGGTGCAGGCAGGCTGGGTTGACGAAGTTGCAGATGCCGGTGAGATCGATGGCGTAGAGGCCCTCGCCGGTGGAGTTGAGGAGGAGGCTGAGGCGTTCTTCGCCTTCTTTGAGTGCGGCCTCGGCGCGCCGGCGCTCGGTGATCTCGGCCTGGAGCTCCTCCATCTTGGAGGAGAGCTTGCGGAAGAGGGTCTCGTTGTAGAGGCGCAGGACCTCCATCTCCTGCTTGAAGAGGGCGTCGGAGTCGGGCCCAGGCGTGCGGGCGGGAGCGGCCAGGATGGAGTCGAGGACGCGGAGCAGCTCGGCTGCCTGCTGCGGCTTGACGAGGAAAGCGTCGGCGCCGATTCCCAGCGCCAGCTGCTCGGCGCGGGAGTTGGCGTCAGTGGCCGTGTAGATGAGGAACGGGATCGGGTTGAGGCGCGGGTCCGCCTTCCACTTACGGCAGAGGACGAAGCCGTCCATGACCGGCATCATGACGTCGGAGATCACAGCCTCGGGTGGGCTGGCTAGAGCCAAGTCGAGGGCCTCCTGGCCATTGCAGGCGCTGACGCAGGTATGGCCTGCGCGCGACAGGATGAGCGCGAGGACTTCGCGCTCGTCGTCCTGGTCGTCGACTATGAGGATGCGGCCCATGCTGTCGGGCGGTGTCAGGGGCGGGGAAGCTCGAACCAGAAGGTGCTGCCGCGAGAATCGGTGCTGGTGAGGCCAATCGTACCGCTCTGCGCTTCCACGGCGAGCTTGCAGAAGGCAAGGCCCAGGCCAGTCGAGTGTTTGACCTTGCGATCCTCGCCGCTCACCTGGCCGAATTTTTCGAAGATGCGGCGGTGCCATTCGGGCGGGATGCCCGGCCCCGTGTCGATGACGCTGACGCGGGCGCAGGCGCCGGACTCGGCGAGCTCGACGGTGATTGCGCCGCCGGAAGGCGTGAACTTCAGGGCGTTGCCAAGCAGGTTGGCGACCACTCGCGCCGTCAGGTCGGGATCGCAGCTGGCCGCGAGCCCGGAGGCGGGAGAGCGCACCTCGAGCGCGCACTTGCGGGTGAGGGCGCCCAGGCCGTCGATCGCCTGCTTGACGACGACTGCCAGGTCAGCCTCGCGCAGAGATACGGGCATTTGCTGGCTCTCCAGTCGACTCACGTCGAGCATCGCCGACACCATGTCGACCAGCCGCGTCGCCGCCCCCGTGGCGGCGTCGACCGCCTGACGCACCTCGGGCTCCGGATTGCCTTGGAGGTCCTCCGAAAGGAAGCTGAGGTTGCCCTGGATTCCCATGAGTGGCGAGCGCATGTCGTGAACCATCATGTGGACGAGGTCGTCGCGCATCTTCTCGAGCTCGGCCTGCCGCGACAGGCTGGCCTCGAGCTGGCGATTGCGCTGGTCTAGCTCGCGGCGGGCGCCGAGCAGGGCCAGGTGGGTCGATACGCGCGCGGCGACTTCCTCGGTCTGGAAGGGCTTGGTGATGTAGTCCACGCCGCCGGCGGTGAAGGCTTTGAGCTTGTCCGTGGTTTCGCTCAGGGAGCTGAGGAAGATGACCGGGATTTCGCGAGTGAGAGGGTCTGCCTTGAGCTGGCGGCAGGTCGTGAAGCCGTCGATGCCGGGCATCATGACGTCCAAGAGAATCAAATCGGGGGGCTCGCGCTGGGCGGCCTGGACGGCCAGCTGTCCCGACGGGAAGGCGCGCACGCTGTAGCCCCGCTCGATGAGCATTCCCTCGAGGAGCTTCAGGTTGGCGGGCGTGTCGTCGACGATCATCACCAGTTTCGAAGAAACTTGCGCAATGGACACTCTGGTGCAACCTCCCATCGTCGCCGGTCAGCCAAAGAGGGCTGTGGTCGCAAGCCTACGGGCCTTCGCCCAGCCTCGCACGCCCCCAAGCTGGCCGGACCCGTCGAGGCTACCACGCCGGCCGACCGGACCGCTGTGACGGGCGGCACCGTCGGCCCAGACGCAGGGCGTGACGGAGCGCGGGCGACGCAGGGGAAGCGTCAGAGGAGGACGGCGTCACGGCAGCAATCCTGTATGATGCCGTAACGTTATCCTGGGCGGGAGCGGCTTCCCGCCTGGAAATGCGGCGCTCATGGGACTGTTCGAAATCCTGGCCACGGTCGGCTTTCTGCTAGGTGCGGCGCTCAATTCGGCGCTGCTCCTGATGATGCGCGAGCGCGGCGTTCGCCGGCGCGGGGAGCAGGCCTTCCTGGGGCTGGTGAGCGCGTGCGCGCTGCTCTACTGCGCCTCATTTGCGAGCCTCTTTCTCAGCCTCGTCTTCATCGAGCCGCCGCCCTTGCCGACGAGGCTGCTAGACGGGATCGTGCTGGTCTGCCTGTCACTGCAACCGTCGCTCTTGCTCCACACCTTCCTGGAGGCCTACTACAAGTCGCGGTTGAATCCATGGTTCTGCGCGGCGCTCTACTCGCCGGCACTGCTGGCGCTGGCGTCGGTGGAGCCCCCGTCGGGCCGGCTCATGGCGCACCTGGCGCAGCACGGGTGGCTGCTCTTCGGCTGGTGGATGCTGGCCAACCTGGCCAGCTCGCTCTTGGCGTTGAACCTCTCGCAGCACACCGTCGAGCTCAAGGACCGCGGGTTCGCCCGAGACATCGGCCGGGCGCTGGGGCCCGTCTGGGTGCTCCTGATGCTCACCTTCCCGATGGGTGCGGTCGAGATCCCGGGGATCGGCCGCTACATGGAACTGGCCTGCCTGATGACGCCTTTGGTGCCGAGCCTGGTGTTCGGCTATTACGTCTATCGTTACAACTACATGGGCTATTTCATCAGGAACACGCTGGTCAACTCGCTCCTGGCGTTCCTGCTGCTCTGCTTCTACATCTTCGGCGTGCGCAAGGCGGGCGACGCGCTGCTGGGCGGGGCCGGGGTGAACCTGGAGGTGCTCGAGGGGTTGCTCATCATGGGGCTGGTGTTCGCCTTCAGCACGCTTCAGGGAGCGTCGCAGGAGTTCTACGATCGGCTGCTGATGCGCCAGACGCTGAAGAAGCGGGAGATCTTCGCCTCGATCTCGGCGGAGCTCGGGAGCACCCTGGCAACGGACTTGAACGCTCTCTTGACGCAAGTTTCAAACGGCATCGCGCAGGCGCTGTCCTCGGAGTGGGTGGGGCTCTACTTCCTGACGCCGGAGGGCAAGGTGGCCGCGGGCAGCGGCGTGCCTGGGCCCCTGCCGCTGACCCTCTTCATGGAGCCGTTCTTGAAGACGGGAGCGGCTGCCGTCGAGTCCGAGGACCTGGAGGAAGGGCCCCTCAAGGACGCGCTCTTGAGGGCCGACATCGTCACGCTCGTCCCGCTGAGCGGCCGCGAGGGTCCGCTGGGCGTGCTCTGCCTGGGCCGCAGGGCCTACAATCGTCCGCTCACGCCGGAGGAGCTGGACATGCTGAAGCTGATTCTCAACCAGCTTCTTGGCGCCGCCGAGAAACTCCAGATCTTCCAGCAAAAGCTGGCGCTGGAGCGCAAGCTGCTCGAGGACGAGCGGCTCGCCTCGCTCGGGCTTCTGAGCGCCAGCGTGGCCCACGAGATCAAGAACCCGCTCGGCTCGATGAAGGCGATCATCCAGGTGATGCGGGAGAGCATCCCCCAGGGCGACCTGCGGCGCGAAGATCTGTCGGTGGTGCTGGAGGAAATCGACCGGCTGGCCTCCACGGTGACGCGCCTGCTCGACTTCATCCGGCCTAGGGAGCCCGAGGAACGCTACGTGGCCGTGGAGCGCGTGGTCGAGCGGGTCCTGGAGATCTTCAGCTACGAGGCGCGGCGGCGCTCCGTTGCCGTCGTCCACAAGCTCTCGCACGAGCCGCACTACTTGAAGGGCGGCTTGGACGCGCTCAAGAGCATCCTCTTCAACTTGGTGCTCAACGCCTTCCAGGCGATGGAGAAGAGCGGCACCCTCACCATCGCCACCGCCAGCGGCAAGGACGGCCGCGTCGTCGTCGAAGTCTCCGACACCGGCCCAGGCATCCCCGAGAGCGAGCTCGAGAAGATCTTCCAGCCCTTCCACTCTTCGAAGAAGTCCGGCACCGGCCTGGGCCTGGCGCTGGTCCGTCAGCGCCTCGACGAGCTCGGCGGCTCCATCAGCGTGACCAGCGGCCCCGACGGCACCCGATTCGTCATCGAGCTACCCGTCTACCTCCCCGCCAACCTGCGCGTCCGCACCGCCGCGTAATCCTCCCGCCTCACCCCTCAAGCCTACCCATGACTCCCGTGAAAGCAGAACGCATCGAGATCCTGATCGTCGACGACGAGAAGAGCGCTCGCCTGGGCATGCGGCGGGCCCTGGAGTCCGCCGGCTACGACGTGGCCGAGGCCGGCGACGGGGCCGAAGCAGTCAAGCGGATCCGGGAGGGCGGAGTCGACCTCGTATTCATGGACATCTCGATGCCGGGGATGGACGGCCTCACGGCGCTGGAAGTGATCCGCGGGCTCGAGGGGGCGCCGCCGGTGGTGATGGTCACGGCGCACGGCAGCGCCAAGGTCGCCGTCGGCGCCATCAAGGCAGGCGCCTGGGACTATGTCGCCAAGCCCTACGACGTCGAAGAGGTCCGCACGCTGGCAAAGAACGCCAGCGAAAAGCTCCTGCTGGAGCGCGAGAACCGTCGCCTCAAGCGCGAGCTGGAGCACGTCGGCGTCTACGGCGAGATCCTCGGCAAGAGCAAGCACGTGCAGGACCTGTTGCGCGTCATCGACAAGGTCGGTCCCCTCGACGTCACAGTGCTCATCACCGGTGAGAGCGGCACCGGCAAGGAGCTGGTCGCCCGGCGCGTTCACGCGCTCTCCCAGCGCGCCCAGGGGCCCTTCGTGTCCATGAATTGCGCGGCGCTGCCGGAGGACCTGATCGAGACCGAGCTCTTCGGGCACGAGAAGGGCGCCTTCACCGGGGCCGCCGCGGCCCGGCGAGGCAACTTCGAGTTGGCCGACGGCGGCACGCTCTTCCTGGACGAGGTCGGTGACATGGGGCTGCCGATGCAGTCGAAGCTCCTGCGCGCCATCCAGGAGAAGACGTTCCACCGCGTCGGCGGTGAGACCACCATCGGCGTCGACGTGCGCCTGGTGGCGGCCACCAACCGCGACCTGACCTCCCTCATCGCCAAGTCACAGTTCCGCGAAGACCTCTACTACAGGCTCAAGGTCGTCGAGATGAAGCTGCCGCCTCTGCGAGAGCGCCGCGAGGACATCCCGGTGCTGGCCGAGCACTTCGTGGCGGAGCTCTCCGGCAAGCACGGAAAGCAAATCCGCGGGATCACGCACGAGGCGATGGAGCTGCTCATGCGCGAGGACTGGGTCGGCAACATCCGTCAGCTTCGCAACGCCGTCGAGAGCGGCGTGGCCCTGGCCGAGGGCCAGACGCTGGGCCCGCAGGATTTTCCCGGCATCGGAGTGGCCTCGGGCCGCGACGGCCTCACGCTGCCGCGTGGCCTGCCCTTCCAGGAAGCCAAGAAGCGCGTCATCCGCGAGTTCGAGATGAAGTTCATCGCCGAGCAGCTCCGCGAGAACTCCCACAACATCAGCCGCACCGCCGAGGCCCTCGGCATGCACCGCCAGAGCCTGCAGCAAAAGATGAAAGAGCTAGGCCTGCGCGACAAGGACGAGGCGGAGTAAGCAACCTCGGGAAAGCCCGTGCCGGCTGGATGTACCGGGTCTTGCGTCCTTCGACACGACCGCTTCGCGGTCTGCTCAGGATGAGCGGGCCTTCGACACGACCGCTTCGCGGTCTGCTCAGGATGACCCTTCGACTGGCTCAGGATGACCCTTCGACAAGCTCAGGGTGAGCGGGGCAGGATCGTGGAGCGTCTACTTGCACCGGGTTTTCCTCCGTCCCCCCTGCAACCCGGCACCTGCGGCTGCAACAAAAAACCTGCATCTCCGGGGGTTTGTGGCCGAGGATGCGCAGGGCCGAGTGGGCAGCAACGATGCCGCATTCCGAGGACCCGAGCCTCGGCATGGCCATCCGTGGCACAGCCGTTGCTCCCTGAAGGTCGACCGCGGCGCCTCTCGAAGGGGCGCGCGGCAAGAACCCAAAAGGAGCCCACCGAAATGTCAACCAACAGCGTTGTCTGGGTCACGGGAACCGTCATCAGCGAGTCGGGCTATCCGCGCAAGAACGCAGAGGTCTCGGGCGTGCTGCTCTCGGGCGGCCGTAAGCTGGGCCGAGCTTGGTCCCAGACGGACTACAGCGGCCAGTACTTCCTGAGTTTCGAGGCCGAAGACGAACCCGCCTCCGAAGCACGCCTCACCGTGGAGCTGTCGGCGCAGTCGATCGGACAGACGATCGAGAGCGGTCACGTGGAGCTCGAGCTGGGGATCGAGCGAGAAGCCGAACGGGATATCCGACTGGGACACAGCCAGCCGGCAATGCCGAAGGCTGCCTGAGCGCGTTCTTCCCCAGACCAACCATCCGGTCCCTCCCGACGACCTCTCGAGGAACGATATGAACTTGAGCGAAATGGTCTTCCAGTCCTGCGAACGCTTCCCGGACCGAGCCGCTCTGATCGAGGGCGATCGGACCCTGACGTACGCGGAGCTCGCGACCACGGTCCGGCGCTGGTCGGGCCACCTGATCGAGCAGGGCGGATTCCGAGGCGAGACAATCGGCATCCTCATGCCGAACGGAATCGACTTCGTCGGCGCCTACTTCGGAGCGCTCGCCGCGGGAAAGTCGGCACTGCCGCTCAACCCGCTGTTGGCGCTGGAGGAACTGGAGTTCATTCTCACCGACGCCGGCGTAGCCACACTGGTCGTCTCGCAGGCGCTGATGCCGAAGGCGCAAGAGCTCTCCGTCCGTCTGCCCAGGCTGCACCGCATCCTGCTGGGAACACTCCCCGAGGAGGGCCCCGAGGGGGCCGGCTTCCCCAGGGACACCGACCTCGCGACGCTGCTCTACACGTCTGGGACCACGGGCCGGCCCAAGGGCGTGATGCTGACCCACGCCAACCTGGTGTCCAACGTCCAGGCCTGCTTGCAGATTCTCGACATCGAGCCCGACGATCGGTTCCTGGCGATCCTCCCCTTCTTCCACGCGTTCGGGCTGACCGGCTCGCTGGTCATCCCGCTGGCTGCCGGCGCTTCGGTCGAACTGATGCCGACCTTGCAGCCCGCGCGGATTCTCGCGGCCATCGCGACCGGCAACATCAACTGTCTGCTGGCCGTCCCGACGGTGTTCGGAGTGCTGGCGAGGCTGGCCCCCGAGGGTTTCCGCCACTCGTTGAAGCTGGCCGTGGCGGGCGGCGAGCCGCTGCCCGAGCGCCTCTTCCACGCGTGGGAGGCGCGGTTCGGCCTGCCCTTGCGGGAAGGCTACGGTTCGACGGAGACTGCGCCCGTCATCAGCATGACGCCCGACTCCCGGAAGAGCCGCCCCGGCCGCGCGGGCGTGCCGCTGCCGAACCTGGAGGTCCGGATCATGGGGTTCGACGGTCCCCTCCCGCAGGGCGAGATCGGCGAGATCCAGGTGCGCGGCCCATCGGTGATGCGCGGCTACCTGAACCGGCCCAAGGAGACTGCCGAAGTGCTGGACCGGGAAGGCTGGTACAGGACCGGCGACCTGGGCAAGCTGGACGCCGAGGGCTACCTCGCCATCACGGGCCGCAAGCGGGAGCTGATCATCAGCGCCGGCGAGAACATCTACCCGGCCGAGATCGAAGAGCTGCTGCGCCAGATCCCTGGCGTGGCCGAAGCCGCCGTCGTCGGCGTTCCGGACGAGCTCAGGGGCGAGGTCCCGAAGGCCGTCATCTGTCCGGAGCAAGGCCAGCAGCTGACCCCCACTCAAATTCGCGATTCACTCCGAGGCCGTCTGGCCGATTACAAGATGCCTCGGGTCTTCGAGTTCCGCGCCGAGATGCCTCGGACCGCCACGGGCAAGATCCTGAAGCACGCGCTGGCGAACAGGTAGGCTCGAGGCTTGAGGAGTCAGGCCTCAGGGATCAGGGATCAGGCTTCAGGGATCAGGCTTCAGGGATCAGG
>JACPRK010000121.1 GCA_016190005.1 Candidatus Wallbacteria bacterium | reverse complement strand
TCATTGCCGGTTCCCGGCTCCCTGTTCCCGGCTCCCTGTTCCCTGTTCGACTGGGACCAGACGCGCGGGCCGGATCGAATTCTCCGACGCGCTCCTAGGATCTGGTCTCCACGCGGGATCTGGATCGATTTGCCCCGAGCCCCCCGGCTGCGTTCCGGATCTGTCACGAGCAGGCACTCACGGCGCCCGCCGAGGCTGCTAAAGCGAGTCGGAGCGCAATCCTCGAGGCGGATCGGAAATCCCCCGCGAGCTGGACCGCGCGGGCCTACCGCCCGACAAGGGCCAGCAGCACCAGAAGAGTCAGCGGACTCAGCATCGTGGAGAGCAGCACGGCTGCCGCGGCAAACCGCGGCTCGCTGCCGAAGTGGACCGCGAAGAGTCCGACCACGATGGCCGTCGGCATACCGGCCTCGACCAGCACCACCGCACGGTTGACCCCCTCGAATCCTGCCAACGCCACGAACTGCGACGCCACCAGCGGTGCCACGATCAGCCGCAGTCCTGCCGAGAGGCAGAGCGGCTTCAGGTTGCGCTCGAGCTCGAGCTGAGCCAGCTGGGCTCCCAGTAGCACCAGCACCAGCGGGATGGCCGCGGTGGAAAGGAAGTCGACCGCGTCGAACCCCCACTTCGGCTCCGTGACGCCCGCGCCGCGCGCCACGAGAGACAGGATCAGCCCCCAGAGTATCGGCGACCGCACCGTCGTCGCGATCGCCTCCCGCGAAGACGCCTTGCCGCGCGCCGCCAGGTAGAGCCCCACCGTGTTGCTCAGAATGGCCGTGCAGCACATGTAAAGGACCGCCCGCGTGAAGCCTTCCTTCCCGAAAGCCAGGTAGCAGACCGGGATGCCGTAGAACCCGGAGTTGCCGAACACGACGGTCAGTAGGAACGGGTAGGTCAGGCTCTGCGGCAGTCGCGCTGCTCGCGCCGTGCCCAGCGCGATCGCCCCCGTCACCATCAGGAACGCGGAGATGACGCCGAAGAGCGTCGCGGCTTCCCTCAGCGCCACCGGGGCGTGATAGAGCCCGGAGAAGACCTGGCACGGCGAGAGCACGTAGAGCGCCAGCCACGACATCCAGCCCAGCTCGGGCGCCCTGCCCGAGCGGCTCAGCTTGCCCGCGCCGACGGCGTACCCCAGCGCCAGCATCGCCACCACCGGCGCCAGGATCTTGGCGGCGCCGAGGAGCAATGGGAGAAACGCAGTGGAGGTTGGGGGATTCATGGATGAGAGGGCAGAGGGATGGAAGTGAGCCCTGTCGAGAGCCTAGCCCTCTGGCTCCCACCAGGAGACCACCGGCCTTCCTTCGACAAGCTCAGGACAGGCTCTGGATCTCCTGGGGCTTGTGGGCCGGTCATGCTTGGCTGGGGGCTCAGGTCATGCGAGGCACTGGATAACAGTCGCGGCCTCATCGCAACTCCGACCCGGGGGACAATCGCAGGAATCCGTCGATCGGGTTGGAGCGCTCCAGCTCCTTGAGCGCGGCCTTGCCTTTCACGGTCCGGGGAAGCTCCTCGAGCATCGTCCAGATCGCCTCGCAGGCCTTCGTCGGCACCGTCGTCGCGGCGGCGACCACGTCCTTCGGGACCTCCTCGGTGCGGGTCAGCATCCGCAGCTTCGAGCCGTCCAGCCGGCCTTTGTAGGTCGCCACGGCGTTCTCGTAGACGGCCGCCACGTCGAATCGGCCGTCGATCACGCCCTGGAGGCTGACCAGGTGGTTGTAGGTGAACGCCACCGAGGCGAGGTCGGAAAGTGGCGAAAGTCCGGCCTGGACCAGGGAGCGGTTGGCGGCCAGGTACCCGCTGCCCGAGTCGCGATCGACATAGGCAAATCGCTTTCCTTTCAGGTCCTGGATCGTCCTGAGGGAACTGTCGGCCCGGACCATCAGCACGCCCCGGTAGGTCCCCTTGCCCTTGAGCACGGCACGGGCGATCGGGACCACCTTGTACTTGCGCCGGGCGCGCAAGTAAGAAACGCCGGAGAACCAGGCCAGCTCGATCTTGCCCTGTCCCAGCAGGGCGCCCAGGGAATCGTAGTCGGGGCTGACTACCATCTCGGAAGGCCGCTGGAGCCGCTCTCCGAGGAGCTCCACGAGCAGCCGGTAGCGGCGCTGGAGGCCGGGGAGCTCGTCGGTCGGCAGAACGCCCAGCCGGAAGGGGGCCTCCTCGTCGGTGGTCGCCCGGACGTCCAGCCGCGACACCGGCTCGCAGCCGGTCAGGGTCGGCGCGAGCGCAATGAGCAGGGCGAGGAGAAGAGTGGAAAGGCCGTTCGAGTCGGTTTCACGCCGGGGCATGTTGGTCCTCCGCTGCCTCCTGCCGGGCCAGCGCGTCCAGCGCCGCGCCGATTGCGGCCTCGCTGAGCACTGGTTCCATCGCAGCCTCCAGGAGCGGCAGCACCAGGGCGGCGACGGGCGCGGTCAGCCACTGCTCCATCAGCTCCACGGAGAGCGACGCCCTGTAGCGATCGCCGCTCGTCACCGCCCGCATCGCCTCGACGGCACGCTCCGGGCGCCGCGTCGAAGCGGCAGCGATAGCCAGCACGTGATCGAGCTCCGGGCCGCGCACGATACCCCCGCCGGCCTGCCGGGCCCGCTCCCAGAGGCTGCGAATCGCAACTGCCAGGTGGCGCCGGACGGCCGCATCGTCGCGTCCCGCGAGCAGCGCGTGCAGCGCGTCGTAGCCGGCCTGAGCCGCTGGTCCCTCTGCCGCGGCCAGGTATGAAAGCAGCGGCTCCAGTGAAAGAACCCGCTCCTCGCCCGCCGGCCGCAGACACCTGTGCAGGGCGTCCAGGAGCCCGGCGTCGCGCGTCGTGTGAACCAGCTCCACCAGCGCCGAGCGGATCTCCCTTCGGCCGATCAGCACGGCGTCGCTCAGCAGGGCCAGTTTGCGGTCACCCGGCGTTCGCGACAAGAGGTCCGCAATCTGGCATCGCTCCGCACCTGTCAGGTGGCCGGATAGGTCCAGCACGGCGCGGACGTTCTGATCGCGCAAGCCCTCCGTGACTTGTGCCATGCGTGCGGCCAGCTCCGGGTCGGTCTCTCGCGCGAGCGCCTCGGCGATGAGGGGCAGAGCGACGGCCGCGTGGCTGGCCAGAAGAGCCTCCACCGCCGACCGCCGCACGGCGGGCTCGCGATCGGCCAGCGCTTCCTCCATGGCCGGCAGCAGGAACGGGTAGCCGAGCTGGCCCAGCGCAAAGACGCCGGAGGCGCGGTCGCGCGGAGTCTCGGCTGACTCGAGCAGCCTCGCCAGCGAATCGAGCGCCCGTCCGAGAAGTGCGGCGTCGCTAGAGCCGCGGACGGCTGCCAGCACGGCGGCGGCACGCTCGCGAGCGTCGTCGCTGGCCAGAGCGGACTCGATTGCGGGCAGCACCGCTCCCGTCGCTCGCCTCACGGAGAGCGCCTCGAGCGCCGTCGCCCGCACGCGGGGATCCGAATCGGCCAGCGCCCGCTCCAACACGGGGTCGAGCCCGGGCGGGCCCAGCTCCGCCAGCGACGAGAGCATCGCGGCTCGCACCTTGGAATCAGTCTCGCTTGTCAGGTGCCGCATCAAGAGCGCGCCGGCCTCCTCGCTGCTCAAGTCGAGCGCTTCTCGAGTTGCCTGGAACCGGATCTCGGCCTCGGGGGATTCGAGCATGGCCGAAACGGCCTCATGGCGGGCGCCGGCCTCCTCCTGGCCATAGCCGCCGATCACCTCGGTGCGTTGCCTCTCGTCCAGCCCCTGGAGCGTGCTCCAGAGCGTCGTCCGGTAGGTCCGACCAACGGCCGTCGAGAGCAGCAAGAAGCCGACCGCCAGGGCGCAGGTGAAGGCCATCACCATCGAGGGCGAGCCGGCTCTGGCCAGCGGCACCAGCAGCGTCGAAGCGGCCAGCGAGCCGCTCATCCCCAGCGCGGCCATCAGGACCGGGACGCTGGCTGCGTGAGAGCGGGGCAGCGCGCCGACCATCACCTGGCGCGCGGGCTTGTTGCAGCCGTCGGAGGCGACCCAGAAGAGGAATTGACACAAGAGGATGACGGCGAAGCTGTCCCAGAGGGCCGCGGCGCCCGTCGCTGCGATCAAGATCGAGGGCATCAGTAGCGCCACGCCTCCGACTCCCAGCGTCCGCATCAATGGCCCCGTGAGGGCGAACTGCACGGCGGCTGTGCTCACCTGAAGCGTCGCCTCGAAGACGCCGGCGAAGCCCGCCATGTCGCGCTCCGTGGCAAACTGGCGGCCCAACGCGCCCGCGTAGACGAACTCGACGAAGTACCGCATCCCGACGACGAACAGGTTCTGTAGGCCGATGACGCGCGCCAGAGGCACTGAGAGCAGTCCGGTCAACGTCGCGCCGAGCGACGGCCTGGGCGCTTCCTCCCCGGCTGGCTCTCGCGGGGCCACTCCCGGCTCGAGCAACAGCAGCATTGCGTAGGCGCCGCCCAGCATCGCCCAGAGCGCGACGAAAGCCGTGCGGATGCCGACCGCCGCCAGTGTCCATTTGAGCACCACGCCCGCAAGCACGATCCCGGCCGACGCAGCCGCAAGAAGCGAGGGCGTGGCCTTCTTCGCGTCCCTGAGCGGAAGGATCTCCGCGACCATCCCAACGGCAAACGTGCTCCAGATCAGCTTCCCGAGCCGGGCCACGACGTACATCGCCATCAGGACCGGAACGCTCGTCGAATCTGCGCCCGGCAGCGTCGCCAGAGTCGCCAGCAGGTAGACGGCCATGCTCGCGCGCACGGCCCGGAAGCTGGAGCGCGGCGGTCGGGCCAGCACCATCAGCACCACGGGCAGGAAGACGGCGTTCAGCAACAGATACGCCTCCGGAAGCCGCTCGGCGCCCGCCCGTTTCACCAGCAGCGTGCTGGAGAGCACGCCCAGCAGATAGGAGGCGGTCTCCGCGAAGAAGAAGAAGCCCCAGAGGACCCAGAACTGGGCGCGCGGGCTCGCGGCCAGTGCCAGGCGAGCGCTCGGCGGTCTCATGTCAGGGCTTCCGCCCGGGCTGCCAGCGAGCCTGCCAGAGCTCCTCCAGCAGCCGCCCTTTCTCTAGCTGCGTCGCCATCTCGTTGAACGCCTCCGCCGCTCGACCCAGTTCATCCGTTCGCTCTACCGGAATGCGGTGTGCGACCTCGCCCCGGGCCACGCGCTGGATGCCCTTCACCAGCGAGAGGATCGGGCCGACCAGCCCCTGCGACAGGTAGACACCCAGCAGCAGGGCCAGAAGAACGCCGGTGGTGACATGAAACGCGATGGAGCGGAGCAGCTCCGCCAGCGCCGAACGGACCTCGGCGTAGGGCCGGCCGACCACTACCCGGATGCCGAGCGCGGCCACGGTTGCGGAGGCGATGAGGTCGCGCCGGCCGGCGACGATGGCCGTGCCCGCCAGGATGTCGCCGTCGCTCTCTTTGGAGGGCGGCTGGGCGACCGCCAGCGTGCGCAGGTGCCCGGGCAATCCGGCGCCCGCGCGCGCCAGGACTCGGCCGTCCGGATCGGTCAGACACATGTAGGTGCTGCCGCTGATGAAGCTCTCGGGCTCGACGATGTCCGAGACCTCGTGACCGTGCAGTCGCAGCGTGGCCGCGACGGCCCCGCAGGGCGGCTGCTCGTCGACGAAGGACGTGACGGGCGCCACGATGTGGATTTCCACACGACCCGATTCGTTGCGATAGGGGGCCGTCACCGTGGTGCGGGAGGCCTGCAGCGCGTCGGCGATGGCGTCGCGCAGGAAGGAGGGCGGCGCGTCGCTGACGTCCGCTTCTTCCACCTGTGCCCCGCGCCGCGCGCGTGCCCGCAGCTTGCCCTGGGGCGAGAAGACGCGCACCAGGTGAAAGAGGGGATGGAAGGCCAGGAACGACTCCAGCTCCGCCTCCATCCGGGCACGTTGCATGCTCTGGACCGGGACCTGTATGCCGAGCTTCTCGACCTGGCCGCGATACCAGGCCAGCTCGTTGGCGATCTCGTGCGTCAACTGGCCGATGAGCCGCCGATGATCCTCCACCATCCGCTGGACCAGCTCCGCCTCGAAGTGGTTCCAGGCCGCCAGTCCGCTCAGCAGGATCGGCGTGACGCCACCCAGCAGGAACAGAAGCGCCGTGCGCACCCGCAAGCTCTGGCGCGCGCGCCCCACGAGACGACTCAGCATCGTTGGAACATCTTGCGACAAGTCGAGAGGAAATACAGTAGCGAGAAAGGAGAATCGAGGAGCGAGAATTGAGAATCGAGAAGCTTGCCGGGTCCACCCATTCCACTGGTTCGACTCGCTCTCGGCTCTACCCGCCTCGATTCTCGATTCTCGATTCTCAATTCTCGATTCTCCCCGTGCTATAACTCCCCTCCGAGGAGCTGATGAAGCCCATGATTCGACAACTGATGATTGCCGCGGCGGGATTGTCCGCAGCCCTGGTCTTCGCAGAAACGGCGAGCGCCCAGGCGGGCCTGGAATCCCCCGTCGGGAACCGGCTCATCTTCGTGGCGTACGGAGACACGCGGCCGAACTTCTATCCGTTCGGGGGGCAGGCCAAGCATCAGGCCCTCACCGATGCCATCAAGCGCCACGACGCCCACCTCGCCAACGAGGTCGACCTCGTGCTCAACACCGGCGACCTCATTTTCGCCGATGTGCCGCTCACGGACCGCGACTGGAAGCCGGCCTGGAAAGCGCTGGCGAACCTGCGCGCAGGGGCCCATCCGCTTTTCGTCTACCCCGCGCTCGGGAACCACGAGCTCCTGACTCTCTCGGGCGGTTCCGGCGGCAGCGAGGAGGATGAGATGGTCCGCGCCATCTGGCGCTGGGGCGGAGAGGATGAGCCCGGGAAGGGCACCTCCGAGCTGCTCGACGTCGGGCTGCTGGCGCAGCTCGGCTGGCTGGGCGAGCTCCCCCCTTCGATGGCGGACGAGCTCGACGTGAAGGCGTCCCCGGAGGAGCTTCGCGCGCTCTGGGTGCAGCTCACCGCCGACGTCGCCGAGCGGCTCCCCGAGGCCGATCGGCAGAGCCTTGCGACGGCGGGCCGCTCGACCCGCGTGGCTTTCCGAACGGCCGCCCTCCGCAATGCCGGCCCCGAAGAGCTGGCCGGCCGCATCGCCCAGAGCTCGCCGCGCGAGATCCTGGAGGTCCTGCACACCGTGGACGACCTGGGCGAGCGGGCGGGCGACGCGATGCATGCTCGGCTGGCCCGCGAGGCGCTGGCCCGGCTCGGCGACCCCTCCACTCCAGAGTTCGCTCAAACGCGCGAGGGTCTCAAACCCGCCGTGCGCCACCTGCGCGCCCTGCTCTCGATGCATCGCCAGGTCTCCGGGGCTCAGCACGATGAACGCTGGCTCACCGAGCTCTTCGAGTCCCCGGCCGGCTCCGCGTCGAAGAGCTGGAAGGTCTTCAAGGAGAAGCTGCTCGAGAAGCTGGGGCCGTACCTGAAGACTTCCACCAGCCTCGCGGCGCTCCCGGTGGACGACGACGGCTTCACGGGTCCCTCCTGGTACTACACGGATCGACGTCTGCCCGTCGGCGCGGGCGCCGTCCGGTTCATCGCCTGCAACAGCTCCCTGGCCCCCGTGAAACGTCTGGCGCCCGGCAAGAGCGCCGTGCTCGACCAGGAGGCCTTCCTCGTCGACGCTATCAAGACTCACGACGGTCCGATAGTGATCTTCGAGCACCATCCCCCGGTCAGCATCGGCAAACACGGGGGGAAGCTCGAAGCCACCAAGGATCTGATCAGTGGCTTCCGGGACCTCGTCTATGGCCGGGTATTTTCCAAGCTCTCCGCTACCGAGCAGAGGCGAGTCTGGGCCCTCATCGGCGGCCACGACCACGACTACCAGCGCATCGTCGACGGCGGCCGCGGCACGGCCATCGTGGTTTCGGGCGGCGGCGGCGTGCCGCTTCGCGACCGTGGCCAGACTGGCACAGAGCTGGGCGCCTACCTGGCGCGCGTCGGTGAGCAGATGGGCACGACGCTCGACCCCGATCCGGTCTGGCGGCGCGCCTACAACTTCGTCTCCTGCGAGGCCAGCCCGGGCAAGATGGAGTTCCGCGTCTACGGTCTGTGCGAGAGCGGCCAGACCATGGATGACGCCGAGTTCGAGCGCCGGCTTCCCGCGGCCCTGGACGCCCAGCTCGTCGACGACTCCCGGCTCGTCGACCACTTCGTCATACGGGAAGCGGCCTCTGGCGCTCGCATTGTCGAGTCGCTTCCCACCGCCGGTTGTCCCTGAGGCGCGACAGCGATTGGAGTCTTGAGCCGCGCGCCTCGATCCCTGATCCCTGCTCCCTGATCCCTGAGGCCTGATCCCTGAGGCCTGATCCCTGATCCCTGAGGCCTG
>JACPRK010000117.1 GCA_016190005.1 Candidatus Wallbacteria bacterium | reverse complement strand
GACGTGACCACCGCGGGCCTGGCTCGCATGAACATGATCCTGCACGACTTCCCCACGGCCAGCATCCTCTCGGGCAACACCTTGGCTGCGCCCAAGTTCAAGGACGGCGAGCAGCTTCGCACCTACGACTACGTCGTCGCCAATCCGCCGTTCTCCGATAAGACGTGGACCACCGGCATCACCCCGGCCAGGGATCCATTCCAGCGGTTCACCTGGGGCGAGCCGCCCGCCAAGCAAGGCGACTACGCCTATCTGCTGCACATCATCCGCTCGATGAAAGGCGCGGGCAAAGCCGCCTGCATCCTGCCCCATGGCGTTCTCTTTCGAGGCAATGCCGAGGCCACAATCCGCCAACAGCTCGTCCGCTCCGGCTATCTAAAAGGCATCATCGGCCTGCCAGCAAACCTCTTCTACGGCACCGGCATCCCCGCCGCCATCCTCGTTCTCGACAAGGAGCACGCTGCCGGTCGCAAGGGCGTGTTCCTGATCGACGCCTCCAAGGGCTTCATCAAGGACGGCAACAAGAACCGCCTCCGCGAGCAGGATATCCACCGCATCGTCGACACCTTCACCAAACAGGCTGACGTTCCGCGCTACGCCCGGATGGTGCCAGTGGCCGAGATCGCCGACCCGAAGAACGACTACAACCTGAATCTGCCGCGCTACATCGACAGCAGCGAGCCCGAGGATTTGCAGGACATCGACGGTCATCTGCGCGGCGGAATCCCGGAGCGCGACCTCGACGCACTCGGCGCGTACTGGGAGGTCCTCCCCGGCGTGCGCGGCGCGCTGTTCGAGGCATTCGACCGAACGGGGGGCCGTCCCGGCTATGCGCGGCTGAAGCTGTCGATCGCCCAGGTCAAGTCCGCCATCCTCGGTCACGCCGAATTCGTCGCCTTCCAGGAAAGGGCGACAAAGGGATTTGCCGACTGGCGCAAGGCCGCGCTGCCGCGCCTGACCGGATTCGGCAAGGACGGCCACCCCAAGGCGTTGATCGAGACGCTCGCCGAGGAACTTCTCGCCGCGTTCCGTCAGGCGCCGCTCGTGGATGCCTACGACGTCTACCAGCACCTCATGGACTACTGGGCCGAGGCGATGCAGGACGACGTCTACCTGATCGCGGCCGACGGCTGGGTGAAGGGGGCGCAGCCACGCGAGATCGTTCAGGTCAGGAACAAGGACAACAGGCTTGCCTGGCCCGAGTCCCACGATTACGTGAAGGGCAGGCGGCGCTACAAGTCCGACCTGGTTCCGGCTGCGATTCTCGTTGCCCGGTACCACGCTGCCGAGCGCGACGCCCTCGAGGCGCTCGACGGCCAGCTCGCCTCGATCGAGCAACTACTCGACGAGATGCGCGAGGAGAACGGCGGCGAAGAGGGATTGCTGGCCGAGGTGATGGAGGGCGAGGGCGACAAGCAGAAGATTGCACCGAAGGCCGTGAAGGCACGGCTGAAGGAGATCGGCAAGGACGCTCTCTACGCCGAGGAGCGGGCGGCGCTCGAGGCGTACACGGACTTGCTCGAGCAGCAGACGGAGGCGAAGGCCAAGCGCAAGGCCGCGCAGGAGGAGCTGGACCGGAAGATCGACGCCAGGTATGCGAAGCTCACCGAGGCCGAGATTCAGAAGCTTGTGGTGGAGGACAAGTGGATGGCGCGACTGTCGGCCGCCGTGCAAGGCGAGCTCGATCGCGTCTCGCAGACCCTGACCGGCCGCATCCGCGAACTTGCCGAGCGCTACGCCACACCGCTGCCGAAGCTCACCGAGGAAGTGGAAAGGCTAGCCGCGCGGGTCGAGGAGCACCTCGCGAAGATGGGGGCGACGTGGAAGTGAGGCCGGGGTACAAGCTGACGGAGGTGGGGGTGATTCCGGAGGAGTGGAACGTTGTTTCGATCTCAAGCGTTGCTGCATTCACATCTGGCCAGGGAATCAACGTCGCAACTCTAGCTGAGGAGAGGTCCCACGACTGCCCAATTCCGGTCTACGGCGGCAACGGTATCGCAGGGTACACGTCTGCCACACTTACGAACGAGCCAACAGTCGTCGTCGGGCGTGTTGGCCAACGGTGCGGCGAGGTACACCTAACTGAAGGCCCAGCTTGGATTACCGACAACGCGCTCTATCCCCGGCGTTTTCTGAAGAAGCCTGATGTCCGTTATCTAGCGCTGGCGATGCAGGCCACGGGTCTGAATGGCGTGAGGAACCGGAACGATCTTCCGCTGATCACGCAATCAATTCTGCATTCAGTACGGTTCCCCCTACCGCCCACAGAGGCCGAACAGCGCGCCATCGCCGCGGCCTTGAGCGATGTGGATGCGCTGCTGGACGGCCTCGGCCGGCTCATCGCCAAGAAGCGCGACATCAAACAGGCCGCCACGCAGCAGCTCCTGACTGGCGCAATCCGCCTCCCTGGCTTTCACGGCGAGTGGGAACCAGTCGAGTTTGGCGACGTCGCCTGCATCCGTAACACCAAGGTCGTCGCTTCAGCCACTTCCGCAGGAACGCTCTGCGTGGAGTTGGAGTTCATCGACCAAGGAAGCGGACGGCTGCTTTCGTCAGCCGGCGCGACGGTCTCGTCCTCAAGGTACAGCTTCATGATAGGCGATGTGCTCTTCGGACGTCTGCGAGCCTACCTCAGGAAGTACTGGCTCGCGACGTTCAGTGGGGTTTGTTCTACCGAGATTTGGCCGCTAATCGCCCGCGAGGAACGGCTCACCTGTGGCTTCTTGCATCTCTTGGTGCAGACGACTGAATTCATGAATGCCGCCGGCGTTTCCTACGGAACCCACATGCCTCGCTCCGACTGGTCCGTGCTAAGGAAGTTGTTCGTTCGACTCCCCCCGCTCCCCGAACAATCCGCCATCGCCGCCATCCTCTCCGACATGGACGCCGAGCTGGCAGCCCTCGAGGCCCGCCGCGACAAGACCCGCGCGCTCAAGCAGGCGATGATGCAGGAGCTGCTCACCGGGCGCACTCGCCTCGTATGAAGGAAGGCCAGCACACCGAGTGGAAGGCGTCCTGGCGGGACGACTATCTGCGCTGGCTCTGCGGGTTCGCGACCGCGGAGGGCGGTGTGCTGGTCATCGGCCGGAATGACAGGGGTCACGTTGTCGGCATTCCCGACGCAGCCGAGCTCCTCGAGACGCTCCCCAACAAGATTCGCGATCTGCTCGGTATCGTCGTGGAGGTGAACCTGCGCGAAAAGAACGGCAAGGAGTACCTGGAAGTAGTGACGCCCGCATTCCCCTCACCCA
Organism: Candidatus Wallbacteria bacterium; assembly: GCA_016190005.1. GTDB lineage: Bacteria > Muiribacteriota > UBA6191 > JACPRK01 > JACPRK01 > JACPRK01. Next base: position 1,040 of record JACPRK010000117.1, on the reverse strand, counting down.
TCAGCTATCGCGGCCACTACTACCAGCGCAGCGGCAGCACCTTGCAGGAGCTGAAGGGAGCGGCGTTGGACCGATTCCTGCTCCGCCGGCAGGGCCGCACCTGGGACGGCGTGCCCATACCAAACGTCACTCCGCGCATGCTCTCGAACGCATCCGTGGCGGCATTTCGTGCCCAGGCGAGAAACAGCGGACGCGTCAATGCTGCGGCATTGAGGGAATCCACGGCCACGCTGATGGAGAGACTGCACCTGTCGGAGGGTGCATACCTGAAGCGTGCAGCCGTGCTGGCCTTTCATCCCGATCCCGAGCGCTTCGTAACGGGCGCATTCGTGAAGATCGGCTTTTTCCACACGGATGACGAGCTGCGCTACCACGACGAAATCCACGGGCCCGTGATCACCCAAGTCGACCAAATCCTGGACGTCCTGCAGCTGAAGTACCTGAAAGCAGCGATTACCTATAAAGGCATCCGGCGGGTAGAAACCTACCCCGTACCGGAACCGGCACTGCGCGAGGCGGTGCTGAACGCGATCATCCACAAGGACTACGCCACGGGTGCGCCCGTGCAGATCAGTGTCTACGCGGATCGGCTGATGGTCTGGAACCCCGGTCAGCTTCCGCCGTCGTGGACTGTGGAAAAACTCAAGCGTAAGCACGCCTCGCACCCGTTCAACCCGGACCTGGCCACCGCGTTCTTTCGAGCCGGGGCCATCGAAGCCTGGGGCCGCGGCATCGAACGGATGATGGCTGCGTGCCGAACGGCGGGGGTTCCGGAACCGGTCCTTGAGCACGAGGAAACCGGGCTTTGGGTGAACTTCCGCTTCTCCAACGACTACCGCAATCTCATAGAGGGAACAGGAAGGAATCCCGCGAAGCGCGCTACCACGGAAGTCACCGGGGCCTCACCGCCGGTCTGAAGAAGATCCGGAAGGGGCGGTTGAAGTGGATCGGGGGCGCACGAGCGCTGGCTGAGGACTGCCGTGGCTCTATCGGCGGTGGCCAGGGTCGGTCCCTGCAACCGTGAGTTGTTGATCGGTTTG
>JACPRK010000115.1 GCA_016190005.1 Candidatus Wallbacteria bacterium | reverse complement strand
TACCTCTACGAGAACAAGATCGGCGAGGACCCGACGGTCCCCTACGGCGATTCCTTCCAGGCCGTCACGGGCTCCGACAACTTCCAACTCATGACGAACTCCGCCGTCGGCACCTGGATAGGCACGGAATCCAACCGGAAGAAATCGGAGATCATCGGCTACGGAGTCCGGGCGTTCAAGGCCAGCAGCAACCCCTGGCCGGACACGTCTACGGGCCCCTACTCGCGCGGCACCACCTGGACGGTGGAATACCTGAAAGCAGGTCGAGGCTGATGAACGCCCCAGGCTCGGGATCTGCACTTTGGCCGCGCGGCGGCTTCTCGATGGTCGAGGTGCTGGTCGGCATGCTGGTGCTGTCGAGCGCGGCAGTGCTCGTGACCGCCAGCCTCAGCTCCTCGAGTGCTCTGGTCGACGCTGGCCGCACGAACTCCGAAGCAGCCTCGATTGCCAACCAGCAGCTCGACTGGTATGTCAACTACCCCGAGGCGACATCGCTGCCGCCGGCCCTCAAGATCGAAAAGCTCAACAACAACCCCAGCCCCACGCTCGGTCTGAAGGCCGTGTCGATCTCGGACACGCTCGGCACTTCAAACTCCACCCAGTTCCTCACCAGCAACTCGGGGACGGTCGGCCCGCCCAACGGCGCGGCGCTCAGCCCGGCGCACCAGGACTTCCTCTACGACAAGGAGCTGGTCGTCATGGGCGCCAAGATCGACGACAGCACGCGCAAGTACCAGTGCGACATCTACGCCCGACCTCCAGGCGGGGCTCGGGGACAGCTGCTCTACTCGGCCACGCAGCTCTCGGTGCGGCTCGATCCGAGGAGTGGCAAGTAACCGATGAGAATTCCTCGGCGCTTCTTCCTCGACGGCGGCATGGTGCTCATGTACGCACTGTCGGTGCTCGTGATCCTCGCCACCATCGGCCTTTCTCTGCAGTCGACCGGGAGCTCGCTGATGGAGCTGGCCAAGGAGAGCCAGTATCGAAGGCTGGCGCAGCACGCGGCCGACTCCGGAATCCGGTATGGCACGGCTTACGTGCGCGAGCTCCTCGATCCCGTCGCTCAGTACAACCGCGATGCCAACGGCGACATCACGAACCCGATCACGATCATCAATCACACGCCTGTACCGCCCAGCAGTCCTCCAGAACCATGGACGGCTGGAAGCTGGGACTTCCAGCGGTCGGGGAACTACCCGCCCGTGCACCCGTGTAACATCTACTGGCGCTTGAACGACCCGGCCCAGCGTGTCGCCGACTGGGCAGCCGGCACGGCCGACCTGACGACCCGGCTGGCCACCGTCGCGCTGGACCCCAGCCAGCCGATCGACGCCTCCAACCCTCCCATGTACGCCACGAGCTTCACGCTGGCCCTGAGGGCGATCAACTCGCGCGCCCAGGGCATGATCGATGCCACCACCGTGGCGTACGGGCAGAAAGCGCCTTTCGGTATCCGGTGGCAGGACCTGGTCGATCAAGCGGGCGCAGAGTTCTGCCACGCATGCACGAGCGTCGCCCCGGTCGCCCAGGACACGACACCCACTGGCGGTAACGGCCTGTTGGACAACAAGCCGGCCCTGTACCCAGAGGCCACGCCTATCACAGCCACCTGTTTCACCCCCTGGGAGGAGTCGGCACCCGAGACCTTTGCTACCACTCGGAAAATCAACACCTCCGACACGCGCAGCCGGGGCGGCGAGATCGTGACGTCTTATTGCTCCTACCGTTACACGCAGCCCTATCTGCTCACCTGCACCGGCCTGTGTTACATCCAGGACCCCGCGAATCCGGGCAAGTTCGGCGCAAGCGCCGTCGCCACGGTCGCCGTGAGCCAGATCATCACGGTGACGACCCGCTTATCGGCCAGCCCGGGAGCGTCGACTCACTCCTCTTACATCGTGAGCGCCGTCAACCAGGAGTGGTAGGCGGCCGTCCCTACTTGATCATCTTCGTCATGTTGAAGATGGGCAGGAACATCGAGACGGCGATGATGGTGACGGTCACACCCATCACGACGATCATCAGGGGCTCCATCAGGCTGACCAGCACCTCGGTGGTGGCCGAGACCTGGTCGTCGTAGTAGTTGCCGATCTTTTCGAGCACCTCGGCGATGGAGCCGGTCTTCTCGCCGATGGAGAACATCAGGGCGACGACGGGCGGGATCACGTCCGGGTGCTTTCTGAGAGGGGCCGCGTAGGTGCCGCCGGAGCGGATGCTGTCGATCACGTCGTCGATGATCTTCTGGAAGTAGACGTTGTCGGTCACGTCGCGGACGACCTTGAGGGCCGACAGGCCTGGGACGCCGCCTTTGAGCTGCCCGCCGAGCACATGGGCGAAGCGGCTGACGTAGAACTTCTTCATCAAGCCGCCGAAGAGTGGGGCGTTGAACTGGAACCAATGCGCAAACTTCGTGCCCTGCGGGGTCTTGTTGACCCACCAGCCCGCGGCGAAGAAGAGGATGGGGACTCCGAGGACCAGCTCGAGCCAGTGGCCAAGGAAGGCCTGGCTGACGATGCTGACGTACTGCGTGAGGGGCGGCAGCTGATCGAAGGGGATGTTGAAGCTGGAGATGAACTTCGGGAAGATGACCGTCGTGAGGATGATGACGACGACGGCGGCGATGGTGAGCATCACCAGCGGATAGATGGCGGCGCCTCGGGCCTTGGCGCGGATCTTGGCCTGCTTCTCCGAGTAGTGCGCGTAGCTGTTCAGCATCTCGGCCAGCGTTCCGGCCTTCTCGCCCGCGGCCATCAGGCTGATGAAGTCGTTGGAAAAGTACTGGGTGTGTTGCCGCAGGGCGTCCGAGAAGGACTTGCCGCTCTCGATGAGGCGCACGAGATCTTCGAGCAGCATGCGCAGCTTGGCGTTGGTCGTCTGGTCGGCGAAGGCCTGCAGGGATTCACGCAAGCTGCCGCCGGCGTTGATGGCGATCGAGATGCTCGAGTAGAACGTGAGCATCTCGTGGTGGCTGATGCGCGTCAGCCAGCCGCCCGACGCCTTCGCCACGCCCTCGTCGAGCGCGATCGTCTGAGGGTTGACGTTCATCTTCAGCAGCTTCTGCCGGGCTGCTACGAGGGAGTCGGCGTACACGGTGTCCGTGTACATCTTCCCCTGGCTGTCCTGGGCCGTGAACTTGAACGTCGGCATACCCGCCAGAGAGTTTAAATCAGCGCCCCCGCCGCTGCAAGCTCCGGGTGGTGGGGGGAATCCATACCCCTCTCGCTACTCGCTACTCTACTTCGCGTGCAACAACTCGTTCAGCACACCAAGCCAGAAGAGACCGACGAAGACCCCGTGGCGGTGCGGACCGTAGTTGAACAGGGCGTTGGCGAGACCGCCGCCCAGGATGGTATTGCGGATGCGGACCTTCTCGCGGGTACGGCGTTCGTCGGTACTGGGTTTCGCCAGGGGCTCCGGCGGAGCGGCGAGCGTGACCTGGTTGACGACGGGGCCCGAGAGGGGGGCTGCGCCCATGAACGAGGAGTTGATGAGGCGGCTCTTCATCCCGGATTCAGGCGACATCACCTTGTAGGTGTAGGAGATGCCGGTGGCCTTGTTGTGGACCTCGACCTTGCGTTCGCCCGGGTAGAGGACGTCGACCTTGAGGGGCGTCTTGCCGACGGCCTTGCCGTCGACGGTGACGGTGGCGGGCAGGTCGGTCTGAACGGTGATGGACGTGCCTGCGAAGCAGGCCGACGAGGCGAAAGCGGTGAGAGTGGCCAGTGCGGAGACGGTTGCTGCGGCGCGGATCATGGCGACCTCCTCGGTGCGGCGCGTGTCGTGACGGAGTGCTCCTCCTTTCAGTATTCACGCGCATGATCGCCATGTCAAACATGGACAAGGGAGCGACGCCGGATCATGGTGAACCTCCGATCGCCTCGGCCGTAGTGGGTTCGAGCGGTGCTGGCCCGTGACTGGACCTGAGGATCTGTAGCCGCTT
>JACPRK010000116.1 GCA_016190005.1 Candidatus Wallbacteria bacterium | reverse complement strand
CGCGCGGCCAAAGTGCAGATCCCGAGCCTGGGGCGTTCATCAGCCTCGACCTGCTTTCAGGTATTCCACCGTCCAGGTGGTGCCGCGCGAGTAGGGGCCCGTCGACGTGTCCGGCCAGGGGTTGCTGCTGGCCTTGAATCCGCTGACTCCATAGCCGATGATCTCCGACTTCTTTCGGTTGGACTCCGTGCCGATCCAGGTGCCGACGGCGGAGTTCGTCATGAGTTGGAAGTTGTCGGAGCCCGTGACGGCCTGGAAGGAATCGCCGTAGGGGACCGTCGGGTCCTCGCCGATCTTGTTCTCGTAGAGGTAGAGACGCTCCTGGTAGTAATAGACGACGCCGGACCAGGACGTGACAGACGACTGAAAAGCGGATTTGAGATAATTGAAAGTGATGACGTTGTTTCCCGAGGAGACCGTGTCGGGGCGGACCTTGAGGGCGCCCAGGTTGGGCTTGCGCAGCGCCTCGTTCACACGATCAGAGGTGAGGGTAGCCGTGTACAGGTTCTCCCGCACGTCCCGGACCACGTTGTAGTTGACCATCGACGTCTGGTAGAGCATCCCGATGCCCATCATCAACACGGAGCTGACGATGCTGGCGATGAGCATCTCGACGAGCGTGACGCCGCTCCTGGCGGGCCGTTCAGAAATTTCTTTGGGTGCCGGACGCATCGATCGAATATGGAGTCGCGGTGCCGGTCTCGCAGAGGGCCGAGAGCTCCACCGTCCCGTTGTCACGAACGCGGAGCCGATAGAATCCCATGTTGGGGTTCTTGATGTCGAATGAGTAAGCCTTGGAGCTTCCCGAGGTCTCCTCGATCAGGCTGCTGACGACGCCGCTGCCGGTCATCAGGCGGCCCTTCGAGTCGAACTGGATGACGGTGTTGTCCGACAGAGGCAGCTGGGTCCCCGGGAAGGGCTTGCCGTGGAGCGTCGTTTCCTCGTGCAGGTTGACGATCGCGGGGCGGATCGAGATCCGGCTGGCCTGCTCCGACTCGGTGAGCGCGCTGTCCAGCGACGTGTTCAAGGTCGGGCGGCTCAGCTCGCCCAGGTCCCGGAGATTGTTCTCCATCACGCTGTCCCGGTCGCTGAAAAGCACGAAGCACCAGGGCGTGTCGTTCGACGTCGTGAAAGGGGTTATCGACTGCCGGTCGGTGGAGAGCAGTCCCCGGAAGATGGTGACGCCGTAGTTTCCGGTCCCTCCGCGGGCCATCGCCAGCGCGCGGGCCTTGCGGATGGCCTCCAGCAGGTTCTCGGCATCCCGCCTGGAGCGGAAATAGCTGATCTGGGGGGTGATGATACCGGCGCCGAAGGCCGCCATCCCGCCGACGATGACGATGGTGACCATGATCTCGATCAGCGTGAACGCGCGGCGCGATGCCGGGCGCACGCGGAAATCTCCAGATGCCTCGAACCGGGCGCTGGCAGAGCCCCGAACGGCATGAGGCGCCCGGGGCTCGCCTGCGCCCGGCCCCACAGACAGATGGTCTGCAGCCGGCACGGCCTAGACCTCAGTGATGCGAAGTCTTGTCTGTGCCGTCGGGGCCGACCTTCGTCGTCAGCGACTCGGTGCCGCCCCACTGCAGACAGACGACGCCGCGGCGGTTGTTGTTCAGCGCCACAGCCGAGTTGACGTCGCTCACCCACATGTAGAGGTCCGTGCCCGAGCGCGAGACTGCGCCGATACCGCCGTTCTGGCTGGCGTACTCCGGGCACATGAACACGTTGTCGTCGCGAATGTAGGCCGCGATGGCTCGGTTGTTGTTGTCCTTGGCCGTCGTCGTCGGCGCGTTGGTGTTCAGCTGGCTCGGGATGGTTCCGTTCGTCGCCGTGATGTCACCGCCGCCATTGAATTTCATCGTCACCTTGGACGCCTTCGTGATGGCGACCTTCTGGCTCTCCCAGACACCGACGCCCTTGTCGACGCTGGTCTGGTTCGAGATGCAGGTGCTGCGCCTCGAATCCGTCGTGAACTCCGTGTACTTCGAAACTCCCATCGTCGCCAGCACGCCGATGATGACGATCACGACGAGGATTTCAATGAGTGTGAAGCCCCGGCGCGCCCCGATGCCAATATGCCTGGTCATGCCACGACCCTCCTGAGGGTTGTTCGCCGGACGGTCGCCGGCTCTTCAGATGGACTTCCACTGCAACGGGCATACCAGGTTCGCTACGGAACGCCTCCACCCGCTCCAGTTCGGCTGGCGCCTGCCTCCGGCCGACAGCGACTGTCGGCTTTTCCCGACAACTCCAGCCGGGGGCGTCGGCTCCACCAACCACTTTCCCCCTTGCGGAAACGCTCCCTACTCTTCCCGGTCCAGCCCCAGCTCGGCCACGAGCTTGCCCAGGTCCTGGCGGTTGTAGCCGATCGCCGCCGCAGTGCGGGAGACGTTGAAGCCGTTGCGCCTCAGGTGGTGCAGCAAGAACTTGCGATGGAACATTCGCACCACCTCTGCCTTGGCCTTCTTGTAGCTCGTCTCGCTCGCGGGGAAGCCGACCTGGTACCCCTCCCCACTCGTCCCCAGCAGCGCCTCCACGTCGATCGCCCCGACCTGGCCCCCTTCCGTGACGATGAACAGCCGCTCGACGATGTTCTTCAACTCCCGGACATTTCCGGGCCAATCGTACGCCGCCAGCGCCTCGACGGCCTGGGGAGTCACGGCCTTGGTCTCCTCCATCTCCCGATTGAACTGCCCCGCGAAGTACTCGACCAGCTCAGGCACGTCCTCCCGGCGGCTCCTCAGCGGCGCCACCTCGATCGGAAAGACGTTCAGCCGGTAGAAGAGGTCCTCCCGGAATCGCCCCTCCGTCACCTCCCGCGTCAGATCGCAGTTGGTCGCCGCGATCACCCGCACGTCCACCTTCACCACCCGCTCGTCCCCCACGCGTGAGAACTCCCGCTCCTGCAGCGCCCGCAAGAGCTTCGGTTGCAGCGCCAGCGAGATCTCTCCGATCTCGTCGAGGAAGAGCGTGCCGCCGTGCGCCAGCTCGAACTTGCCCCTCACCTCCCGCACCGCCCCCGTGAAGGCCCCCCGTGCATGGCCGAAGAACTCGCTCTCCAGCAGCCCCTCCGGGATCGCCCCGCAGTTCACCACCACGAACGGGCATCCGCTGCGTGGCGAGAGCCGGTGAATGCTCTGGGCCACGAGCTCCTTGCCGGTCCCCGACTCCCCCTGGATGAGCACTGTGGTCTGGTCCCTCGGCGCGACCCGGTCGATCAGCTTGCGCACGGCCTTCATCGCCGCGCTCTGGCCGATCAGCTCGTGGCGCGACAGCAGCTTCAGACTCAATTCCTTCAATCGCCCCAGCGACTCCAGCTGCCGGAAAACCTTCGCCCGGATCTCGGGCCACGGAGCATCCTTGAAGATGTAGTCCGAGACCTCCTTGTACCGGATCAGCAGGTTGACGGCGAACGTCTTGCTCTGGCTGGAGAGCACGATGGTCCGGCTTCCGGCCGAGCTCGACGCCACGTACTCCAGCAGCTTGACGCCGGCCTCGTGGTCGAGCCGGTCGGCTGCCGCGTCGTCGGCCCCCACCGGGAAGATGACGTCCAGCAGCAACAGGTCGGGCTTGAGTCGGTCGACCTTCTTGATGGCCTCCTTGAGCGTCGAGGCAAAGTGGAACGTCGCCAGCTCCTCGGCTTGCCGCGCCAGCTCCTCGCGGATCTCGTAGGCGTAGTTGGCGTCGTCTTCGACCACCAGGACCGTCAGCGGCGTCGTCATCAGGGCCTCATTCCGCCATCGTCGGCAGGTTGATCTCCACGCGGGCGCCACGGCCGTGGCTCCGGTTGGCGACGGCCAGCACGCCGCCGTGGCGCTCGGCCAGGTGCATCGAGGTCGAAAGCCCCGTCCCCGTCCCGCCGGGCTTGGTCGAGTATCGCTCGCGGGCGAGCCGCTCGGCCAGTCCCTCGGGGAGACCCGGCCCGTCATCCTCGACCACGACGGCCACGTAGCGGCGGTCGCCTCCGCGGAAGAGACCGAACGTCACCGCCTGGGCACCAGCCTCGACGGCGTTGTGGACCGCGTCCTCCAGGATCGTTTTCAGATCGTGCCTGAGCTCCTCGGGCCGCGCCGTTCGCACGGTCCAGCCGGCCTCCCCGGCCTCCTCGAAGACCATCTGCGCTGAACCGCCCGCGCCCCGCGAAACCAGCTCGACCAGCTGCGCCAGGTCGACCTCGAGGGTCTCCAGGAACCGGGCAATTCCTACCGACAGCCCGACGAAGCGCTCCGAAACTTCCGAGAGCAACCGACCGGCCTCTCCCTCGGAGAGCTGGGCGATCCGCGCGACCTGCCCCCGCAGTTCCTGGAGCTCGAGCCGCTCCACCTGCTCCAGGAGCGCTGTCAGCTCCGGCACCGCCCGCGCCGGCATCGCGGGCCGCTGGCGGGTCTGCTCCTCTAGCGCCGCGAGCATCTTGTCGACCTCCAGGAGATTGGCCTCCCGGCCGAAAATCGACACAGCCTTGCTCGGCTCTCCGGGGAACCGCTTGATGACCGAGAACTTGCTCTTCAGACCGTGAATCCAGTGCCGGTGCACGTGCTCCAGCCAGCGCACGCAGTTGGCCACGGCCGTCCGCTCCCGCTCCTCGGCGTCGAGCCTCAGGACGGTGTCGAGGACGTCCACTCCGCGACGGATCTCGGAAGTGGAGGCGCCGGCTTCCAGCAACATCTGAAGGCCCTTGGCCGCGTGCTCGATGACAGGAGACGCCGGGCCGCCGGGCGCGGCCAGCTGGGCCAGGAAGGCGTAGGGCACCGTTGCCGGCGCCGCGGGCATCGAAGCCAGCCTGAGCTCGCCCCGGTCGTTGGCCAGCACGCGCGCCGGTTCGAATCCGCCGGTCTTCTCGGCGAGGTCGACCAGGCGGCGGAGCCACTCGACCCGCTCGGGCAAGGGGGCGCCGGCCAGCTCGGGCAGCGACCTGCCGTCGAAGGACTCGACGCAGAAGTACGGCAGCCGGTCCTTGCGGATGTCGTAGACCTTCAGGATGCACGGGTGGTCCCAGGCGGCTAGCGCGCGCGCTTCGCTGAGGAAGGCGTCGATCGCGCCCTCGTCGGCGTGCTCGGGCTTGAGCGCGCGCAGCACGACCTGGCGGCCCAGGTCGCGATCGAGCGCCTCGCAGACCACGCTCTGCCCGCGGTCCTCGCGCACGGCCAGGTCCGAGTAGCGCTCCGAGATTGCGCCGTCCAGGAAGGCGTACGCGGGCGCCAGCCGCCGGGAGCGTTCCATGTCGCCGATCTCCTGGAGCTGCTGGCTCACGTCGCGGAAGCCGATGTCCATCAGGAAGAGCTTGAGGAACTGCTCCTTGGCCCGGGCCAGGAAGGCGTGCTTCTTGTAGGCCAGCGCGATGTTGTAGCGCTGGTCGCTGGTGAAGAAGTCGGCGGGAAGCTCGCCCTGGAGCCGAGAAGCTTCGTCGAATCGGCCGAGCTCCAGCAAGGCCAGCAGCAGGTGGTAGCGGGCCGACCTGTAGAGCTCGAGGGCCTCCGGCCCCACGCGCGCCAGGTAGGTGATCGCCCGCTCCCACTCGCCGGCCTCGAAACAGAAGAGCCCGGCCTCGTGGAGCCGCTCGGCCGTCGGGTCGGTCCGCAGGACCTCCTCCATGAAGGTGTAGATCTTCGCCGGGTGCGCCGCCTGGCGTTTGCTCCTCTGGATCAGGTGCCGCAGGATCACCGAGAGGATCACGCCGACCACCAGCACGAACGCCAGGAAGTAAGTGAAGATCGGGTTTCCCAGGGGCGGCCGGACTCCCGTCGGCGGCACCCACGTCAGCACGACCAGCCAGGGCGCAAGCACCAGCGCCGGCCAGAAGGCATATCGGATGTATTGCAGCGCCTGCTTCAAGCGTCCGGCACCTCGCTACTGGCTCCCCGCAACTCGCCCTGGACTTCCGGCGGACCTGCCTCGGCCACCCGCTGCCAGGAGCAGCTCCAGCGCCACGCCGATCGCCAGGCTTCGGTGGAACCGGGCCACGGCCGGCGGGTCTTCCCACCAGCGGGGTTTGAAGGGTCTGGGCAGCTCGCGGTCGACAGAGCTGCGGCCCTCGATGTGGTCGTGGCCGTGCGCCTCCGCTTCGCGATGCGCCGGTCGCACGTCGGGTGGCCGCACGCCCAGCGCGGAGTAGATTTCGTGGCCGGAATCGAGGCGATTGGGGTGCTCGAGCCAGCCCAGGGCCCGGGTGCGGTCGCCGGCCCGGAAGTAGTTCACGGCCAGTAACCCGGCCAGCAGGTCGGTGGCGAAGACGAACCCTCTGGGGACCTCTTCGGCGCCCAGCCGGCTCCTCAGCTCATAGGCTCGCAGCAGGTAGGGGATCGCCTCGGCGGGCCGGTTGAGATCGGCCGAATGGTGGACGGCGATCTGGCCGAGCAACTCCGAGGTGAGAGGATCCTCCGGGTTGAGCTCGACTCCCGCCTCCAGGAGCGCCAGCCCTTCCTGGTGCTTCGCCAGGCCGTAGATCAGGTGGTTGCCGCCCAGACTGAAGGCCTCGATGAAGTGGGGGTCGAGGTAGGTGATCAGGCCGTAGAGGGGCACGATCTCCGTATTGCCCGCCATCGTGATCCCGACGGCGCCGTCGCCGAAGCGAACCTTCTCGCCTTCGTGGACGTAGCGGTCGATCTTGAGGTAGAGCAGCCGGGAGAGCAGGCCGCGTGCCTGGTAGGAGAGATTGCCGAGAAAGGAGCGGAGAAGCCCGGCCGCAGGTCCGGCCGCGGGCTCCGCCGGGTCGTAGGAGTCGAGCGCGCGATCGAGTCCCCAACCCGTCGCAAGGAGCGGCAGAAGAAGCGCCAGCCACAGCGGCGCGAAGTTCCGGAGCCGATTCATCCTAAAGCTCCTTCGACTCCAGCACCAGACAGCAAGCCAGCAGCGCCGCCACGGAGTAGACGGCGCCATAGACCAGCAGAAGTCCCAGGAAATCGGCCGGCACGGCGTACTGGTGCACCACCACGAATCGGCTGTCGAAGTGCGAGAGGTCCGGCGAGAGCGCCAGCAGCGCGCCGGCACACGCGCGCAGCCAGCCGGGAGAGCTGGCCAGGAACGTGCCCGTCACCCAGTCGGACAGGTGCGCCACCACGTAAACGAGCAGCGCGCCGAAGAGCGTTACCAGCCGCGACGCCAGCACCGAGAGCAGCATCACCAGCGCCCCGTAGACGGCCATCTCGACGACCACCAGACCCGCCCCGGCCAGCATGTCCAGGTGCGGCCGGCCCGAGTAGAGCCAGACCAGCGCGAACATCTCGGCGATGAGCGGCGCCAGGTTCCCGGCCAAGAGCGCCACGAGCGCCAGGTACTTGCCGGCGACCACCTCTCGCCAGCCGGCCGGCTTGCTGACGATGAACTGGATGCCGCGAGTCTCCAGCTCATGCGGCAAGAGATCGCTGGCCGCGAACAGCGCCAGCAAGAAGCCGAAGGCCGCCAGGATGAACATCGAGACGTCCTTCAGGAACTTGACCTGGACCCCGGTCTCGAAGAAGGACACGGACCCGCCCGCCCCGATGAGGACGGCGGTCACGATGAAGAAGACCACGTAGAGCCGTTCACGAAGCGCCTTCTTGAGCGTGAAGCGGGCGATAGTGAGCGCAGCGTTCATCGGTCGTCGTTCACCGGTCTCAGTCGCGGTCGCTCTCGGCGTCGCCTCCGACGTGGCGGAGGAAAATCTGCTCGAGCGTGAGGCCAGGGTGGCTAGCTTCGAGCTCCGAAAGGCTGGCGTCCGCCACGAGCCGGCCTCGATGGAGGATGGCGGCTCGATCGCAGATCTCCTGGGCGTCGAGGAGCTGGTGGCTGCTGAAGAACACGGTGCCTCCGCCCGATCGATACTGCCGCAGGAGCTCCTTGAGCATGGCTCGGCCGACCGGGTCGAGGCCCGTGAAGGGCTCGTCGAGCAAGAGGAAAGCCGGGTCATGGAGCAGCGCCTGCGCCAGCCCCAGCCGCTGGCGCATCCCCTTCGAGTAGGTGCCGACCCGCCGCCCGAGCGCTTCCGGCGCCAGGACGACTCGTGCGGCCGCCGCTTCCGCCCGCCCGGTCCGCTCGGCACGCGGCACTCCGTAGAGGCACGCGGCGTACTCCAGGATCTCCCACCCAGTCAGATAGTCGTGGTAGTGCGGGCTCTCCGGCAGGTACCCCGAACGGGCCAGCGCCCGCCGATCCCCCGCGTCGAATCCCAGCAGCCGGCAGCGCCCCGCCGTCGGACGGGCGAACCCGAGCAGGATACGGTTCGTCGTCGACTTGCCGGCGCCGTTCAACCCGAAGTACCCGAGGATCTGCCCCGCGGCCAGCTCCAGCGAGATGCCTCGCAAGATCTGACGGCCGCCGTAGGACTTGGTGACGTCCTCGAGGACGAGTACGGAGTTCAAGCTAGTCGGAGGGTGACACCGGGAACAGGGAGCTCCATTCTCCCACACCCGCCCCCCCCCGCGCCTGGAGCTTCAGCTCGCCGGGAAGTGGTGCTGCACGCACTTGGGGCAGTACCAGTTCCCGTTCTTCTTCTTGAGCCCGCGGGCCATGTCGAGCTCGCCGCAGGCGGTGCACTTGACGGAATCGGTGAACAGCGTGATCTCCATGCGACTTCCTCCCGGGCGCGAAGCGCGTCCTCTTCTATTCAGCTATCGGCATCCCCACCCGGCGCCGGCGGCCATTTTTTCGCTCTGTCCACTTGTCATGCTCGATGCGACCTGCTATCCTTTCGCGCTCGCCTTCAATGGCCCGTAGGGAACACGAGAGCAAGGCCCGGGAGACGAGCGCCGGCGTCCGGACGGCCTGGAACGTGAGCGGGAGAGAACCCCCGCCCCCCGGAGAGACACATGAACCACCTCAGGCCCCTGCTCGGTTGGTCCCTCTCCCTGTTGCTCCTCGCGCCGGCACTCGACGCCTCGCCGGCCGCCCAGCTGTTGCGCGTTTATTACAGCAGCAAGGCCGACGTCCGCGCGCTCGCCAACTCGGGCGCCGACATCGTGCGCCACGGCGACAAGTGGCTCGAGGTGGTCGTCCCCTCCGATGACGAGGTCTCCACCCAGGCCGCAGCCGAGATCCAGCGCGTCCTGACCCGCTTCGACAAGCGCGAAGTCCTGGTCAAGGACCTCGACACCCTGCTCGACCCCTTCCGCGCAACTCCCGACCTGGGCGTCTACCACACCGTGAAGGAAGCGCACGACGAGCTGGCCGAGTACGCCGCCAAGTACCCCGAGATCTGCCGCACCGAGTCGATCGGCAAGACCATCGAGGGCCGCGACATCGAGGCCCTGATCGTCGGTCCCCAGGGCGCCAAGGCCGCCGGCAAGCCCAGATTCCTCTTCTGCGGCGCGCACCACTCCCGCGAGTGGATCTCCATCGAGGTCCCCCTGGCCCTGGCCAAGAAGCTCGTCACCGGCTACGCCACCGACCCGGCCGTCAAAGCTCTCGTCGACAGCCGCGTCACCTGGATCGTCCCGATCCTCAACCCCGACGGCGTCACCCACTCCCAGACCCAGTACAAGATGTGGCGCAAGAACCGCCGCAAGCACGCGAACAACAGCTTCGGTGTCGACCCCAACAGGAACTACGGTTACAAGTGGGGCGGCGCCGGCGCCAGCACCTGGCCCGACAGCGATACCTACCGAGGCGCCTCTGGATTCTCCGAGGCCGAGACGTCCGCCATCCGCGACCTGGCCCGCCGCGAGAAGTTCGCCGCCGACATCAGCTTCCACAGCTATAGCGAGCTCGTGATGTGGCCCTGGAGCTACTCCGAGGAGCATATCGCCGCCCCCCGCGAGGCGATCTTCAAGAAGTACGCCCAGGCGATGGCCGAGTTGAATGGGTACACCGCCGAGAAGAGCAGCGACCTCTACCCCTCCAGCGGCGACTACGACGACTTCATGTACGGCGAGACCGGCGCCCTCTCTTTCACCATCGAGCTCGGCCAGACTTTCGTGCCCAGCGAGAGCGAAGTCCCCGAAATCACCGAGAAGAACGCCGCGGCCTGCATGTTCATGCTGAAGAACTGCGAGGACCCGTTCCCCCGGATGGCCCACACCCCGCCGGCGGCGTCCGAGCCCTCCGGGTTCCCCGTCGAAGTCAGCCTCAACCGGGAGCTGTGGCCCGACGAGAACGTCTCCAGCGTCTCGGCCGTCTATGCCACCACCGACGGCGCCATCCAGTCGACCGACCTCCCCGCGGTCGCCGGCCAGACGACGATCTTCTCCGGCAACCTGCCGGCCGCGGCCCGGACATACCACTTCGAGTACACCTCCGCCAAGGGCGAGACGGTCCGATGGCCTCCGTACCGCGACTTCGAGGCCCCGCCGGCCGCGGGCAAGGGCCGCTGAGAACGGCGCAAGGGAGACCGATTTTTCCCCGAGCGGTTTCCCTTGCCCGCCCGCCTTCCGATAGAAGTAGTTGATCATGTCCAGAAAACTTCGCGTCGGAATCATCTATGGCGGGCGCTCGGGAGAGCACCTGGTCTCCGTGGCCTCGGCAACCTCCCTCGTCGACTCTCTCGACCGCTCCAAGTACGAGGTCGTCCCGATCGCCATCAGCCGGGAAGGCCGATGGTTGGTCGCTGCCGAGCCAGCACGCTTCCTGGAGGCCGGCGTCACCGTGGCGGCGCTCCCGGCAGCGCCGGCGGCGCCTGACGAGTCGCCTCTGCCGGTTGCGGCCGCCGACAAGAGCGTCGTTCTGGCTGACGTCGTCGGCGATTCGCTGGACGTGGCCATTCCGCTCGTGCACGGCACCTACGGTGAGGACGGCACGCTTCAGGGGCTGCTGGAGATGGCCGGCGTCCCCTACGTCGGGGCGGGTGTGCTCGCCAGCGCGGTGGGGATGGACAAGATCGTGATGAAGAAGCTGCTCGCCGCGAGCGGTCTGCCGGTCGTCGACTGGCTCGGGTTCCGCAAGACGGAGCTCGAGACCGAAGCAGCCGTGAGGGCGGCCGTTGAGGCGATCGCCTCGAAGCTCGGCATGCCGTGCTTCGTGAAGCCGGCCAACGGTGGCTCCAGCGTGGGCATGACCAAGGTGAAGGACCCGGAGTCACTGCCGCGTGCGCTCCAGGCGGCGCTGGCCTACGATACGCGCGTCATCGTCGAGCGCGGCATCGCCTGCCGCGAGATCGAGTGCAGCGTCATCGGCAACGCCCAGCCGGAAGTCTCGGTGCCCGGCGAGATCACCTACACGAGCGAGTTCTACGACTACGAGACGAAGTACACGCCCGGCCGCATGGAGCTGGTGGCGCCCGCGAAAGTCGACGCCGACACCACGTCCCGGATCCGCGCGCTGGCGGGCGAGGCCTACAGGGCCCTGGAGTGCGAGGGGATGGCCCGGCTCGACATGTTCATCGAGAAGCCCTCGGGGAAGATCTTCGTCAACGAGATCAACACCATCCCCGGGTTCACCGCGACCTCGGTGTTCGCCAAGCTCTGGGAGGCCTCTGGCGTCGGGTACGCCGCGCTTCTGGACAAGCTGATCGGCCTGGCGCTCGATCGGTACCGGGAACGCCGCGACCTAGCCGGTCTCAGGTAGCCGCCGGCTCGGGAGGCCGGTACAGCACCCGCTGCACGTCGGCGAGGAGCACCTTCAGCAACGCCGCGGCCGGCAGAGCCAGCAAGAGCCCGTAGAGGCCTGCCAGATCTTGCCCCAGCGCCAGCGCGAAGAGGATGGCAATCGGGTGGAGCCCCACGTGGCCTCCCATGATTCTTGGCTGCAGCACCAGTCCATCCAGCGCCTGGACGCACATGAAGAGGATGGCCAGCCCGCCCAGGGCGCCGGCCGCGTCTATCGTGAACCCCCAGCGCACCAGCGCAATGCACGCCGCCGCGCCCACACCCAGCGCCGCCCCCAGGTACGGCACGAAGCAGGCCGCGCCCGCCAGCGGTCCCAGCAGGGTCGCATACGGAATGCCAATCAGCGCCAGCCCCAGCGTCATCACGAACCCGTAGATGAGGCAGATCAGCAGCTGCGCCCGGATGTAACCGCCCAGCGCCCGATCCAGCCGCCCCATGAAGTCCTCGAACCAGTCCTGATAGTCGTCGGGGATAGCGCGCGCGACCGCGCCCAGCAGACGGTCCCAGTCGGCCAGCATGTAGAAGAGCAGGAGCGGCACAACCGCCAGGCTGGCGCCGGCGGCGAAGACGCCGATGGCCAGCGAAGCCAGCGCCTGGAGCTGCCGCCCCAGGAACCGGGCCAGGGAGTCGGCCACCGTCCCCATCGCTCCGAGCGTGTTGGAGTCGGCCGTCAGCTTCTCGAGACTCTCCCGCACCAGCGGAATCCCCTCGAGCTTCGCCTTGTACTCCAGGGCCACCTGCCGCACAAGGACTTGGTACTCCGCCGGTGAGCGTGACCCGACTGCATCCGCCAGCGCGTACAAGTTCGAGGCGGCCGAGACGATCAGCGGGAACCCGAAGAGCGCGACCACCGTCACCAGCCAAAGGAAGAACAGTGAGACCGCTGCCGCCCGCGTTCCGGCCGAGCTCAGCCCCAGCCGGGACGTCAGCCGGACCGGGATGCGCTGCATCACGTGCTGGATGGCGACGACCAGCGGGTTGAGCAGATACGCCAGCACACCCGAGAGCAGAAAGGGCGCCAGCACGCCCGGACACCGCCACGCCACCAGGAGCGGCACGCCCAGCAGCAGCGCCATCGCCACAGCCGACCGCCCGGGCAGCGGCAGCTCCAGCACCGTCCGTTCGCGCGGCTGCGTCACAGGTTGCGGCGCCCCCCGCGGGATTTCTCTGTACAGGCTCCGTGCATGGCGGCGACACCATAGCACGCGCCTCGCCGGCGCCCCCTCACCATTCCCCCTAGCCAGGATGCGCTCGGGCTGGTATAGTTTTGGGCTCTTCCGCCCGCGAAACTGAGCTCCCCTTCGGAAAGGAGTCCGTCGATGCGACCCGCTACTCTGCTTCCGCTCCTGCTGGCCCTCGTGGCAAGCACGACCGCGTCCGTCCTGGCCCTGCAACCGTCGGCAACGATCGCCTCGACGACGAAGGCAGCACCGGCCTCACAGGCAGTGGGCATTCGCGCGGAGAGCGTGGCGGCCCTGGAAGCGCTGAACGCGGATTCCTCTACTCCTTGGGAAGTCCGGTGGGACAGCGCCACCGGCCTGCCCGCGCGCATCTATGGCGGCACCACGGAGCCGCTGGGCACCTCGCCGGAGGAAGCGGCGCGCACCTTTCTGAAGCGCCACTCGGCCGTCTTCGCCATCGCCAGCGCCGACCGGGACCTGCGGACGATGGAGGTTCGCGAAAGCCTGGGCGGACGCCACGTCCGGTTCCTGCAGCACCTGCGCGGCCTGCCGGTGTTCGGCGCCGACGTCAGCGTCCACATGGATCGCAGCCTGGCCGTTCACACGGTCAACAGCGCCTACGTGCCCCTTCACAGCACCGCCGACACGGTGGCCATCGTCACGCGTGAGGCCGCGCTCGAGCGCGCCCGCTCGGCGGCCCGCGTCGAGGGCGAGCTCCGCGCCGCGGCTTCGGCAGACAAGGTCCTCTTCGCCAAGGACGGCAAGGCCGCAATCGCCTGGCGCGTCATGCTCCCCGCACGCGCTCCGCTCGGCGACTTCCAGGTCGTGGTCGACGCGAACTCCGCGGAGGTCCTGTCGCTCGAGAACCTCATCCGCCACGCCGAGGCCAAGGCGAAGGTCTTCAACCCGAACCCGGTCGTCGCGATGAAGAACAACAGCTTCCGGGATGGCAATGACGCAGACAACTCCGCCTGGGCCGGCGCTTACAAGGAAGTCACCTTGCAGGGGCTCGACTCGAGCGGCAAGCTGCGCGGCCAGTTCGTCGACGCCACGCTCGGCACCCTGGCCGAGGAAGAGCCGCAGGCCGGACCGTACAACTACACGCGCAACCAGAAGCCGTTCGAGCAGGTGATGGTCTACTTCCACATCGATCGTGCCCAGCGCTACATCCAGAGCATCGGATTCACGAACATCAACAACCGCGTGCAGCGCGCCAATGCGCACGGCACCAATGACGACAACTCCTGGTTCAGCCCGGCCACCAAGGAGCTCACCTTCGGCGACGGCGGCGTCGACGACGCCGAGGACTCCGACATCATCATGCACGAGTACGGGCACAGCATTCAGGACAACCAGGTGCCCGGTTTCGGCGGGCGGGGCGAGGCCGGCGCCATGGGCGAGGGCTTCGGCGACTACATGGCCTCGACGATGCGCGCCGACCTCACCTTCCAGCGCGAGTGCGTGGGAAGCTGGGATGGCGTCGCTTACTCCAGCGACAACCCGCCCTGCCTGAGACGGGTGGACAGCACCAAGCATTACCCCGAGCAGCTCGAGGGCGAAGTCCACGCCGATGGCGAGATCTGGAGCGCCAGCGTCTGGCAGCTCTGGAACAAGCTGGGCAAGGCCGTCACCGATAAGCTCGTGCTCGAGAGCCACTTCCACCTGTCGCCGCAGGCCAAGTTCGCCGACGGCGCCAACGCCATCCTGCAGGCCGACAAGAGCCTCTTCCAGGGCGCGCACCTGAAGGAGATCAAGCAGGTCTTCGTGGCGCGCGGAATTCTCAAGTCGTCAGCCAAGCTGCGCATCAGCCTCAAGGACAAGGCGACCGGCAAGCCCTGCGCAGGCCGTGTCAACGTCTCCGGGCTGCAGGCGAGCCTACAGGTGCCCGCGGGCGGACTGCTCGAGGCCGAGATCGCGCCCGGCGCCTACACGATGAGCGTCAGCTCGTTCGGATACCTCACGCAGGACGGACGCGCCGTCGAGGTGCAGGAAGACCAGACCGTCGACGTGGAGTTTGTCCTCGAGAGCGCGCCCAGGTTCGCAGTCACCGGCTCCGTCAAGCGGGCAGACACGGGCGAAGCCGTCAGCGCGCGCATCTACGTTGCCGACACGCCGATCGAGCCGGTGCAGACCTCCGGCAGCGCCGGCACGTTCAGCGTCGAGCTGCCCGCCGGCAAGTACACGTTCAAGGCCGTGGCGTTCGGCTTCCGCGCGGCGGTACTGGCCGACGTCGAGATCGCCGGGCCCAGGTCGCTCGAGTTCAAGCTGGCCTCGCTGCCGCCCGTTCTGCTGGTCGATGACGACGACGGCGCCGAGGTTGAGACGTTTTTCAAGGCCGCGCTGCCCGCAGGCCAGTTCGACGTCTGGACCGTGAAGAGTGACGGGCAGCTCACCGACGAGGGGCTGCTCGGCTATCCGACCGTCGTCTGGTTCACCGGCGCGGACTATCGCCAGACCCTTTCGGAGCAGGATCAGGCGCTGATCAAGCAGTACCTCCAGGCCGGCGGCCGGCTGTTCCTGTCGGGCCAGGAGATCGCGTACTCGCTCAAGGACACGAGCTTCCTGAAGGAAGTGCTGGCGGCGGAGTTCGTGGCCGACGCCGCGTCCGTCCGCAAGGTCAAGGGTGCCTCGATGGAGTTCGCCATCGAAGGCGGCGACGGTGCCAATAACCAGCAGTATCCGGACGTGGTGAAGGCGGCCGGCGCCGGCTCGCGCGAGTACTTCGCCTACGACGGCGACGCCTCGGGTTCGGCAGCGCTGGCGCTCGTGCGAAGCGGCGCCAAGGCGCTCTACTTCGCGTTCGGTTTCGAGGCGATCGACACGGCTGCCAATCGCGCCAAGGTGATGAAGCTGGCCCTGGATTTCCTCAGGCCAACCCTGGCCGAGCGCGCCAGCCGGCTGGCCGCAATCGACGCCATGCGGCAGGCCGCGCCCGCCATCGAGCAGGCTCGCTGGATGGCGCTCGAGGAAAGCTACGAGAAACTGATTGCAGGCGAGCTTGCCAGCGCAAGCGTCGCCGAGCAGGCCCGACTTCGCGACCTGCTCGCCAGGCCCGCGATGGCCAAATTCCGCCTCCTGCGCACCACTGGGAAGTAGGAGGCAGGCCTCAGGGAGACTCGGCGAGCGCGGCGGCGCCGGCGGTGGTTACCCGCTGGACGGCCTCGGCGAGCGGCATGCGGAGAAGGGCGCCTGCGGCGCGTTCGTGTCCGCCGCCGCCGAACTGGCGAGCCAGCTCGGAGACGTCCAGCCAGCTCTTCGAGCGGAAACTGATTTTGACCGAGTTGGGAAAATCCTCGAAGAACATCAGTGCGAGCTCGACCCCATCGATGGAGCGCGGGTAGCCAGCCAGCGTCACCGTGTCCTCGGCGGAGGCGCCAGTTTCGCGGAAGATGTCCGGCCCGACGGCCACCCAGGCCATCTTGCCTGAGGCTCCCAGCTCCAGGGTCTGGAGCGCGCACGCCAGGAACCGGATGTGGTGGGCGGGATTGCGTTGGTTGAGCTCCATATTGACCCGGTCGGCGCTCACGCCGTGCTCGAGCATGCGGGCCGCCAGGTGTAGGACGCGCGCCGAGGTGTTGGAGTACTGGAACCCGCCGGTCTCGGTCACCAGCGCCGCGTAGACAGCCTGCGCCATGGTGAGGTCGAGCTCGGCGCCGGCAGTCTCGATCATCATTTCGTAGACCAACTCGGCCGTTGCGGGGGCGGTCACGTCCAGCAGGGCGACGTCGGCGAAGGTGCTGGCCGACTTGTGGTGGTCGATGCAGACGCGGACGAGCGGCAGTGGCGCCAGCATCTTCCCGAATCCGTCCAGGCGGTCCCAGGCGCTGCAATCGAGGACGATGAGGACCTGGCGGTCGGCGAGCTCCGAGCCTCGCATGCCGGACTGCCAGTGACGGATCTCGCCGGTCGGGTCGAGAAACGCGTAACGAGCGGGCGACGGCGACGGCATCCAGATGCGGACGTCCTTTCCGAGCCGGCGCAGGGCGCCCGCCAGCACCAGAGCGCTGCCGATGCCGTCCCCGTCCGGAAACAGGTGCGAGGTGAGGAGGAAGCGGTCATGGCGCCGGATGACGTCGAGGATCGGCCCGTAGTCTCTCATCGCGCCCACTATCGTCGATCGGCCTCTCCCGGCGCCAGCACCTCGAAGCTGCCCGCCGCGCGCGCCGGTTCGCGGCCGAAGCGCACTCCGAGCGCGTAGCGGCCCGGCGCTAGTGCGGTGTCGCTCCCAGGCGGCGGCAGGGTAAAGTCGAACATCTCTTCGAGGCAAGCGCCTGGTGCCACGCGTGCCCCCCTTGGCCGCAGCATCCCCAGCGCATGGAGCTGCCAGCGGAAGCGCGTCGTCCCGAGCGGGATCGGCTCGGCAGAGCCCTCTCGCGTCACCACTAGCCGGATCAGCGTATCGAGCGCGGACGGGTCCAGGAGCCGCCACCTGTAGAGGAGCTTGGCAATCTCGCCAGCGCGAACACGCTCGGGCCGCATTTGCAGTGACATCAGCTCCGCCTCGGGGAAGCTCGTTTGCGGCCCGCGTGGCCAGTCTGCCGGAAGAGTGTCGAAGATGGCGGGAGCCCGACGGCGTCTGAGCCGGAACGCTGGCCCCACGGGCTCGCGCTCGAAGCTGGAAGCCAGCTCGGGTCCCACGAAGGTCGCGTAGAGCGGCAGTCCGTTGCGCACAACTCCCAGGAGCTCGCCTTCGAGCGCGAAACGGCCTCGCGGGTCGCCGAGCTCGACGCCAATCCTCCGGCAGGCGGCCAGCAGCGCCAGGCCGTCGTGGCGGACGTCCACGTCGGGCCGCATCCCACGCATCGCCGTGGCGTAGTCGAGCATCGTCGCGGCCTGCCAGCCGGCAATCACGACGGCTCCGGGCTCCAACCGTGAAAGCACGTCCCGCGCGTAGAGATCGCTGGCGGCGTAGCTGCTCTTGTCGGCCCGCTCGTAATGGGTGGCCACGAGCACCGCCGGCAGCGCCAGTAGTACCCAACCCGCCCACCGCCATGCCCGGCCCGCTTCGGCGGCGGCCACTCCGATCCCGACGGCGAAGAGCGCCATCGCCGGGCAGAACATGGTGAACTTGTCCACCGCCGTGAACGCCAGGTAGAAGCTCATCTGCGCCGCCGCCCCCAGCCCGATGGCCACCGCGGCGGCCCGCCTTCGCTGGAAGAGCAACAGCAAGCCGGCAGTCGCCAGGATCGCCCCCGGTGCCGTGAAGTCCTGGACCAGGCACTGGACCAGGTAGCCGATCTCGGAGAGCATGAAGACGGCCTCGAAGCGGTAGAGCTCCTTCGGGTAATGCCGCAGGGTCATGTACTCGAGGAGGTCGGCAGGCCGTGCCAGGTCGATTCCCAGCTCCTTGACCCAGAAGCCGGGGTGGCTCGAGACGTGGCAGGCAATGGGGAAGTAGAGATAGAGCATGACGGGGGCGCAGAAGAGCGCGACCATCACCCGCCATCGCGCAGCGGCAACCCGCCGCATCCGCCGGTCCAGGCAGAGTCCCAGCAGAAACGGGCCTGCCACCAGAACAGAGGCCGGGTGGAGCGCGAAGCAGAGCCCCAGGCAGAGCGCGAAGGCGCGCGGCCTGCGGGCGACCAAGGCCAAAGCGGTCGCCAGCTCCATCGCCGCCTGCGCCACATAGACCTCGGCGATGCAGGACATGTACCAGTAGGTGAAGGACGTGGCCAGCGACCATGCTGCGACCAGGGCAGCCGGGCGGTTTCCGGTCAGTCGCCGCACCAGCGCGAAGGCAAGCGCCACGCCCGCGGCGCCGAGCAGGGCGCTGGCGAAGTTGACCCCGGCGGCGGGCTCGCCCGGGAAGCAGGCGGCCAGCGCTCGCGCCGCGATCACGTAGAGCGGGTATCCGGGCGCGTGCGGTACGCCCCCGGTGGGCACAATCGTGGCGAACTCGGCGGAGTCGAACTCGCCGTAAGCGGTGCGGCAGAACGTGAGGCCGTAGAGCACCAAGGCCGGCAGCGCAGCCAAGAAGAGCCAGCCGGCCTCCCACGGGGCGGAGAGGCGCTGCGGGCGCTCGCCCGGCTCCTGGCGGAAGGTCACGACTTGCCGCCGGCGGGTTTCCTCAGAGTCTTGAGCCGTTCCTCGAGCCAGCCGACACCGGCCCCCAGGGCCTTGGCGCGATCGCAGTGCTGGATGGCCAGGTCGTACTGCCTATTGTGGTAGTAGGCGACGCCCAGGTTGTTGTGCGCGGCCCCGTCCTCGGGCCGCTCCGCCACATCGCGCTTGGACTTCTCTATCTTCTTCTCCAGCGCTGAGCGGTGCTTCTGCTGGACGCTGCCGATCAGCCGGATCGCCTCAGAAAGGTGATCGCGCAGCGGGGCGTTTTCGGTCAGCTCGGTAGCGGCCTTCAGGGCTGGCAGAGCCGCGGAGTCCCGCATCAGCCCCAGGCCGATCGCGCTTCCCGCGCGGACCAGCGGCTCGGGGTCCTCCTTGAGAGCGCGCTCCAGGTGCGGCGCTGTACCCGGGTCGCGGATTCGACCCAGCGCGACGGCCGCGGTGTGTCGCGACAGCGGCCTCGTATCCTCCGCCAGCATCCGCACGAGCGTCGGGACCGCGTCCTTGACGCACAACTGCCCGACGATCCACGCGGCGTTCTGCCGTACGTCCTCGTCTTCGTCTTCCAGCTGGTGGATCAGCACCTCGAAAACCACACCTCCACTGTAACATGGCCAGCCGAACCGGCCCGATCGGTTCGACCTTGTTGAAATCGGCTGCAACCCTATCGTATAGTCCAAACGCCCGCCCGACGTGGCGTTAGCCAGCCAAGGAACACTCGCCATGCAACAGACCGCAACCCCCCGCGTCCTGATCGTCGATGACGAAGAGGACCTCTGTCAGTACCTCAAGCTGATGATCAGCAAGAAGGCCAACTACGAGGTGGACATCGCCACCGACGGCGCCGCGGCTTTCGAGAAGATCAAGGGCGAGCGTTTCAATCTCGTCATCAGCGACATCAACATGCCCAAGATGAACGGCATCGAGCTCTTGAACAACATCAAGAACTACGATCCCGACATCGAGGTCATCATGCTCACGGGCAAGAGCTCGCTGGAGACCGCGGTGCTAGCGCTGCAGCACAATGCGTTCGACTACATCGAGAAGCCGGTGGAGTCGCGCAAGCTGCTGGTCGCCATGGGCAACGCGCTCGGCAAGCAGCGGCTGAACCTGGAGCTCAAGTCGGTGCTGGACCGCGTCAGCCGCGAGCGCAAGGACCTCAAGGCCAAGCTGGAGTCGCAAGCAGCCGATCTGGCGCGCAAGGAGCGCCTCGCCATCACGGGCGCGGTCGCCGCGACCCTGAGCGGCGAGCTGATGGGTCCCGTCGACGAGCTGGTCCAGAAGCTGGGGACCATCACCGGCCAGAAGGCCGACCCCGCGCAGGCCGCCGCCATGGTCGCAGCCGTCCTCCCAGCTGCTCAGCGCGTGCAGACCATCCTGCGAGACATCGTGCGTTTCGCCGAGCATTCGAAGATCGATTCACGCCCGGTCGGCGTTGCCGGCCTGCTCCAGAAGCTGCTCGACCAGCACTCGGAGCTACACCCCGAGGTCAAGTTCACCGTGACCGGGCAGGCCGAGGGGCTGTCGGTGGCGGGCGACGAGGAGAAGCTGACGAGCGCCTTTGGCTCGATCATCGAGAACGCCTGCGATGCCATGGACAACCGCGGGGAAATCGTCATCGACGTGGCGCTAGAGACGTCCGGCGGTGAGCGCCGCGCGGTGCTCCGCTTCCGCGACAGCGGCCCGGGAATCCCGGAGGAGCACCGGGAGAAGGTCTTTCTTCCCTTCTTCAGCACCAAGGGCAACCAGGGCTCGGGCCTGGGATTGACCATCTCGCGCCGGGTCGTGGAGGACCATCGGGGTGAGCTGCGGATCGAGTCGGCCGGCGGCAAGGGCGCCTGCTTCGTCGCGGTCCTGCCCTGCGCGTAACCCCGGCGACGCTGTCGAGCGTTGTCCTCTTTGCGGTTGCGGGCTGGTCTCGCGCTCGTCGCGAGAGGCCCTGCGACGGCCGGCTACTCGCCTGGAACGGAGCGCACTGTGGACTCCAGCGGAATCTCGGCGCGCTCGGCGTTGCTGGTGACGACCAGCACCAGCGGCTTGCTGCTGGCGACCAGGCCGCTCACGGGGCGCCGCATCGAGATGGGCAGTCGAACGGAGGACGGCGCATGGCGCACTCCCGGGATGGTAGCGACGATGCCGGAAGACGGTGTCATGAGAGCGGAAGGGCCGCCCTCGAACCGCCATCGCACGGTGCGCGCGTCGGCAAGACCGCCGTTGGTGAGCTCCAGAACCATCGCGCAGTCGGGCGAATTCGAGGCGGCCTTACTGCGCGGTAGTGGCGACGAGACGGGCGCAAGCGACGCCCTGACCCATTCGCCAGCTGCGCGCGCGACGTAGAGACAGGCGCCGGTGGCGATCCGGTTGAGCGCCTCCAGCTCCGGTGCCTCCGGGAAGAACGTGCGTCCGAGCTCCATCTCCATGCTCAGGATGCGCCGCATCCCGTAGAGCCAGTCGTCGTGGCGGCCACTGGAGTGGTAGCCCAGCATCTCGCTGACCGTGCCCCACGGGTAGCCCGTCTGCTCGGAGAGCCCGCGTCCCAGGCTCGCATAAGCTGTCCGGTCCTCCGGGCGGCGGTCCGGGTAGCCGTACGGGGTGAGGATGTACTGGCCGTAGGCGTGAAAGCTGAGGCTGGCAGCGGGCGCCACGCGGGTCACGAGCGCGCCGAGCGCCGAAGTCTCGGGCTCGCTGAGCGGGGCCTCGCCGCGATAGATGGCGCTGGCGGGGTTGTCGCTGGAGCCCAGGCCGCTGGCCCAGTAGAACGGGAAGTTACGGTTCAGGTCGACGCCGACGCCGCCCGAAGCGGGGAACCTGTGCCGGTTCTTGCGCCACCAGGCGTCCGTCGAGAGGACGTACTCCCGGCCGTCCGGGTTGAGCAGGGGGACGATCCAGAGCCGTCGGGTGTCGAGCAAGTGGCGGATCTGCGGGTCGGCCGAGTAGCCTTTGACGAGTCGATGGATGAATTCGGTCAGGACTTCAGTCGTGGCGACCTCGCGGGAGTGCACGCCGCCCAGGAAGAGGGCCGAGGGAGCCTGCCGCGAGTCCGCGGTCGCCGAGAAGACGCCGATCCCCCAGAGGTCGTGGCCGCCCAGGCCTGCGCCCTTTTCCCAGCTGTCGCCGAAGTCTTCCAGCCGCACGAGACGCGGGTTTTCCGCGGCCAACGTCCGAAGCTCCTGCAGCATCTCGGCATAACTGCGGAAATGCCCGCGGTCGGGCGAGGCCGCGACGCGGCGCATCAGCCCCTCTGGGTCCTTCTGCACGAACTCGAGCCGGAACCCTTGGCGGCCGAGCGTGGCGACCTCTTCCTCGCTGAGCAGCGCGTCCGTGAAGCGCCCCTTGAGCGAGAGCACCGTGCGATAGGAGTCCGCCAGCTTCGCCCCGCCGTCGGGTTTGCCGTCGAGCCAGATCCGGTAGAGGTCGGAGGCCGCCAGCGGCGTCGCGATCCCAAGGGCGATCGCGAAGGCTAGGATGCGGATCATGGCAGTCCTGGATCATAATCCGCCGGCGGTCCAGGCGCCAGCGGCTGCACGCCTCTGGGCGGGCCGGCGTCAGATCTGGGGAAAGGCGGACGCCGGCCGCGGCGGGCGAGAAGACTCGTGTGTCCCAAGTCTCGCGCTGCATTATCATGTGGTAGTGAAGGTGACGCCGAGCCGGGCCCGATGGGAGGTCGCCCGCCCCGGGCGGCAAGTCCGGATCAGGAGGACCTGGTGTACCCCAAGGCGTTGCTACTGAATGCCAGCTACGAGCCGCTGAGAGCGATCGGCTGGCAGCGGGCCCTCATCCTCGTCTTCCAGGGAAAGGTGGACGTCCTGGATGAGTACGAGCAGCTCGTCCACAGCCCCAGGCGAAGCTACCGGCTGCCGTCGGTCATCCGGCTACAGGCCTTCGTGCGCACGCAGTTCCGCCACGAAGTCCGCTTCTCGCGAGAGAACATCTTCGCCCGCGACCGCTTCGTCTGCCAGTACGACGGCCACCGCCACCCGCGCGAGCAGCTCACGCTGGACCATGTCATCCCGCGCCACAAGGGTGGCCGCACCGACTGGGACAACATCGTGACCTGCTGCATCCCTTGCAACCGTCGCAAGGGCTCCAAGCTCCCGTCGCAGATCGGCTTCCGGCTGCTGCGCCGCCCGGCCCGGCCCAGCTGGCAGTTCAGCCTTCGCCAGCTCCTCGGCGTGCGCGACGTCCCGCCTTCCTGGCGCGCTTACCTCTACCCCCTGGGCGACTCCGGCGCCTCCCCCGAGGACGAGTAGCGCGACCCGGCCGCCTCGCACCGCCGCTTGAGGCGCCGGGCGAAAATCCCGTCGAAATCCGTCGTCGAAATCCCGTGGCGTCTACCTGTACCGGGTTTTTCAAGAAACCCGGTACAGGTAGACGCCACGGGATTTTCTTGAGGCGCCGGGGCGGGGTGTCGATAGCAGTAGGGAGGGAGTGGCCCCACGCCATTCCGTCCATTGGGCTGCCATTCATCGATGCCTGGGCGATACATCGCGATACTCCTGGCCGCGCTCCTGGCGCCGCACGCCGGCGTGCGCGCGGAGCCGATCGTGGTCGGCAAGCTGGAGGCCAGCAACTACAGCCTGCCCAACGTCGTCGCTCAGGCCCGCTGGGAGATCGACCCGGAGGGCGTCCTGCTGGCCGAGCAGCCGAACCCGGAGCTGGTCCTGCCCTGGCGGACGGCCGTCCACGCGACGGGCGCGAAAGTCGACATCGAGTACACGGTTCGCCTCTACTCCGACCGTGGGTTTCCCGGTAGCGCCGACGAGGACTGGCAGCTGGAGTGGCAGGACAAGCAGTGGATCAAGGCCCGGGGCCGCGACGCCTCGGGGGGCACCGGCCACGACAGCTCGGGCGTGTTCGCCTGCGCTATCCCGCTCAACTACGCCGCCCCCGTGCGCCGCTACAAGGCGCAGGTCCGCCTCAAGGTCGTGAACCAGCTCGCGAGCGTACTGGTCGTGAAGCCCTCGCAGCACGAGGAGACGACATCGGAACGGACCTTCTTCGCCGCGCTACGCCCGCGTTGGAAGGAGAGCCGCCATCAGATCGATTCACTCATCCGCGCGCTCCTGCTGGCCACGGGCCGGATGCGCGGCGTGGAAGCCTGGCGGGAGTACTCGGCCCAGGTGCGCCGGGCCGCATCCGATCCCCAGGAGGCGCGGAAGTTCGACGCCAGGCGTATCGCCGGCGTGCTCGGGAAGCTCGGGCGCGTGAGCTCTCGCCAAGTGTCCGATCCCGAGCTCCAGGAGGCAGCCCGCTACCTGGTGCAGGAAGCGCAGCGCCTCTCGGGAACTCTCCCCGACAAGGGCGGCACACACCTGAAGACCCCGAAGGGCGGCGGTGACTACCAGGCGGTCGCTGCCGAGCTCTCGGTCCGCGCCACCGAGCTGGCTTCGGCAGTGGCGCCGCTGGTCTACCTGAAGACCTACGAGGCGGTCTCGAAGGCTACGCGTCTCGAGGAGCGGCTAGAGTCGATCCAGGAGGCCACGTCCATCGAGACTCGCGCGCTCCAGTCGCTCTGGATGGTCTCGAGCGCGGTCGACCTGGCGAGCGTGCTGGAGCGCTACCAGGCCTCTCTCGCCTCGGAACAGAAGGCGATCGCCGCGCTCGGCCGCGCGCTCGAAACCGAGCTGGGTCGTGACTACAAGGCCCGAGCCTGGAAGAAGATCCAGTCGAGCCCCATCTTCAAGAGGCGCCTGCCCGCACGCGCCCCCGGCGACAAGGCCGCGGCGGCCGAATTGACTCGAAGCATCTTTCAAGGACTTTACTACTTCCTGAAGGCGGAGCGCTACCGGGTCGCCGTCCTCGCCAGCGCAGCCGCGAGCGGCCTGGCGCCCATCCGCGACATCAACCGGATGCGCCTGCCGGACTTCGAAAGCGAGGTGCCCGACTACCCGATCGACCTGCAGGTCCGACCGGAGCAGACCGCGCAGCTCGTCGAGCGAGGTCAGGTCGCCGAGTATGCCCTCACACTGCGCCACGCCGGGAACCGCCCCCGCGAAGTGCGCGTGCAGTACGCCGCAGTCGCCTTCCCTGGCGGCTGGCACCGCAGGCTGACGGACACCGGTTTCACGCTCTCGCCCGGCCAATCCCGCCGGGTCGTCTATGCCGTCGCCACACCCAAGGCCGCCCAGGAACCGGACAACGTCCGCTCCGGCCTGCTCATCTACTACGCCGACCAGCCCGCCAACTCACACCGCCTCGAGTTCCTCACGCGGATGACCGTCGGAGGCCGGCGCCTCGACCTCCAGGGACCGGCCTGGGACAAGCCCGACCGCCTTCACGTCCAGTCGCTCGACCGCCACGACCGCATTTTCCCGGGCCAGGTCGCTACCTATCGCTTCCTGGTGGCCCACGAAGGCACCCACCGCCGCGGCGTGAAGGCCCGCATCGTCAATCCACCGCCTCGCGACTTCGTCGTGAAGCTGAGCCCGCCCAGCGCCGTGATGGTGCCCGGCCAGCAGCAGGAGTTCCTGCTCAAGGTCTCCGCCCCGCTCACCGCCCGCAACTCCTCCCATGTCAACTGGGAGGTCGTCTTCGCCTACGAGGACGAGCTGACCGACCCGGAACGCGTCCACCTGCGCACGACCTTCACCGGCTTGACGGTCCTGAGCTCCAAACCCGTGGTGAATGGCGGCAAGGTCGCGACCTACCACCTCCCGGCCGGGCCCTCCGAGCAGGCCTTGGTGGTCGAGAACCGCGGAAACGAGGCCGACACCTACGACCTCTCGATCGTCGACCCCGCCGAGGGCTGGTTCATCGACTTCCCGAAGAACCACGTCATACTCTCGCCCGAGTCTCCGCGCGCACGTCTGGCCTTCCGCGCCTCCCCGCCGCGCGACGCCACCGGCGGCGCGTTCACGCACGTCGGCATCCGGATGGCCAGCGCCAACCACCCCGAGGTCGTCACCACGGCGACCATCACGCTCGTCAAGTCGGGACGCGGACAGGTGCTGGTCGCTCCGGTCGCAGGCCGCATCCTGATCGCGCCCGGCCAGACCCGGGACATCGCCTTCTTCGCGCGCAACCGCAGCGAGGACGCCGTCGACCTCGCCTTCCGGCCCGACCCACGCAACCCGCTGCCCGAGGCGCTCGACCTGGACGAGGTCCCGCTGGTGCGGCTGGAGCCCGAGGCCGAGCTCGAGATGACCGGCACGGTGACCCTTCCGGAGGGCCTCGACTACCGGCCCGGCCAGATCATCCCGATCGGAATCGCCGGCTTCGACAGCTACGGCGGGAAGATCGTCAGTGGCCACGCGGACCTGGTCGTGGCGCCCCGCTACGGGATCGAGATGCGCCTCTTCCCAGACGACGTGCGACGCTCGCCGGGCCTGATGGTGGCCCGCCTCTCACTCCGCAACACGGGAACGGTCGCCGAGGAGTACGTCCTCTTCCTCGCGGGAAGACGCCGCACATGGGGGCGCCTCTCGCGCAACCGCGTTGCGCTCGACCCGGGCCATCATACCCAGATCACCCTTTACGTCCGAGTACCGGCCGACGTGCAGCACGGGCAGGTCGCCCTCCTGGAGATCCAGGCCAAGTCCGTGCACGACTCGTCGGTCCGCGCCTTCGTGCGCGTGGACGCCGCGCCTTGACCTCCGCCTGACGGGAGTGACCTCGATGAGAAAGCTGCTCTGCACAACACTCGCCCTGGCCGCCGCATGTGTCGCGGCCGCCGGACCCGCCTCGGCGCTCGACCGCTATCGCCTCCGCGTCAAAGGAGCCGGCGACTACATCCAGGAGGGCGACGAGTACGCCAGCCAGTACCGCTTCGGTCTGGCCTCCGAGGCCTACAAGATCGCGATCAAGAAGGACCCCGCCAACACCGTCGCCTGGGCCAAGCACCGGGAAGCGATGGAGAAGGGCAAGGCTGTCGGCGACCTCATCCGCCGCGCCCAGCGCCACCTGAAGGCCGGCGAGTTCGAGGACGCCTCCCGGCTCCTGCAGCAGGCCGTCAAGCTCAATCCGAGAGACGACTCCGTCTGGTCGCTCTACGAGAGCGCCCTGCGCCGGAACCCCAACGTCGTCGTCATCCTCGACGAGCGCGAGGCCTGGGAGGCCTTCAAGAAGGGCAAGTCTTTCCTCGACGGCGGACGTCTCGAAGAGGCCAAGCTCTACTTCTCCCGCGTTCAGCAGACAACCCAGGACAGCTCGCTCGCCTACTACGCGGAGAAGTACCTCGCCAAGACCGAGGGCCTGCTGAAGCGCAGCTTCCCCAACGAGCAGATCCACATCGAGTGACCCAACCGGCGATCGCCGAAGGACCGGCACGCATGACCCCATCCACCTGCCTCCCGGGCGCCCGGACCCTTCTGGGCGCGGCGTTCGTGGCCTTCGCGCTGGCCTGCGCGCCCTCCGCACCGGCCGCCGGCCTCGACGTCTCCGTCCACAAGGTCGAGATCGACGAGTTCCCGCGCGTGCGCGTCCTGTTCGACGTCAGGAGCTTCGACAAGCTCCCGTTCCGCCGGCTCACCGCGGCCGACGTACGGCTCGCCGAGGAAGAAGTCGCCATCCCGAGCTTCGAGCTCTTGCCCTATCGGTCCGGCGTCAGCATCGGTCTCGTCGTCGACTCCAGCGGAAGCGAGTCCGGCACCCTCGCCTACCTGAAGGAGGCCGCCAACCACTTGGTGGAGCAGCTGGCGCCTTACGACGAGATGGCGGTCGTCAGCTTCGGCCGGGTCGTCAAGCCGCTGCAGCAACTGACGACCGACAAGCGTCTGATGCGCGACGCGATCCTGAGCCTCCAGGCCTACGGTGCCTCGGCCCTCTACGACGGCATCGCGGTCGGCATGCACGAGTCCGCCAGCGGCATCGGCCGCCAAGTCGTGATCGTCGTGAGCGACGGGCGCGAGCAGGATTTTCCCCACAAGCGCAAGCGGCTCTCGCGCGACACGGCGCCACACCTCATCGCCGCCGCGCGCCACCACGGCATCGAGATTTACACGGTGGGCGTCGGCAAGAAGGTCGACCACGAGCTGCTCGAGCAGCTAGCGCGCCAGACGGGCGGCCTCTATCTGCCAGCTCCCAGGGCACAGTCCCTGCGCGAGCTCTTCGCTGCCATTGCTCGGTCCTTCGAGAGCGGCTTTCAGGCCGTCTACGACTCGCCCAACATCCGCGAGGACAAGGTGACCCGCGGCGGCCTGGTGAAGGTCGCCTTCCAGGGCAGGAGCGGCGCGGCCCCGTATCGGTACACGATGCGGCCGAAGACCCAGGTTTCCAGGCTGAGCATCCAGCGCACAGCCGTCTGGAAGGAGAAGTTCTCCCGGCTACGCGTCTACACACGCGGCGAGCGGGAGACCTGGCTCGAGATGGAGTTCGCCCTCAAGGACAGGTCCGGCAAGGTCGTACGGCAGGGAAGAACCACCCGCGACGGCTACGGGTCGGCCCTGGGAGGCGGGATGCCCGAGCTTCTGGAGCTGGAACCCGGCAGCTACACGCTGGAACTGCGGCAGCCCGGGACCGATCTGGTCTTCGCGCACCCCTCGATCGCGCTGGCGCGAGGACGCAGCACCGATCTCACCTTCAACTACTCCCGGCTCGTCTTCCGCCGGAACGGTTCTCTCTGGTACGACACCGAACACGCCCTGGGCGAAACCTCCGACCTGCTCGAGCTGACGATCGAGGACCTGGCAACTCACAAGGTGATCCGCACGGGACCGATGTCGGTCTTCGAGCGGACTCGGGAGCTGTCGGTCTGGCTGGAAGACGGAGCGTATCGGGTCCGGCTGGACAACCACCTGGGCGAGGCACGCACCGGCTCGCGCGGGACGAGCCGGCAGCGGCCGCCCGCGCCGCCGCCGGGCGTAGAGGCCTCAGTGCTGCGCAACGCGCTCTCGGCCGAGGTGCTGGCCAGGGGCGGCGACGTGCTCTTCTTCGATGTCGCCTACGACGATTTCTTGCTCGATCAGGACCCACGCCGCGTGCCCGATGAGCTCGCCGAGGGTCCTCGGCAAGGCGAGGAGCCGCCGATGAACGCCGGGCTGGCCAATTCGGGCGATCCGGAGCTCGACGCCCTCCTGGCGGGGCTCAAGGACCGGCATGGCGCCGAGCCGCGCGAGGAGCTGGCTCCCGAGAAGGTCGGCGCCCGGGAGGTCGGACGGGCCCGCTCGCGCCGCAACGCCCGAGTGAAGCCCAGGGCATTGCCGAACACCGCCCACGATCGGGACGCCAGGCCGAAGCCGGGCCGCAAGGCTGCGCCCGCCCCGGCCGTTCCTGCGCCTCCGGCAAAGCCGAAGGCCAAGTCGGCCTCGGAGAACCCAGTGGCCCCGCACGCCGGAGACACGGAGGCAGCCGCAGGACTCGAAGGCTCTGGCGGGGCCATTGACTCCCGCAAGAAGGCTGAGCGGCCCGAGAACAGAGCAGGGCGGTCGGCCCCCGAAGCCAGACTGGAGCCGGCAGAGCTGACGCTGGTGCCGCTAGAGCCCCCGCCCGGCATGCCGGAGCAGCCGGTTTCGAGAGCGGCCGAAGAGCCGGCGGACGGCGCCGCCGCGGAGGCCGCAAGATCGGCCCGGCCCAGGTCCGAAGCAGAGCAGAAGATTGGCGCGGGTGTAGGGTCACCGGCCGACGAGGCGCTGGCTCGGCTCGCCGCCGAGCGCTCGGAGCCGGCGAGGCCCAGCGGTTCAGCCTCGAGCCGCGACGAGAGCGACGGCAGCGTCTACGTCTCACCGGCGCTGCGTGAGGCAGAGGCCGCGAAGGCAGCCCGGTCGAAGCCAGCTGCCGCGAAGCCGGCGCCCCAGCCGGTATCCGCGCCGCTGCCAGCGCGACCCGCTGCGTCCGAGCCCGCGCTGATGTCGTCGCTCGCGCCCCAGCTGCGCCCCGCGCTCGATCCCCTCCAGGAAGAAGAGGTTCGCTCGCGGCTGGAGAGCCTCCGCTCCCGTGCCAAGGCGCGCCGGACGGAGTCCCCCGCTCCCGCTGCCGACGCCCTGGCCCGCCTGGAGCGGCTGGCAGGAAAGTAGATCGGCTGGCGTCAGCCCACGACGACGCGCACCAGCTCTTCCAGGGACGTCAGTCCTTGGGCCACTTTGACCATGCCATCCTCGAAGAGCGTCAGCATTCCGTCCTGGCGCGCAACGCGCAGCAATTCCTGGGAGGTGGCCTTGGTCATCATCGAGTTGCTGATCGTCTCCGACACCTTCATGAACTCGAAGATCGCCAGACGGCCGCGGAACCCAGTCCCGTTGCACTGCTCGCAGCCGTCGGCCTCGTAGAACCTGAGCCCAGCAGGCACCTGTGAGCCCAGGTTTCGGAGCAGCTCGGGCTTGGGGGGCCTCTCGGCCAGACAAAACTGGCAGAGCTTGCGCACCAGCCGCTGGGCGACGATTCCCGACACCGAGGACGCGAGCAGAAACGGCTCGATTCCCATGTCGATCAGACGCGCGAAGGCACCGGCGGCGCTATTGGCGTGCACGGTGGAGATGATCATGTGGCCGGTCTGGCCTGCTTGCAGCGCAACCTGGGCCGTCTCCACGTCGCGGATCTCACCGACCATGATGATGTCCGGGTCCTGCCGAAGGATCGCCCTGAGACCTACCGCGAAGGTGACGCCCTTCTTCGGATCGATCTGCGCCTGGTTGATGTCCTCCAGGTCCTGCTCGATCGGGTCCTCCAGGGTGCAGATGTTGCGCTTGGCCTGCTCGGCCGAGAGGATCTCGCGCAGAGCGGCGTACATCAGGCTGGTCTTGCCGCTTCCCGTCGGGCCAGTGAAAAGGATGATTCCTTGGGGCGCGTGCAGCACTCGCTTGAAGCTCTCGAGCACGTCAGTTTGAATGCCGAAGTCGTCGAGGTTGTAGATCTTCTTGGTCGAGCCCAGGATGCGGATGACGATCGTCTCGCCGTGCAGCGTGGGGAAGACCGAGATGCGCATGTTGTGGTTGCGCCCCCGAATCCGGGAGGAGACGCGGCCGTCTTGGGGCACGTCGGTCTTGGAGATGTCGAGCTGGCTCATGATCTTGAGCCGGTTCACCAGCGCCTGGTGGATGTTCTTCGGCACCGTGGCGACGTCGGTCAGGATGCCGTCGACGCGGTAGCTGACCTTCATCAGCTTGGCCTTGGCCTCCAGGTGGACATCGCTGGCTCCGAGGAACACGGCCGTGGAGAGCACCTCGTCGACGATGTCGATCACGTCCGGATCGTGGAAGGAGCTCTTCTCCTCGATGCGGTCCTTGATCAGCCGCCGGACCATCGGGTCCTCCGGATCGAGCTGTTCGTAGTCGGGCCGGTGCAGCGTCTGCACCCCGGCAAGCTCGGCCCGGGCAATGGAGTGGCGCAGCCAGATCCGGCCGCCCAGTGCTCCAAGGGACGCCAAAAAGACCAGGCCCGGGTAGGTCGAGAAGGGTGGCTGCGCACTCAGGCGAGCCAGCGGCCCCATCCAATCGGGCAGACCGCCCGCGACCAGCTGCGGGAGCGCCAGCCCCCCCAACACCGCCGTCGCGACGTCGAGTGCCCGGTCCTTCGTGCCCCCTTCTTCGAACACGCCCGCCATGTTAACACCGTCTGCGGGCGCCGCCAACTCCGCGCAACCCGCCTCTCGCGGAGGGGCGGCGACTCGGGATAGACTTGCGCGGCCACCATGCTTCGCCTCGTCACCTTCGATCTCGACGGCACGCTCTACGCCAACTCGACGTACGTGCCAGGCCTCATCTGGCGCTGGTTCACCGGAAACTTCGCTTCCGCACCCTGGACGACCCTCAAGCGCGTGCGCGCCGCTCGGCTCTACCAGAAGGCCCGCGAAAGCCTCCGGGCGCGCGGCCAGGTGACCGACCTCAAGGCCGAAGCCTTCGCCGAGGCCGCTCGATCGAGCGGCTACCCGGAAGCCTTCGTGCGCGAGACCATCGACGCCCTCATCTACGCAAACCCCTTCGAAGGCTCCGCCGCGCATGTTTTCCCCGGAACCCACGAAACGCTGGTCGTCCTCAAATCACGAGGCCTCAAGCTGGCCGTCCTCTCCGACTACCCGGTCGATACCAAGCTTCAGGCGCTGGGCCTGGCCGATGTCGGCTGGGACCTCCTCATGTCCGCCGAGGACGTGAACGCCCTCAAGCCCCACCCAGCCCTCTTCGCCGAAGCCTGCGCCCGGCTGGCCGTCGATCCGGCGGACGCACTTCACGTCGGCGACCGCCCCGATTGCGACACCGCCGGCGCCCGCGCCGCTGGCATGAAAACCCTCCTCTTCCGAGGCGAAGGCCGCCCCCCCCGACCGGGTCCGCGCGCCGACTACGAAGCCGCCAGCTACGCCGCCCTGCGGACGATCGTCGAAACGCTGGCGGGAGTCGGGGGATAGAGCAGAGGAACGGAGTCGCCGGCTGGGGCGCTGCCCCAGACCCCGGAAAGGGGCCACTGGCCCCCTTCACCCCCGTCTGATTGCCCAGGGTGGGGCGGCGTGCTTCGCCAGGGAACGGCGCTTTCGCCGGTAAGTCGCGGTGCATGTTGCAGTCGGCATGCACACGATTTGTCTCGTGGCCTCCGACCGTCCGGAAAGACCCCGCGTCACCTCATACCCGCAAGACAGCGGGGGTCCAGGGGGCCACTGGCCCTCTGGTAGGGGTTCGGGGGCGACGCCCCCGACTGGATCTTCTCAGGCCGCTCCGCGCAGTCCGGCGCCGAGCACTTCGAGGGCTTCGTCGAGCTCGGCGTCGGTCATGACCAGAGGCATCAGCATACGGATGACGTTTCCGAAGGTGCCGGCGGTGAGGATGAGGAGGCCGTGCTCGAAGCAGTACTTCTGGACGGCCTGGGTCTTCTCCTTGGCAGGGGTGCGCTTCTGGCGGTCGGTGACCAGCTCGAGGCCGATCATGGCGCCCAGGTTGCGGACGTCGCCGATCAGGGGGGCGCTCGATGCGAGGTCCCTGGCCCATCGAGTGACGCGGTTGCCGATGACTTCGGCGCGCGCGCAGAGGCCGTCGCGTTCGACGAGATCGAGGACGGCCAGGGCGGCGGCACAACTGACGGGGTTGCCGCCGTAGGTGGTGCCGAGGCCGCCGGGAAGGGCGGCGTCCATGATGGGAGCGCGGCCGGTGATCGAGGAGAGGGGCATGCCGGCAGCCAGCGACTTGGCGGTGATCAGAATGTCGGGGTCGAGGCCGAGCTTCTCGCAGGCGAAGAGCTTGCCGGTGCGTGCGATGCCGCTCTGGACCTCATCGGCGACGAGGACGATGCCGTGCTTGGTGGCCAGCTGGCGCAGGGTCTGGAGGAACTCGGTCGGGGGGACGACGAAGCCGCCTTCGCCCAGGACCGGCTCGACGACGATGGCGGCGATGCTGGCGGGGTCGACATAGCGCCGGAAGAACTTGTCGAACTGGTCGGCGCAGGCCATCTCGCAGCCCGGGTACTCCTTGGAGTAGGGGCATCGATAGCAGTACGCGTAGGGCGTCCGATAGACCTCGGAGGCGAACGGTCCGAAGCCTTGCTTGTAGGGGACGACCTTGCTGGTCATGGTCATCGTGAGGTGCGTCCGGCCGTGGAAGGCGTCCTCGAAGACGATCACGCCCGGGCGGCCGGTGAAGGCTCGCGCGCACTTCACGGCATTCTCGACGGCCTCTGCGCCCGTGTTGGCAAAGAAGGTCTTCTTGGGACCGGAGATGGGAACGAGGGCATTGAGGCGCTCGGCCAGGGCCACGTAGGATTCGCCCGGAGCAACGTGGAAGCAGCCGTGGAGGGACTTGCCGGCCTGCTGGCGGATTGCCTCGACCACGGATGCCGGCGCGTTGCCGACGTTCAAGCAGCCCAGTCCACCGGCGAAGTCGAGGAAGCGGTTTCCGTCGACGTCTGTGACGGTCGCTCCGGACGCTTCCTGGAGAAAGATCGGCAGGTTGTGGTAGGGCCCACGCGGCACGGCCGCCTCGCGGCGCTTCATCAGGCGGACGGAGTTGGGTCCCGGAACCGGTGTCTTGAGCTCTATCGCGGCGTTCGGCATGGCGCGGAGTATAACACTGGAAGAAAGAACCGGGGACACACGACCTATTTTTTCAAAATAGGTCGTGTGTCCCCGGTTTTCCGGTTTTTACTGCTTGCGCTCGATGCGGGCGCCGAGGCCGTTTTCGCACTGCACGGCGCCGGTCTCGCCGAACTCGGCCGGGTAGCCGGGGTACCACTTGGCCTGGTTCGTGGACGTCGCGGTACCTGCGGCAGACCCGAATCCTGTCAGAGTTGTGTTGACCGGCTTGACCTTCATCACGGTGAAGGCATTGGTGCTGAGATCGATCGCCATGGTCGGGGTGATCGACTGGCCACCCGAGGCAGGGGCGTCCGCAGTGCACTTGAGGATCAGGAAACCGTTTTCGGGATCGCTTCCTCCAGCACCCTTGGCCTGCACGGCCCAGGTCCCAAGCCCCGCACCGTTGAAGGCCAGCCGGGTGTTCTTGGCCTTGTCCGTAGACGTGATATCCCGGACGAGCAGGATCTCCGCCAGTGACAGAGCCGATGGATCGGCACCCGCGTCGAAGGGCTTGGTGAAGTGGAGCGTCATCTTGTTGTTGGCGACGGGACGGCCGTACGGACCCTCGTACTCGACCTTGCGGATCTGCAGCTTCGGCTTGTACTGGAAGACCTGATCGGCATCGCCGGCCTGGCCGCCCGGCTGGCCGTCCGCGCCGTAGGTCCAGATGATGCCCAGGTTCGCGTCGAGGAAGTACTCGGCGCCCCAGGGGTCCTTCGGGATGTCCTGCATCGTCTGACCAAGGATCTGCTTCATGTCCTGCCCGACGAGCGCCCGATACCGGGACTCGTAGAGGTTGATGGCGTTGCGGATGGTGTCGAGGTCCTGCTTGGCCTTGGTCACCTGCGCCTCAGAGAGATTGCTCTGGAAGTACGGAACGGCAACACCGATCAAGGCAGCGATGATGGCCACCACGATCAGAAGCTCGATCAACGAGAAGCCACTGCGGTAGTTCCTGCGATTCATCCCGTCCTCCTTGGCCGGAGCCTGGCGCGCCTCCCGGGGCGCGCCGTCGAACAGCGTCAGGTTATAGCGACCCGGAGATCCTCTGTCAAGGAACCTCGGTGCTCGTATGGGATTACCGCGGAATCGTCACGAGAGTTCGGAGAATCTGGGGGGACGGAAGATAGAAGGTGGAAGATGGAAGGGAGAAGGGAGTAGCCAGTAGGCAGTAGTCAGAGCCTGTGAGTCTATCCAAAGTCCCCCCAAGATCCGCTCGGGCTGAGCTCGTCGAAGCCCAGCATCGAAGCGGCTATGGCCGCTCGACAGGCTCGGGCGAACGGTTCCAGGGAATCTGTTCACAGCCTCTCAGTAGTCAGTAGCGGCGGGGCATGGCCGACTCTCCTGGCTCCAGGCCACACTCTGCCCCGAAGCCTGATCCCTCACCCCTCACTCCTCGAGCCTCAAGCCTTGAGCCCGCCACTCACATCGCGCCGAGCTCGCGCTCCAGCGAGCGCGCCAGATCCTCGAAGCTGCGGCTGCTCAGGACTCCGGACTTGGGCAGAACCGGGCGGGAAGCAGGCGAGGCAGCGACGGGCTTGCGAACAGGCGCGGGCGACTCCTTCGTGAGGGCGTCGAGCCGCGCAATGAGCGCCTGGTCCCGCGCCGCCAT
Organism: Candidatus Wallbacteria bacterium; assembly: GCA_016190005.1. Taxonomy (GTDB): domain Bacteria; phylum Muiribacteriota; class UBA6191; order JACPRK01; family JACPRK01; genus JACPRK01. The sequence goes on along the minus strand of JACPRK010000116.1, from coordinate 8,590 downwards.
GCGTCGCGACACGGCCGGAACCCGGCGGGGCACGGCCTGCGATGGTTCGACACCACCTTTTCGGCTGTCAACCTTCGTGACCGTCCGCGAGGGTACGACCGCACTCGGCACAACCACTTCGGAAGCCGGACGTCGCGTCGCAGACGGATGCGGCTCGCGTTGCGCGGCCAGCTCCGGCTCGTCCTCAAGCGGCGCCGGACGCGCGCCCAGCTTTCGGAGCCGCTCGATGACCTCTCGGTCGGACGGGACCCGGCTCGACGGCATGACACTCTTTGGCTGAACAGGCTTGGCCGCGGCCCTGACCGCCAGAGGCGAGACCCGGCGCGGTTCCGCCAGCTCGTCGAACTCATCGTCCGTCCTGGGGCTCGCTGCCTTGGCGACCGGGATCGCGGCCCGCACAGCGGTTCGGGCAGCATCACGTGCGCCAGGTCCCGGCGCGGGGGCCACGGGCTTCACTGCCAGGCGCGGCGCAGCAGCCGTGCGCTCCCGACGCAGCTGGTCCAGCATCGCGTGATCCGGGGCTACAGGCTTGGCGGCCTGAGTCTCCAAGCGCTCTGCCCGGAGCTCATTGAGGAGCTTGTGCGACTCGCCAGAAGGCTGCACAGCCGCGTTGGTGACCTTCCGATACTGCCGGAACGCCGGGTGATCGGCTCTTGCCAGCCGCTCTAACCGCTGGGTGGCCGTCTCGACCCGAGCCGCGGCAGGCCTGACGATCTGCGCGCCAACCGCGCCGGGTTGAAGGCGGGCCTTCTTTGGACTCCCCTGCCCAGCGGGCGCGGCAGTGGCCAGATCCGAGATGCGCTTCAGAGCCGCCAGGTCCTCCCGGGAGACCGCCTGGCGCCGCATCGCTTCGCGGTGCTGCTTCACGACGGCCTCGAGGGCCGAGCTCCGTGGCTCGTCGCCATCCTCATCCTTTTCGTCCGCCTCATCGTCCCCACGGCGCGCGCCAGGCATCACGATCGCGCGCCGCCGGCGGGCGACCTTTCGGTCCGAACGGGCCTTCTCTAGCTCGACTTCATCGGAGGCATCGACGGCAGCAGCGGCCGGGCTTGCAACGGCAACCTTGGCTCCCTCGCGCCCGCTCTTGATGGCACCGGCCGCCCCTGCTCGCGCAGCCAACGTGGCGCCCGACCCTGCCGCCGGCTTGAACTCCTTGCTCACGACCTTGCCGCTGGCGTCGTACACGACCTTGGCAGAGCCCTCCTTGCCCTCGAGCACGCGCGTCGTGCGGATCTCTCCGCCCTGAACGCGCCCGAGCTCCACCAGCGGCTCCACCGCCAGTCGCGTCGGCGCCGCGGGGGCCACCGGCCCCCCGGCGGAGACAACCGCCCGCGCCTCGGGGACCGCCGCGGCCGGCTGGCTCACGCTCGACACGGCGGTCGACAGCTTCGTCGCCGGCGCCACAGACTGCGCACTGGTATCGTACACGTCGGGTCTGGGGGCCTTGTCCTGGAAGTCCAGGATGTAGGGCGTCAGCAAGAAGACCAGCTCCGAATCGGTTCGCTCGCGCTTCTTGTTGCGGAAAATTTTGTCGAGCAGCGGCACCTCTCCCAACAGCGGGATCGGCGTGTCGTCGCTATTCAACACCTGGTTGATGAAGCCACCCAGCACGACGGTCTCGCCATTGCGGATACGCAGTTTCGTGGTCGAATCCTGAGTGGTGCGATCGACTCCGAAGCTCTTGATCTCGAGCACCTTCGTGACGCTGATCCGCATCTCCAGGGTGACCGAATCGTCGTTGTGAATCTGTGGCGTGACGTTCACCTGAACACCGATCGGCACTTCCTGCGTGTTGAACGTCGTCTGCTGCTGGCCCGGTGTCAGTCCAGTCCCCAGCGTGGTGGCGGTGCTCTGGATCTGAATGTTTCGGATCTCGCCGATGTTGATCGTCGCCGGTGTGTTGTCGATGGCGCGCACCTTCGGGCTCTGCAGAGTCTTGGCGCCCGTCTTGGAGATCAGATAATTGATCTGGGTGCGGGTCGGGAAGACGGCCGGAGGCCCCTGGTTCTGCGCGGCGATGCGATCGATGTCCTTGATGCGATCGAACTGGTTTACGGTGATGCTGTTGTTGGTGAACTTGAAGCCGAACTCGCGGTTGAAACTCTCGCTCACCTGGAGGAACGACGTGTCGATCAGCACCTGCTTGGGCGCCACGTCGAACTTGTCCACCAGGTTCCGCACCAGCTTGAGGTCCTCCGGCGTGCCGTAGACCATCAGCGCTCGCGCGTCCTTGTTGTAGGAGATGCCGATCGCCTTCATCCGTTCCACGATCTCCGAGCTGAGAGTCCGGTAGAGAGTCTGGAACTGCGTCACATCGATGTACGAGAGCTTCACGCTCTCGAGAATCTTGGCCGAGGGCACGTCCAGACGGCCAATGATGTGGCCCAGCAGCCGCAGATTCTCGTCGGTGTCGAAGGCGATGAGCGTGTTCGACTCCGAGCTGTAGGTCACGTTCTTCAGTCGATCCAGCACGCTCTTGTTGAGCTGCAGGTACTTCACGACCTCCTGGACGTTGGTGTATCTCAGCCGGAAGGAGCGACTCTTCTTCACGCCGAAGTCGGCGGAGGCCGTCTGGCCAACGATGAAGATGGTCGTTTCGTTGAAGTGAACCGCCCGCAGCTTGTGGATCTGGAGGACCAGCTGCACGGCCTCCTCGATGCTCATCTCGCGCAGCACCGTGCCGACCTTGAGCTGCTTGAGCTTGGCCTCTTCGGGCATCACGAAGGTCACGTCCAGCAGCGATCCCACCAGCTGGAAGAAGTCGTAGACGAAAAGATCCGCAGCCGCCTCCGGGGTAGCGCCCTGGAGCTCGATCTTCTTCTTCGCCGCAATCGGCAGGGTCGGGAAGTCATTCAGGAAGAGCTCCGCGGCCTCGTCGGCATTGGCGTCGGACCCGGCGCCCATCGGAAGCGTGAATCCCAGAAGGCAGGCCAGCGCCACTAGCAGCAGCTCTCTCGGTTGTCTCATGAAGCCGTCCAGCTCCTCCGTCCGCTCCGTGAAGCGCTTCTTGTGCACAAGTCGAACAAGAACACGCATCGCCCTGTCGACTCTGTATCTCGTATCGACAGGAGCGGGCGCTCCGTCCAGTGCGCGGTCCTCCGGGCCCGCCCGTACAAGTAGCGGGCTGGGCCCTCAAGTCGGGGGGAACCTCGCGCAAGCGCTCGGCCTCCCCCCGACGGCCCCCTTCTCCGGGCCCGCCCGTACAAGTAGCGGGCTGGGCCGCCTACCGCGCGGAGCTGCGCGCGGACTCAGGGCAGCACGATGCGCTGAATGAAGGCCAGGCTCTTCGCCTGACCCTCTATTCCGACCAGGACGACCTTCCCCTTGTCCGCCGAGGCGACGGCCACCTTCCCGTCGGAGTGGTAGAGCCCGGGCTTCAACTCCGCCCTGCCGGTGCTGCGGTCCTTCGACCAGAAGAAGAGGACATCGCCCGGGGCCAGCACCTTCCAGGCGTTCTCTCGGAACTTGCCGCGCTCGACCAGCTCATCGGCGGCCAGCCTCTTGCCCGCGAACCGCAGGCTCTCAGATTCATCGGGGAGCGACATCCGGATCGCTGAGTAGACGTGGAGAACGAGCCCGATCGGGTCCAGACCCTCGGCAGCAACGCGTCCCATCCTCCTGTACGGAACTCCCACGGTCTCGTCGATCGCCCGGCGCAGCCGCCACCGGCGCAGTTCGCCGGCCGTCACCGAGGCCGACCGTCCGCCCAGCGCCGTGCCGCCCTTGGCCGCGAAGTACCCGGTGGTCGCCGGAGTCGCTGGCGCGGCGCCTGATGAAGTCACACCGGTCAGCCGAGGCATGTCGACCTTCAAGTCCCCGAGCCGGGTCATCTGGCTCGGCTGCGAAATCGCGGAAACGGTTGAAGGCAGGCCCGTCCCCGACGCCGGTGACGGCGTGGTCGATACGGCCGCCCCGCCCGTGTTCTTGGACGTGTAGCTCGTCTGCGCCGCGAGCGGCGCGGTGACAGTTCCGAGCGAGAGAAGAAGCGCGAGGAGGAAAGTGGTACCGATTCCTGTCGAGGGCCTTGCCCTCGAGCTCCGACCCAAGGGCCATGGGCCCCTGGGAACCCCGTTGCAAACGGCTCTGGGAGCGCTCGAAGGCCAGAGCCGAAGCCGAGGGGCAGGAGGATTTTCGGAAGATTCGCGCATGGATGAGGGCGAAGCTACGACACGCAATGGGTGCGATTCTCTAGCTCTGGGCCCGGGGCAAATGCCAAGTCCACTCTCAGAACAACGAGCCTCGCTCCAGAGATCGGTAGGCCGGAGTCTGGCGCAAAGCGGCCAGTTCGGGGTTGTCGAGGGCGCGACGGACGGAGTAGCCGAGGTTGATGGCGTCGATCATGTGGCGGACGGCAGAGTCGATCTTACCGACAGCGGCACAGGCTTCGGCAAGCCACATTCGGACCTGGGCGTCATGGCCGTCGGCAGCGAGGGCCAGCTCGTACCAGCGGATGGCGTCTCCCAGCTCGCCCGACTGGCGGTAGGCCTGGGCCAGGAGGAGCCAGACCGCGGGCGTCGCGGTCCCCGGAGTGACGAAGAACCGGCAAAGGAGCCCGACGGCGTCCGGGGCGGCAAGGTCTTGTTCCTTGCCGTGGCCGCTCGAGGCGCCGCAGGCCGGGACGGTTCCCAGGATCGCCTGGACGAGTCGGATGGTCTCTTGTCTCCAGATGGAGGACTGGGCGGCGTGGTTGTCCACATACCAGACGGCGATCTTGGCGGCGACTCGGAGGCGGCGTTCCGAGATGAGGTCGGAGTAGAGGCTCAGGAGCTTCTCGACGATGCCCTGGCGTCGGGTCTGGCTGACGGAGCCGGCGTGGAGCTTCGTGAAGAGGAAGAAGGCGCCGTCGGCGTCGCGCTCGGCGGTGCGGAGGTCGGCCAGGGCCAGGGCCCGGTTCTCGGCGTCGCGCACGAGCCCAGAGAGGGCCTCGGAGAGGGCCGGTGAGGAAGCTCGGAGCCTGAGCTCTCGGACCCGCTCCAGGACTGCGTTCTCGCTGGGACCCTCGCGGCCGCCGGTTTGGTGGGCGCCGGTCGCCAGGTCGATCGCTTTCTGGACTTCGGACTCGCCCCGGGCATAGAGGTCGACGGCCCGAGCGGCGTCGGCGGCGGACGCATGACCCGCGGCAGCGTTCTCGATGGCAGTCAGTGCCTGGTCGCGCCACTGAGTCGTCAGCTTCTGCCAGTCGACGGCCATGTCGGCGTAGCGCTTGGCGGCGCCTGCGTGGTCGCCCAGCTCCAGCAGCGCCTGCGCGGCCTCTGCCTTGCCCGAGAGGCCGGCTTGCTGGCGGGCATCCTCGAAGACGAGATTGATGGAGGAGCCGGGCTTGGCCGCCGGAGGTCGTGATGAGGGCGCCTCGACGGCGGGTGTCGCGGTCGAGGGGAGCGTGGGCGGTGCCTGAGCCAGCAGGCAGGGCGCCAGCACTGCGCTTGCGAAGAACGGCGTCAGACTCCGGCAGAGCCTTCGGATCGGCATCATCTCGCCGGACTCCTTAACTCACGGTGCGGCCGATGCCAACCTCCGGCCCACTGGGCCGCTGGCCGCTACTGCTTGCGCTCTGCGATGGGGACGTAGTCGCGCTTTCGGTGGCCCGTGTAGACCTGGCGAGGGCGGGCGATCTTCTGCTCGGAATCCTGGATCATCTCGAGCCACTGGGCCAGCCAGCCGGAGGTGCGGGGGATGGCGAAGAGCACGGGGAACATCGCGACGGGGAAGCCCATCGCCTCGTAGATGAGACCGGAGTAGAAGTCGACGTTCGGATAGAGCTTGCGGCTGACGAAGTACTCGTCCTGCAGCGCGATGCGCTCGAGCTCGACGGCGATTTCGAGGAGCGGGTTCTTCCCTGTGACCTCGAAGACCTCGTCGGCCATCTTCTTGATGAACTTGGCGCGCGGATCGTAGTTCTTGTAAACGCGGTGGCCGAAGCCCATCAGGCGGCTGCCCTTGCCGGACTTGACTTCCTGGATGAAGGCGGGGACGTGGTCCTTGGAGCCGATCTCCTTGAGCATCCGCAGGACGGCCTCGTTGGCGCCGCCGTGCAGGGGGCCGTAGAGCGCGGCGGTAGCGGCGGCGACGGCGCTATAGGGATCGACCTGGCTGGAGCCGACGCTACGCATGGCGTTGGCGCTGCAGTTCTGCTCGTGGTCGGCGTGGAGGATGAAGAGTACGTCCAGGGCCCGCTCCAGGACCGGGTTGGGCTTGTAGGGGCGCTCGGTCATGCGGAACAGCATGTTCATGAAGTTCCCGGAGTAGGAGAGCGAGTTGTCCGGGTAGACGTAGCGCTGGCCCAGGCTGTGGCGATAGGCGAAGGCCGCCATCGTGATCATCTTGGCGATAAGCCGCACGATGTCGAGGTGGCGCGTCTCGGGGTCGTGGACCTCCTTGGCATCGGGATAGAAGGTGGAGAGGGCCGCCGCCGTGCTGATGAGCATGCCCATCGGGTGGGCGTCGTGGTGGAAGCCGTCCATGAACTTCTTGACGTTCTCGTGGAGCAGCGTGTGGTTGTTGATCTCGAAGGTCCACTGCTCCAGCTCCTGTTTGGTCGGCAGCTCGCCGTTGACGACGAGATAGGCGACCTCCAGGTAGTTGCTGCGCTCGGCAAGCTGCTCGATCGGGTAGCCTCGATACTCGAGGATCCCGCGATCGCCGTCGATGAACGTGATCTTGCTCTGGCAGGAAGCTGTGTTGGTGAAGGCCGGGTCGTAGGTCATCAACCCGAAGTCCTCCGCGTCGGTCCTGATCTGGCGGAGATCCATCGCCTTGATGGTGCCGTTCTTGATCGCGACCTCGTAGGTCTTGCCGGTGCGGTTGTCCGTGATCGACAGCGTCTCTTTGCCCATGGCTCGATCCCTCTCGCGTCCGTCCGGAGGCTTTCTGCCTCCTTCCCCGGGCCGTCATGCCGGGGAGGCCGCCGACAGGTTAGCACGCGCGCCCGCGGGTGGGAAGCCCATAACGCACTGCGGCACGGCCGCTCCGGTGCTCGCGGTCACGGGCTGCAAACAATGGGCTGAAGAGTGCCAGCGCCGGGTCCGGCATCCGCCGGTCTGGTTCGCGATCTATACTGGCCTCGATGAAGCTCAAGACCGACAATCGCATCCTCCTGATCGACGACAAGGTAGGCAACCGGGTCCCCTTCCGGATGGAGAAGATCCAGAACGCCATCCTGAAAGCCGGGCGCAAGGTTGGCGGATTCCAGGCCGACGTCCACGACGGCATCAACGCGTGGCTCTTCCTCGGCAAGTCCGACGAGGACATCGCCGAGTTCCTCACGCACGACGTGATGGGCCGTCTCAATGCCAACCCCCAGTACCTCACCCCCAACACCCCGGCTCCGCTGGACGAGATCCACCGCATGGTCATCGTCACACTGCGGTTCTGGGGGCTGCGGGGCGTTGCCGACGAGTACCAGTTCTACTCGAGCGGCCGGCTCTGGGTGCGCCGCGGCGCGATGCGCGAAAGCGACTTCTCGCAGGTGCCGTATCCCGAGCAGCTCGTGGAAGAGGCGGCCGCCTGGAATCGCCGGATGCGCACGGACACGGTCGCTGGCATCAACGAATGGGTGGCCACGGGCAAGCTCCCCGAGCTGATCGGCGCCTCCATCGACGAGTACGGGCGCCAGCTCCACGACGCCGCCGACAAGTTCCTTGCGCGCAAAGGCATTCGCATCTTCATGGTGACGGGGCCGTCCAGCTCGGGGAAGACGACCACCACGCACAAGATCACGCAGCTCATACAGGAACGCACGGGCCAGAAGTTCGCCGTATTCAGCGCCGACAACTACTTTTACAGCGTCGATCAGCACCCGACGGATCAGTCGGGAGACCGCGACTACGAGCGTGCGCGGGCCTACGAGATCCCGCTGATGCGCAACCACATCTACGACCTGCTAGAGGGCAAAGTCGTCGACACTCCGATCTTCGACTTCAAGAGCGGCCGCCGATCGGGCACCGAGCCGCTGCAGCTGACGAGCGATCAGGTTCTCATCATCGACTGCCTGCACGGTCTCTTCCCCTACATCACCGCCGGCATCCCGGACGAGAAGAAGTTCAAAGTCTTCCTCTTCAACGCCAACCGAGTGCTAGAGGACGACGGCAGCTCGGGCCGCGCCATCCCGTTCACGCTGGTCAACATGTTTCGCCGAATGCTGCGCGACACGAAGCACCGCAACAAGGACATCCGCTCCATCCTGGGCCACTGGCACTACGTGCGGGACGGAGAGCTGACCGACATGCTCCCCTTCCTCCGGACCGCGAACGCCTTCGTCAATGGCGGCCTCGCCTTTGACCTCCCAATTCTGCAGCACTACCTGGCCGGCCAGTTTCCCAGGGCCGATCAGCTCCCCGAAGGGATGAGCCTCGATGCATGCCTGCGGTGCGCGGAAGGCAACCGCGTTTTGGACTCGATCACTCCACTGACGTCAGACCCCGAGTCGCTGATTCCCGGCGACTGCCACGTGAGGGAGTTCATTGGCGGCCTGATGCTGGCGATCCCGCACCAGACGTGAGGCTTCAGGGATCAGGCTTCAGGGATCAGGCTTCAGGGATCAGGGATCAGGGATCAGGCTTCAGGGATCAGGGATCAGGGATCAGGGATCAGG
>JACPRK010000114.1 GCA_016190005.1 Candidatus Wallbacteria bacterium | reverse complement strand
GTGGGATTCGAACCCACGAAAGACCCCGTGCTGGAGCCTTTGCCGGAGTCACAGTCCGGTGCAATCAACCCCTCTGCCACGCCTCCAACGCCCCGGAAGGCCCGTCAGGCCGCCCGGGGCGGTTCTCATTTGCGGGAGCGGGCGGTGCCGCACCCGCAAACCGGCCGTGCTCGCAAGAACAGGCGGGAGACTACGCCGGGGAAGACTGAATCGGGGCTGAAATCGGGTGAAATCTGCTCCGGACGCGGGTGACGCTCCGTATACTGGCGGAGTGAACGGGTTGCGATGGAGGCCGGCGCCGGCAGGGCTCGGCTGGATGGCTCTGGCCGCGGTGTGCGCGGGCTGGGCGGCGGAGCCGTTTCCGGTGCCCGAGTGGCGTGAGGGCGACTGCTGGTTTGTGGAGTCGCGGCGGGTAGTACTGAGCCTCCACGGGAGCACTCCCAGGCCGAGCGAGCAAGCTTCGCCGGCGACGACCTGGGAGTACCGGGTCGCCTCGGTGCGAACGAAGGGGGCGCTCAAGTACTACCAGGTGCTGGCGCGCGACTCGGCGGGCAGGGACCCCAGACGCGCGGGATTCATCTTTCTCTCCCGGCTCGATCCGGCGGGGAGGCCGCATGGGCTGGCGCTGGCGAGCGCGACGTTCGAGTCGCCCGTGAAGGGCCGCCTTCAGCGGCTGAGCCGGGACTATCGCAAGGACGGCGCGGCCCCGTCCCCCGTGGTCGGCGAGGACTCTCTGATTCCCGCAGACTTCCCCCTCTTCGACGCTACCAGCACGCCGGCCACGACGGCCGTGACTTTCGAGGTGACCGAGATGCTGGGCGGGCTGCCGTTCGCTCGCGACGTCATGCAGGCCGTGCGCGCGCCCGCGGCCGGGGCTCGGTACCCGCGAGAGGAAGCGCTGCTCTTCCAGGGCCCCAGGGAGCCGATTGCGCCGAAGGTGGCGACCGATCCCGACCGGGACGTCGAGTGGGTGCTGTCACGGCCCGCTGACGGGGCGCTGGTGCACCAGATCTGGAGCCCCGGGCGGCCGTGGGCCATCTACTCACGAAGCCAGCTCGGCATCAGCTACCTCGTGGAGCCTCCCGCCCTGCCGCAACAACCTTCAGGCGTCCCGCGTAGGAGTCATGGGAAGCCCTGATTTTCCTCATGCGACATCTGCTCCTATCGATCATGCTCCTGGCCCTGGCGACGGCCATTGTGTCGGCCCAGCCGGACGAGACGCCGGACGCACTCTCGGCGGATGCTCTGGACCGCATGGTCCGGGTCCAGGGCGACACGCTCAACTTCGACGACGTGATCGTCAGGGCGGGCGACCAGTCGACGCGGCTGGAGAGCTACGACTTGCGCTGGGTGAGCGGAAACCGGGTCGTCGGCAGCCAATCCTTCCCGGTCGTCAAGGAGCGTTACGAGCGCAACATGACGGTCCAGAAGGAGAGCTTGCCGTGGTCCAGCGGCTACTGGCCGTTCATCTCCTGCCGGTTGGCGCTGGGCCGGACCGGAAGGGAGTGGCTGTCCCCGCTGGAGAAGTACGACAGCTACGTGCTGACGCAGACGGGCAAGAATCCGCGCGCGGCGGCCTGGGAGGCCAACCCGGCCAACAAGCACAACTATTTCCAGAAGGCCTTCGAGAAGCCCGTCTCCGCCGACGAGGAGAAGAAGCCGCGACAAAAGGGCATCAAGGTGGCAGGACCGGACGGGCGCGAGACGGAGGTCCCTGGAGCGACCCGGTACGGTTGGTTCGGGCACTGCAACGGCTGGGCGGCTGCCGCCTGCCTGGTGCCGCTGCCGCCAGCGGTGACCCAGGTGAAGCTTCGCGGACCGCTGAAGGCCGCGCGACTGCGCTACGAGAGCTACGCCGCCGCCTACGACATGAACGGTGAAGGCGACGATCAGTACACGGTCGAGCAACAGCGATCGGGCACCCTGGAGTTCTCGCGGCCCGACATGAAGGGCCTGCTGAGCGAGTCGTTCATGGACTGCATCGCCGACATGTCCCACCCCATCATCCGGAGTCGCTACCTCGAGGGCCGAGGCGTACGCGAGCGAGGCTACGTCTACAACGGCATCACGCTCGGGAACTTCTCGGGCGACGACCAGGTGCGGGCGATGGAGGCCTTGCGAGCCAACGGCGGAGAGCCGTTCCGGGACATCTACCCGCACAACTTCCATCGCATCTGCCTCGACTATCTGGGGCAGCGCAATCAGGCCTTCGTGACGGAGATCGACGCCGACAACGCCAAGGACAACCATCCGACCTACGGCTACAAGTACGTCCAGCATTATGACGCGGACCGGCGCGAGTACCGGTTCGAGGCGCTCGTGACGTATGCCACGTACGGCCCCTACGACCTGGGCGGGCCGAATCCGAAGGTCGTGAAGTACGCCTTCCGGATGAAGCTGGACGACCGGAACCGCATCGTGGCGAGCGACTGGACGGGCGGAAGCGAATTCGACCACCCCGACTTCGTCTGGGTGCCTCAGTCGAACGCCCCGCCGGGCCAGTACGAGAACAAGAACCTCGACTACGCGGTGCTGCAACAGATCATGGCGCAGTCGGGAGTCACCGCCGACGAGCGGCCGACGACAGAAGGAGTCGAAGGCTCCACCGGCTCCGGTGGATCGCTTCCCGAAGGGTCCATGCACGAGCCGTCTCAGGTGACGAACACGAGGCCCGAGGCGAACCCCTCGCGCCCGGTAGGGACCTTCGGGGCGCCTGCCGCCGGCGACGACGAGCGCATCCGAAGCGAAGCGGACGAGCGCTAGCGGATGGCACGTCCCGGGGGCATCCTTCGACAAGCATGTCCTGAGCATGCCGAAGGGCTCAGGATGACCCTTCGACAGGCTCAGTAATAGATGATTGCGGTGCTGCAGAGAGTCGGACGAGCGTCCGTGTCCGTTGGTGGCGAGCGGGTCGCTTCGATCGGGCGCGGGTTGCTGGCGCTGGTCGGGATTGGCGAGGGGGATGACCGGCAAGACATAGACTGGATGGTCCGCAAGGTGCCGGAGCTCAGGTTGTTCGAGGATGCAGAGGGCAAGATGAATCTTTCGCTCCGCGAATCGGGGGGCGGGTTGCTCCTGGTGAGCCAGTTCACGTTGCTGGCCGACTGCCGGCGCGGCCGGCGGCCCAGCTTCAGCAGCGCGGCCCCACCCGAGGTGGCGGGGCCGCTCTTCGAAGAGCTGGTTGCGGCCTTCCGGGCTGCCGGTGTGGGCGCCGAGACCGGCGTCTTTCGGGCCACGATGGAAGTCGAGCTGCTCAACGACGGGCCGGTCACCCTCATCCTCGACAGCCGGATCGAAGAGAAGGTCAGCCGCCGGGGAGCTCCGAAGCCGGCGTGACGTCCCGGCGGCAACGGTCGGAGGGCTGGCTCTGTCACGGGTGGAAGCCGGCCTGCGTGGTCGTTGCGGGCGGACCGATCGGCTCGCCTGCGGCCTTGCTCGCCGAGCTGGACACGCGGAGCGCGTTCGTGGCCTGCGCCGACTCCGGGGCCGATCATCTTGGAGCGCTGGGGTTGGTGGCGCAGCTCTGGATGGGGGACGGCGACTCGGTCTCGGCAGTTCCAGGCCAGGCCGAAAGCCACCGGTTCCCGGCCGAAAAGGACGAGACCGATCTGGAGCTGGTGCTCGAGGAAGTGGCGCGGCGACGGCTCTTCCCGGTCGCGTTGCTGGGCGCGCTGGGAGGAAGACTGGATCACGAGCTCGCCAACCTGCACCTGGCCGCGGCGTTCCGGGCGCGGCATGGGTTGATCGCGCTGCACGGGGAATTTTGCCGCATCCGGTTCGTGGTGCCGGGTGCTGGCGAGCAGCTACGGTCCGAAGCTGCCTACCCGATCACCTCGCTGGTGCCGCTTGGCGGCGACGTTACCGGAGTACGCACGCGAGGGCTGCAGTGGAACCTGGCCGGCGAGACGCTATCGCCATGGCGAGCGCGCGGCGTGAGCAACCGCATCCTCTCGGAGCGCGCCGAGGTCCGGATCGAGCAGGGCGTTCTGGCGCTCGTGGAGCAGCGCGAGCCGTGACGGTTCAGCGGGCCCGCGTGTCCACGGCACAGCGGAAGCCGACAGTGCTCTCCTCGGAGTCGGGGTGCAGATGGGCCCGGACGCTGACCGTGATCTTCTCGGCTGGATCGGCCCAGGAACCGCCGCGCGCCACGCGTTCGGCGCCGGTTGCCGGGCCTTTAGGATTGCGCTCGGGACTGCCCGCATAGTAGGTCTCGGAGTAGCGATCCGAGGTCCACTCGGAGACGTTGCCTGCCATGTCGAGGAAACCGAAGGGCGACGCGCCGGTCGAATAGCTGCCTGCGACGACCGGCCCCATGACCGTCCGAGGCGCGCCGGCGACCAGGGTGCCGGAGGCAAAGCAGGCTCGCAGGACTCCGTTTTCGCTCGGCAGGTCGCCACCCCAGGGGTAAGGCGCATTCTGTTCGCCGCGCGCCGCGCGCTCCCACTCGGCCTCCGTCGGCAGCCGCTTTCCCGCCCAGCGGGCGTAGGCCATCGCGTCGGTGCAGGTGACGCCGACCACGGGCTGCTCGGGTCGATCGAAGCGCGGGTCACGCCAGTAGCGCGGCTCCTTGCGGTTGGTGGCCGCCAGGAACCGTCCGTACTGGGAGTTCGTGATCTCGAGCCGGTCAAGGAAGAAGGCTTCGACGAAAACGTTGTGCACGGGGCGCTCGTCCGGCGCGCCAATGGGGTTGCCCATCTTGACCCAGCCGTCGGGCACCAGCATCATCTCGGCCCCGTCGATCTCGTTCAAGAGCCGCTCGGGCAGGATGCGCGGCGCCTGGAGCTTGCCGGCGACCCACACGCCCAGTCGCCGGGCCTTCTCCGCCCAACGCTCCGCGGCCTCTGGCTCCTTGCGGCGGGCCATCTGCTCGCCCAAGGCCTTGTAGATGTAGAAGAGGTCCCGCTTCAAGGCACCGGTGGCATAGGTGTCGAGCGCGATCTCGAAGTACCCGGCGGCGTCCTCGAGCTGCCCACGCCGCCAGGCTGCCAGCCCCTTGCGGCGGAAGTCTGCGTAGTGGTCCCTCTTCTCGCGATCGATCTCCTCGCGGATCTCGCCTCGCGTCTTGTTCACCGCGGCGCTGGCGATCTTCTCCCGGATGCGCTCCGACAGATCCTTCGCCTCCTGGTTGGCGGGGTTGGTGCTCAGCACCCAGCCGACCTCGCGGTAAGCCTCCCAGAGCACGGGGAGCTTCACCTCGCCCGACTTGCGGCGGGCGCTGTCGAGCAGCGTGACCTCGTCCATGCTGCGCTGCTGCGACCACATGAAGTTCGCCGCGAAGAAGCCAGCCAGGAAGGCCAACGACAGCGCTCCGAACACCAGCGCGAATCGTGTCCTCGGCATCTCCCGCGGCTCGGACGGGAACTCTTCTCCGAAGTCCGGAGGCTCTGAGGGCGGCTGGGGAAGCTTGCGGATGGTGGGTCTGGCCATGGAGACGGCTGGGCGGAAAAAGCGACCTGCAGGAACTCTACTGCGATCGCGCGTCGGCGGACAGCACACTCGCGCGAAGGCGCAGGCGACGCGCGCTGGCGATCACCATTCAAAACATCGGCTCGAGGGAGCCAAAATGTTCGAACTATTGGCGGGCTTGCCGGCTCAGTCCGGCTCCATGGACGCGTCCTGCCGGCGGGCCAGCAGCATCAAGTTCCGGATGTAGACCACGAAACCCATCAACTGCCCCAAGATGATGACGGGATCGACCTTGTGGAGGCCATAGCTCAAGATGATCGCGCTGCCGAGGATGGAGAGGTACCAGAAGGCGATGGGGATGACGCTCTTGCCGGCGCGCTCGCTGGCGATCCACTGCACGATGAAGCGCCCGCCGAAGACGAAGTTGCCCATGATCCCGAACCAGACCCACTGCGTATCCGACATGGCCGTCACTCCTCGGCGATCTCGTAGCTGAGCCAGCGCCGCTTCATCCAGACCACGGCGGCCAGGTCCGCGATGGTCCTGAACATCCGGTTGCCCACGCCGTACTTGGCCGTTCCGGCCTGACGGGGGCGGTGATGGACATCCACCTGCAGCACGGTGCCGCCGGCAAGCCGCACCAACGTCGGCAGGAATCGATGCATGCCCGTGTAGAGCTGGAACCGGGCCAGGATGCTCCGGCGGAAGGCCTTCAGGGAACAGCCCGTGTCGACGATGTCCTCGCCCGTGGCCCAGTTTCGCACGCCGTTACCGATGCGACTGCTGAGCCGCCGGATGAAGCTATCCTGCCTGCGGGCGCGGATGCCGCAGACGGCGTCGGCCTGCTCGAGCATCGGCAAAAGCTTCGGAATATCCGCCGGGTCGTTTTGGCCGTCGGCGTCCAGAGTCACGACGGCGCGCCCACGGGCGGCCTTGAAGCCGGCGTCGAAGGCGGCCGTCTGGCCCGCGTTCTTGCGGAAACGCACGATCCGCACGCGCGCATCGGAAGCCCGCAGCCGCCGCATCAGGGCCGGGGTGCCGTCGGTGCTCCCGTCGTCGACGAGGAGGACCTCGTAGCGGCCGTCGAGCCCGGCGACCTTTCCCATCGCCGCAGTGATCTCGGCCAGCAGGCCCTCGAGGCACTCTTCCTCGTTGAAGACGGGGATGACGAGGCTGAGGACGGGGTCGGGGCCATCGAGGGAGGACATGGGAGGCTTGAGGCGTGAGGGATCAGGCTTCAGGCTTCAGGCTTCAGGGATCAGGGATCAGGCTTCAGTCGCTCGGGGGCTACTTCTTGGAGGTGCCTTTGCCGGAGGCGCCGGGCTTGCGTTTGGCGCCGGTGGCGCGGCGCAGATCGGCGAGGATGTCGTCGATCCGATCGAGCAGCCGCTTGGGCTTGCGGGGCTTGCAGCGGGCCACGGCGTAGCCGAAGAGCACAGGCGCGGTGACGGTGGCGCAGCTGTAGACCACGACGTTGTTCTTCAGCTGGCCGGGCTTGACCTTGCCCCAGCTGACGGCCTCCTGGGGTGTGGCGCCGGAGAGGCCGCCCCAGTGGGGGCTGTCGGTAGTGAGCTGGATGAAGAAGTCGTGGCCGCCCTTGTTGACGCCGAGGATCTGCCAGAGCGTGGGCTGGGTCTGGAGGTAGAAGTTCTTGGGCGACCCGCCACCGATCATGATGACGGCGTTCTGCTCGGCATCGTGGACGATAGCGCTGGTTTCGAGGACGTCGAGGTCGGGGTCTATGAGGAGCCGGCCGCCATCGAATTTCACGCCGGCCAGGTTCATCCCGATGGAGCTGTCGCCGGGAGAGCTGGTGTAGACAGGGACGCCGAGCCGAGCGGCGGCTGCGACGAAGGAGCGCTCGGGGTGCGGCGCGTGCTCCAGGACATGCTCTCCGAGGATGCGGTGGAGGCGCGCGGTGGAGAGAGGCTCGCGGGCAGGAATGCGCTCGACGATCTTGCGGATGTAGAGGTCGGTGTCGAGGAGGACCTTCTCGGTGATGAAGACGTCGTAGATGCGCACGACGCCGTCCTTGGCAAGCGCCTCGTCGTCGACCCGGAAATCGCCCTGCACGACGGGCATGTCGAGGGCGAAGTGCAGATCGTGGTAGAGGTTGGCGCCGGTGGAGATGATGCAGTCGACGAAGCCGCGCTCCATCAGCTCGATCAGCGTGCCTCCGAGCCCGGCCGGGATCATGGCGCCCGAGAGCGTCAGGGCCACGGTGGCGTTGGAGCCCAGCACGTGTTCGTAGAGCCGGCACGCCTCGGCGAGGCGCCCGCCGTTGAAGGCGCCGCGCGCACTGAAGCCGGCAACCAGGTCGACGACGGACATCTTCGGCTTGGGGCGCCAGGGCTCCACGGCCGGCAGCTTGGCCACCATGCGATCGCACTTGCTGCCATGAATGGCGGCCGGGTGGCCGCTTCCGACGCGGAGTTCGTGGGGATGAGCTGGCGATGCGCCTTTGTGGGTCGTCTTCTTCATGTCGGGTACCCCGGGGTGAAACCCCTCACTTCACGCCCCCCTGTCGCCGTTTGCGGCGCGCGGCTTCAGACGATCAGGACGGAGGCCGCGACGACGGTTGTCCAGAGGCCCTTTTTGTTGCCGACGGCGGACTGGGTGATGTTGCGCGTGTGGATGGTGTGGCCGCTGACTCGCCAGAGGTCCTTGCGCTCGTCGTAGGCCTTCTCCATGTCGAATTCGAGCCCCATGATGGTGGCCAGCATCTGCGCGGCCATGTCCTCGCAGTAGTCGCCGGCCTTCTCCTCGGTCTCACCGAATGAGTGGTGCTCGGAGAGATAGCCGTAGGTCTGCTCGCGCTTCTTGCTCTTGGCGGGCAGGGCCAGGCCGACGCTGGCGGCGATGAGGCGATTGGGCTCGTTGGTCGACTGGCGGCTCATCACCACGGGGACGATCTGGCCGGGCTCCAGGTACTTGAGACCCTCGGCTCGGGTGATGATCTTGCAATCGGGGGGGAAGATGCTCGACACGGTGACGAGGTTGTACTTCTCGATACCGGCGTCGCGCAGCGCGACCTCGAAGCTGTTCAGGTACTCCTTGTGAGTCCCGACGCCCTTGGTTAGGAACATTTTCTTCGGAACGAGGCGCTGGAAAGGCACGGTCTGGGCACTCCTTGTAGAAGCGTGGGGGGGGTATGGATGGTAGCCGGAAAGTTTTCCGAGTTTGGGGCCGGGCCGGGTCGGAGTCAAGCGGATTGCACGGCGGGTGCCGGAACGCCCAGGGGGGCGGTCGAGAGCGCGGTGTAGACGGAGCCTTCGCGTTGCAGCTCGCTCTTCATCACATGCAGGGCCGCGGCCGGGACTCCCGGGACCGCGAAGGTGGCGTACTTGTCGACCAAGCGTCGCAGGTCGGCCGGGTCTTTGAGGCGGGCCAGGGTGAGATGCGGCTCGAATCCGCGGCCCTCCCTGGGGAAGCCGTTCTTGATGAGCAGATCCTCGAGCTGGCGCTGAAGGCGGCTGAGAAGCTCGAGCCCGCTTCTGAGCCCGGTCCAGACGACCCGGGCGCGTCCCGGCTTGGGGAAGGCGCCCAGGCCTGCAAGGTCGATTCGGAAGGGCGCATGCTCGGCGGCAACCTCCTGGACCGCCCTCGACACGGCCCTGGCGCGGCCGGCGGAGATCTCGCCCAGGAACTGGAGGGTCACGTGGAGACCGCTGCCGCGAGGGAAGTTGACGTTCCAGGCCAGCTCGGGCTCGGCGCGCAGCTCGCCTTGCAGCTTGGCCAAGGCCTCGAGCGCCACGTCGGGCATCTGCAGCGCCACGAAGACGCGCAGCTTCTCTTCCCGCGGGGGGCGATCGTCGGGGCGGTCCCGGAAGTCGCGTCCGCCCCTGGGAGGGCGGTCGAACCTGCCGCGTTCGAAGCTCAACCCTCCTTCTCCTTGAAGTAGTCGAGGGCTTCTCTCTCGGTCGGAAAACTCTTGACCAGGGCCGGAAGGCCAACCACCTCGAAGATCTTGGCCAGCTCGGGTGAGACGCCGACCAGGCCGAGCTCCCCGCCGCCGTCCTTGAGCTTCTTGTAGGCGCTGAAGAGCGAGGTGATGGACATGCTGGCGACAAAGCGGACGCCCGAGAAGTCGAATAGGATGCGCTCGAAGCCCTTGCTGGCGACTTGCTCCACGAGATGGCGGAAGGGGCGCGTGCTCTTGCTGCCGAGATCCTCCTGGATCCGGACAATTTTGACGCTTTCTATTTCCTCGATGAGATGCCGCAAAGCGCTCCTCCCCGGATTGACACTACCCGTCGCTGATTTCTATAATTCTGGACGAGGATATCACGAACGACTCATAGACGGTCAACCGAGAGGAGCCCGCAGATGAACACCCGCGAGCGAATCATTGGTAACAGGGTATACCTGGAGATCGTCTGGGACGATTCGGAAGAGGCCTCCGACGCGCAGGACACCGGCTCGAGCGTGGTCGTCCTGGACCTGGTCCCCGACTATTACTGACGGGCCCGGACGGGCGAGGTCGCGGAGCGCCTGAGCGGGAGCGCGGCGCCCAGCATGGCGGCGAGGGTGTCGGAGATCCAGTCCGACAGTTCCATGGATCGGCTGGGGACGAAGTACTGGTGGAGCTCGTCCGTGGCGCCGTAGAGCGACGTCACGAGGATGACTGCGCCGGCGTGGCCGGCGGCGACTTCCAGGGCGGTGCCTTGCAGAGGCCGGCGCAGGAGCAGTGCCAGGACCATGTACTCGAAGAGATGGCCCAGCTTGTCGATGCCGGGAAACAGCCACCAGCGCGGCAGGCGCTCGGCACCCGATGGGCCGCTCGAGAGCACGAAGATCAGAGCCATCCAGACGACGGCCGGCAGCCAGGCTGCGAGCTGCCCGGCGCGGCCCCCCGGCCGGTTCACCGCCGCTCCACGTGCTGGCGGGCCGCCTCGAGGGTCTCGACGATGCGGATGACGCGATACAGACCGCTGACGATGAAGAGCTTGAGAATGCTGTCCTTGCCGCAGACCACGATGAACTTGCCGCCGCGCTTGTCGACCATGATCGAGGCGAGGCTGATCATGCCGAGGGCCACGGAGCCCATGTAGTCGACGCCGTCCAAGCCCAGCACGATGTTTCCGGCGCCCTCGGTGGCGTGCTTCTCGAGGAGGTCGCGAAACTCGGCAATGTTGTTGACGTCGATCGACTTCTCCCGGAGCAGGAGGATTCGGTTGGTTCCTTCGACTGTCAGCTCGTGATCCATTGGCGTGCCACCAGCGGCTTTGGCCCTCCCGGGTCGAGTCAGAGGAGTTTGCGCTTCAAGAAGTACTCGAGAGCCTCGTCGTACGTGGCGACGTACTTGAAGAGCTTGTCGAGCCGAAGAATCTTGAGCAGCTGCGCCAGCTCCTTGGAGGGATTGACGAGGGCTAGCGCTCCGTCGGTCTGTTTGACGCGGTTGTAGGCATCGACCATGGCGCCGATGCCCATGCTGTTGATGTAGTTCATCCGCTCAACGTCGAGGACAATCTGGCTGATTCCGTCCTCGATGGCCCCGAGAAGCTTCTCCCGGAAGTCCGCCGAGTTCTCCGTGCCGATGTTGCCGTTCACACGGATGAGCTTGACGTTGTTGCGGTCGACGACCTCGATGCCGAGCAGGCTTTCCATCCAGCTCGATCCTAGCACGGGGTCCCGAGCCAGGTCCACATCGGGAGCCCCGGGCGGCGGCGTAGTGGCCTCGCGGCGCGCGGGCGTGGTATCCTGCGCGGCCTGTGTTGCGCATCGGCCGTATCGACTACGTCAACTGCGATCCGCTCTTCGTCGGGCTCGCGCCCGGGCCCGGACGCGAGATCACCGCGGCCGTCCCGAGCGAGCTGAACCGCCGCATGCGATGCGGGCTGCTCGATCTGAGCGCGATAAGCTCGATCGAGTACGCGCGGGGCGGAGAGCTCTACGGTCGCGTGCCGGGCGTCGGGATCAGCGCCGGCGGCCCGATCCAGAGCGTCCTGCTGCTCTCGCCCGAGCCGGTGACGGCGCTCGCAGGCCAGACCGTGCACCTCTGCTCGGAATCGGCGACGACGGTCGTGTTGCTCAAGATCCTGATGCACCACCGCTTCCGGGTGGAGCCGCGATACGAGAGCTGGGACCTCGCCGGGGGCCTGCCGCCCGGCCCCGTGATGATCATCGGCGACCCGGCGCTGGCGGCCCGCGCGACGCCGTCTCACGGCCATGTCTACGACCTGGCCGACGAGTGGGTTCGCATGACCGGGCTGCCCATGACCTTCGCGCTCGTCTGCTTCCGCCGGGAGGCGGAGCGCCAGCAGAGCCAAGAGATTCAACGGCTCTCCCGACTCTTCCAGCAGAACGCGCGACGGTGGCCCGAGGACCTCGAGGCGGTGGCCGCCCCCGCGGCGGCCCGCATGCGCCTGCCGCTGCCGCTCGTGCGCGCCTACCTCCTCGGGCTCCAGTTCCGCTTCGAGGAGAGACACGCCGCCGGGTTGGCCCTCTACTTCCGAATGGCCCGCGGGCTGGGCGAGCTCGAGAACACCCCGGAATTGACGCAAGACTCCGCGGACGATGGCGAGCTCACGCGGGAAGGGTGAAGATCACCCGGGTGCCGGCCGGCTCCCTCGGCTCGATCCGCACCTGCCCGCCATGGCTTTCGACGGCCCGCTTCACCAGCGCCAGTCCAATCCCGTTGCCTCCGTACTTGGCGCGCGGATGCAGCTTGGTGAAGATCCCGAACACCCGCTGGCGCGAGGCCTCGGGGATGCCGATCCCCTCGTCGGCAACCTCGATCTCGTAGAACCCGCCCCGGCGACGTGAGGTTACGCTCACGGCGGGCGCGGCGCCGGGCCGAACGAACTTCAGCGAGTTCTCGAGCAGATGGCGCAGGATCGTCTGGACGGCCGCCGCGTCTCCGCGCACGGTCGGCAGCTCGCCGTCGAGCCGCACGTCGCCCTTGGCCCGGGCGATTTCGGGTGCCAGCTCCACCAGCAGCTGATCCATCACGTCGCGCAGGTCAACGGCCGAAAGCGAGTCGACCTTCTCGGCCAGCAGGGTGAACTCGGTCAGATCGCTCAACAGATCCCGCATCAGCCGGGCGCCGCTCTCGATGTGCTCCAGGTAGCTGGTCTCGTCCTTGTCGAGGCGGCTCGCGACGCTGTCCCTCAGCAGGACCACCATGCTCTCGATGGTGACCAGCGGGGAGCGCAGATCGTGGACGATGTTGTGGATGAGCGCCTCGAGCTCCGACTTGGCCCCGTTCGTCAAACCCATTCGGAGTGGCCTCGAGCAAGCATCGGATGGACGGTCGTCAGTTGGAGGTCTTGCGGCGGAAGAGGCGCTCGGCCACCTCGAGCAGGTACTTGTAATTCTGCACGTTGCTGACGAGGTTCTCGGGGAGCGCATCGAGGCCGTGGGAGGCCCCGTAGAGGCTGGCGACCATGCTGGCCAGCGTGTCGACGTCACCGCCGGCGCGAATCGACTCCTGCATGCAGAGCTCGAAGTCGTCGTGGTAACGCAGGAAGAAGTAGAAGACGGCCAGCACGGTCGGGACGACGAAGGAGGGGATGCCGCCACTGACTTCGACGTCGGCCGAGGAAGCGGCGCCGGCCGCGATGATGAGGGGCAGTGCCGACTCCTCCGGCAAGGCGACCCAGCCTTCGAGGTCCTCGACCAAGCTGCTGAACTCGCCGTTGATGCCGGCGACCGATTCGCTCACGACGCGCAGGAAGCTGCCGGCGTCGATCTTCTTCGCCTCCAGGCAATGCGAGATGGCGCGCGCCATGGCGACGGTGCCTGCCTGGACTCGCGTATCGCGGTGCGTCAGGCGGCAGAGCTGGATGGCGTCGGCGCGAAGCTTGTCGAGCCGGTCGTGGTGCCAGAGGGCCAGCGCCAGCACCCGCGCCGAGGGGCCATTGCCCGCCTCGCCTTCCTCGGCGGCGGCCTCGCGCCAGTCGGCTCCGCTGACGATCCGGCCGACGGCCAGGCTGGTGACGCGCCCGGGGGCCACCACCTCGCCACGCGCGAAGAGCTGGGCGAACCGCCGGGCCACGTCGGCGCAATCGAGGCGGCCGCAGTGGATGAGAGACTCGGCGACCGCCACGCTCAGCTGGGTCTCGTCGGTGAACTGCCCGGGCTGGTAGCCGGGGAGCCGCTGGAACTCGTCGAGCATGACCGTGCCCGCAAGGAAGAAGGAGCGCGGCTTGCCCTCGAAGGGAGCGCCCAAGGCGTCGCCGACGGCGCACCCGAGCACGGTGCCCTTGAAGCGGGTCAGGAGGTCCTGGTTGATGGTGTCGCCTGCAGCCATGTTTGAACGACGGGCCGCGTCACGCGGCGCGACCTCAATCTAACATTGGGCTTGGGCGATTGCAAAACCCGCCAGGGCCTCCCTCAGCTCGGAATCCGTGCCGCCGGCGCGGCGCAGCTCCGCCACCGACCGGAAGAGGGATGTGGCCCAGGGGACATCGCCGGTCAAGTCGGAAACGGCCAGCAAGGCCTGCGTGGCAGCGGCGGAGGCGCGCAGCCGGGCAGCCGCGGCCAGGGGGGCAGTCTCACGGCCGGCCGCGTCGGTCGAAAGCGCGGCCCGCCAGACCAGGAGCCGGGCGGTGTCGAGCTCGGCGCGCGCGCGGGCCAGCGGAAAGATCTGCTCCTGGAGCTCATGGTCCGGATGGTCGGTCCGGAGCGAGAGCGCCAGGTCGAGCCCGCGCTCAAGCGCTGCCGCCGCCAGCCCGCAAGCGCACGCGGCCGCGCGGATATGGACCCGCGGCGGCACCGGTCCCTGGGCGGGCCCGCACGGCAGGCTCTCGAGACGGTCCTGTGCCGCCAGCTCGTCGAGCGCCACGGCCCAGGCTAGCTCAGGCTGGTCGTGGCGCAGTGAGGCCTCCAGCACGGAGGCCGCCGTTGCGCGCCCCAGCGCCCGCATCTCCTGGATTCGATCGACAGCGGCGTCGCCGGCCAGCGCCCGCAGCAGCGGGTCTCGCGTCGAGAGCCGCTCGGGATGCCGCCCGTCGCGGTGCTCCTTGAGGAGCGTTTCGGCCAGGATTCGCTGCTGGATTTCGCTGGTGCCGCCACCCAGCGTGTAGAGCTTCACGTCGCGGTAGAACTGCTCGACCGGGTACTCGCGGATGTACCCGTAGCCGCCGTGAATCTGCACGGCGCTGTCGGCGACGCGCAGGCAGTCCTCCGAGATAACGAGCTTGGCGATGGAGGACTCGGTGACGGCGGGGACACCTGCGTCCTTGAGCCAGCCGAGCCGCCGCCAGTGGAGCGCCGCGGCAAAGCACCGCGCCTGCATGTCTCCCAGCAGCTGCCGCACGGCGCCGAACTCGGCGACCGGCCGGCCGAACTGGGCACGCGAGAGCGCGTAGCGGGCCGATCGCTCCAGCGCCAAAGCGCAGGCCCCGGCGCCCGGCCCCAGCAGACAGCTGCGCTCCCACTCCAGGGTCGAGAAAGCGACCTCGACGAAACCGCGCCCTTCCTTGCCCAGGAGCGCCGTGTCGGGCACCCGGCAGTCCTGCAAGACAAGCTCGGAAGTGGGAGAGCCGCGGTGGCCCATCTTGTGGAGCGGCTGGCCGCAGGTGAACCCGGGCGTCTCTCGATCGATCACGAAGGCGGAGATGCCGTTGCGGCCGCGAGCGGGATCGGTGGAGGCGAACACGAGGAACGCGTCGGCGATCGGGCCGTTGGTGATGAACATCTTGGCGCCGTCCAGCAGCCAGCCACCGTCGGTGCGCCGGGCGCGCGTGCGGAGGCTGGCAGCGTCGGAGCCGGCCCCTGGCTCCGTGAGGGCAAAGGCGCCGATCCACTCGCCCGAGGCGATGCGTGGCAGGTAGCGCTGCTTCTGCTCGGAGGTGCCGAAAACCAGAACCGGAATGCCGAACAGGACGGTCGAGGCCCCCCAGGAGAGAGCCATCGACAGCGAGCCGCCGCCCCGGACGAACGCCTCCACGGCCAGCACCGTGGTGGTCAGGTCCGAGTCGCCGCCGCCATACTCTCGAGGAATTGGCAACCCCATCAGCCCGAGCTCGGCCATCTTCCGCCACAGCGGCATCGCGAACTCCTCGGCCAGCTCGTGCGGCGCAGCCTCGGCGCGGGCGAACTTCAGGACCTCGTCGGCCAGCGCCGACTGCTCGTCAGTGGTCTGAAACGGGGCGGGCCTCGGGGAAGAGGGTTCGGGGGTGACTTGAGACACGGCGGTGAGAGGTAGTATAATGGGCGGCTTCCGATACGGGGGCACGCGGCGCCGGTCAAAGGTGGGGAGCCGGCGGGAGCATCATAGTTCAGCCATGACCATCCGTCCAACACCCAACCGGTCGCGCGACGAGCTGGCGGGGCTCATCGCAGAGTACTTCGCCGAGCTGGAGATTGCGCAGGATCTCGAGGCCGCGCATGTCGTCGGCTTCCTGGACGAGCAGCTCGCCGCCGGCGGCTCGATGGCCGGGGTCGAGGCCGCCTGGACCGATCTGGAGTACTTCTGCGCGTGCCTGGAGGCGCACCCGACGAGCCGGGGGCTCGAAGAGTTGGAGCCCTGGGAATACTCGCGGCTGGTCTTCGAGTTCCTGGAGTCGGAGGTGTACGATCCTCTCGCCGCGGACCCAGCCCGCAAACGCGAGCTGCTCTCGACAGTCGTGGCCTTCCTCGGATTCCTCGAGCAGAAGGGGGGCCTGGCGAGCACGGCCGCAGCCGACCGGGCGCTCGAGCAGATCTTTTCGGGCAGCGCGCCGCGCCCGATCCCGCGCCCGCCGATGACGGCGGGGGAGCTGATCGGGTGGCTGAATGGGCCCAACACGGGGCTGGCCCACCGGATCACGGGTTCGGATTTGTGGCTGACGCTGACACGCGACGCGGACTTCGACGGCGAGTGGAAGCAGGTGGCCGACTACATCGAGAGCGCGCCGGAGCTGCCCGGGCACGACAAGAAAGCGGAGGCCGTACGGCGGCTGGCCTCGATTTTGACGCAGGACGAGCTGGAGCCGACGGCGTTGATGGGCGAGACGACCGTGACGCGCGAGCACGTGGAGCGGGCGCGCAAGTACTTCTACGGTGAAGCGGCATGAGGCGGCCCGCGAAGCGAAGACGGCAGACAGACGCGCCGGTGGCACACCTGCTGCCGCTGCCCGGGGAGCCGGTGCAGGCCAGGCCCGTGACGGTGATCGGGATGCCTCTGGACCTGGGGGCCGACCGACGCGGCGTCGACATGGGGCCGAGCGCCATTCGCTACGCAGGGCTCAAGCACGAGCTGGAGCGGATCGGCATCGAGGTCGAGGATCTGGGCAACGTGAACATCCCGGCGCCGGAATCGCATCCGCCGCGCAACGTGCGGGCCAAGTACGCCGAGGAGATCGTGCGGGGGTGCCGCCGGCTGTCGCGGATGGTGTCGCAAGCGATCCAGCGGGACCGCGTGGCGGTGGTGCTGGGAGGCGACCACAGCCTGGCTATGGGGAGCATCGTGGGCGCCTCGCGCTGTCACGATAAGCTGGGGCTGATCTGGTTCGACGCGCACGCGGACTTCAACACGCCGCGGACCAGCCCCACGGGGAACGTGCACGGGATGCCGCTGGCGGCGATCTTCCAGTACGGCTCTCCCGCGATGAGGGCGCTCTGCAAAGGGAGCATCGTCGACGCCCACAGGAGCGCGCTGATCGGCGTGCGGGACACCGACGAGGGGGAGAGGCAGCTCCTCAAGAAGGCAGGGATCAAGGTCTACACGATGGAAGCGATCGACCGCTTCGGGTTGCAGTCGGTGATGCGGCAGGCGATCGACACCGCCACCAAGGGCGGGGCTCCGTTTCACGTCAGCTTCGACGTGGACGTGCTGGACCCCGGGTGCGCGCCGGGCGTGGGGACGCCGGCCATCGGCGGTCTGACGTATCGCGAATCGCTCCTGGCGATGGAGATGCTGTCGGAGACGCCCGGCCTGACCAGCGTCGACATGGTCGAGGTGAACCCGATCCTGGACCACCAGAACATCACCGCAAAGATCGTCGTGAACCTCCTGGCGACCCTGCTGGGCCGGCGGGTGCTGTAGCCCTCGCGGAGCCCATGAGGTCGTGGGCGTGCCTTCAAGGTCAGAGCTTCGGCGCGGCATGCGCGCGTCCGATGAATGGTCAGAAGAGGAGGTATCCGCCCATGGTCAGACTGTTCCGCTCCCGCCGTTCCCACCGGGGAGTCGTCCCCTGGTACGCCCGCTACGTCTTCTGGAAGCTCCGCTAGCCCCCCGCGCATCCTGAGCAGACCGCGCAGCGGTCGTGTCGAAGGACGGCCAGGGCCTTCGCGGCGCCTACCGGTTCTCGGTGGCGACGCGGATGACGGAGAGTTTGACCCGCGCGGTGCCGCGGTGGTCCATGCCGAGGAGTCGGGCGGCCCGGTAGCTCAGGTCGATGACGCGCTCCTTCTGGGCGAAGGGGCCGCGGTCGTTGACGCGCACGATGACGCGGCGCCCGTTGTCGACATTGGTGACGAGAAGCCAGGTGTGGAAGGGCAAGGTGCGGTGGGCGGCCGTGAGCGCTTCCTCGTCGTAGCGCTCGCCGTTGGCCGTCTCCTTGCCGTGGCTTCCGTCGCCGTTGCCGTAGAGCGAGGCGATGCCCGCCATCTCGGTTTCGTAGTGCTCCGGCAGAGGGGCGGGCTTCGGCTTGCCTGGGCGGGGAGCCGTGGGGCCGCCGCCGCCGCGGCGCAGGTAGCCGGCGAACACGGTGCCCAGGATGCGGCGTGTGAAGAGGAACCTGCCCTCCCAGGGCGTGTGGCCGAGCTGCGCGTGCTCCACCTTCCCCGGGCCGGAGTTGTAGTAGACGAGCCGGTCGGGCTCGAGCAGGATGGCGACGTGGGTGGGCGCGCGGCCGTCGGCGCCGGCGTAGTAGAGCAGGTCGCCCGTGCGCCGGCGGGCGATGGGAGCAGCCATCCCGAAGAGCGTCTGCTCGGAGAAGCCGGCGGGGACGACGATGCCGAGCCTGCGGAAGTAGTCCTCGACCAGGCGCGCCTGGGACTGGACCGGATGGACGTTGCCCATCATCTCGACGAGGACGGACCTGGGGTCGCCCTTGAGCTTGAAGGAGGCCTGCGGGCCGGCGAATCCCGAGCCGCGGCGAACATTGATGACGACGGCGCCGCTGGCCGAGGAGCGGACGATGGAGCCACTGGTGGCGGGCGCGCCGACCTCGTAGACGACGGCGCCGCGCGCGTGTTGCGGGAAGTGGGAGGCAGCGGCTGTTTCGGGCTGCAGGCTCGCGGCGACCGCGACGATGATGAGGCCACCCCTTCGCATACGGTTTTGCATCACTCCTTGGAGCGGGCGCAGTCATGACTTTGCTGCGCAGCTCGACCATGAGATCTATCGGCATCCAGAGCGAAACGGCGAGCACCGAGATTCAGATCGCGCCGGACGCGCACCGATGATTCATGCGAGGCGCTCCGCCGAACGGAGCGAGGAGATCGCATGAGAAGGGCAATCGCAACAAGGACGGCAACCCGGACCTGGGGCTCCTGGCTCGTCATCTGCTGCGGCCTCGCCGGGGCGCTCGAGGTGACGGCGGCCCCGCGGCGGCCGGCCGGGGAGCGGCCGCTGACGCGTCGCGAGGCCGCGGAGCTGGTCGAGCGCGTGGTGCAGAAGCTGGCGCAGGTGGAGGAGCAGGGGCATGAGAGCTGCTCCAGTCCGGCCGCAGGGGGGCCGGAAGCGGCCACCAGCGAGCTCCAGGACGAGGTCTCGCGGGTCAAGGCGTCGCTGGGCCAGGTACAGAACGACGTCAGCGGCGTGCGGGACGACTTCGAGTTTCATCTCAGGAAGGAGCGTCAGGACAAAGAGAAGCGCGGCCGGACCACGATCTTCGGCGTGGGCGAGATGAGCTTCTCGGCGACGGACGACGAGGCCAGCCTGAGCCCGCTCTTGCGGTTCCCGTACGACTGGGATCAGACGCCCCTTGCGGGGGTGACGGCGTCGAACCTGGAAGGGAAGAGGTTCTTCGCGGTGGACTACTACAAGCTGGGCCTGGCGAGCGCCTTCGGGCCAAAGTACTCCTTGACGGCGTTGATGGCGTGGAACCCGGGGGCGCAGGCGAACAACACGTTCGCCAACGGATTCGAGCTGGGCACGCCGACGGTGCAGGGCGAAGCGCTCTTCGCCGAGGTGAAGGACGTCTTCCGGGAACAGCTCGACCTGAAGGTGGGGTACTTCTGGCTGCCGTGGGGACGCGAGGTAAAGGGCCTCTTGCGCCTCAACCCGCACTTCAACAGCAACTCCCTTTACTACAAGGACGGATTCTCGCAGGCGGAGAACCAGACCGGCGCTTTCATGCAATCGCACAACAGGAGCCGCATCCAGTACGGTTTTGGCCTGACCAGCGGGGACAAGGCTTTCAGCCTGCCTGGGACCGTGGCGTTTACCCATGCGGGCAACTTCGCCTGGCAGCGGCCGGGGGCGCCGGACAATTCGAAGCTGGGCTTCTACGGGAGCGTCCAGGGGAAGTTCAACCGCTTCGACTGGGACGTCAACTACTGGGACAACGGCGGCGAGCCCGGTTTCTTCACGTGGACGGGGTTCGCCGGCGGATTCACCTGGGGGCCGCACCGGCGCCTGACGGTGATGGCGGAGGTCGGGACGGCCGACATCGTACAGTCGACCGGGGCCAACGCGGAGTGGGACGCGTGGTACATGACGGCGGTCTGGAAGTTACTGGCCGACACGGACGCCGCCTTCCGGTACGACTACGCGACGATCGGAAACGGCACCTCGACGACGCGCGTCACGACGGGCCGCACCCTCTCGCTCAGCCACCGGCTGGCCGAGCGCCAGACGCTGATTGCTGACGTCAGCAACCCGGTCTCCAACCCGGGGTTCAACCCCGCCTCGCCCGTCTTGAGCCCCGGCCGGGACATCCGTGACGATCTCTTCCGGGTCTCCTATCGGCTGGCATTCTAGCGCTCGAGGAGTGAGGCTCGAGGGAACGCAACGTGGCCCACTCGCTACTCACTACTCGC
>JACPRK010000111.1 GCA_016190005.1 Candidatus Wallbacteria bacterium | reverse complement strand
GGCGTCTACCTGTACCGGGTTTTCGCCGAAAACCCGGTACAGGTAGACGCCACGGGTTTTCCCGTGTTCCCTGTTCGACTGGGACCAGACGCGCGGGCCGGATCGAATTCTCCGACGCGCTCCTAGAAGCCTTCCTGGATGGTGGTGACGGGCCGCGGGGGCGTCGCGGGGGGCGCGCTCGAGCTGGGGAGTGAAGGAGGCGCCGCGCTTGGGGACGCGGCGGGCGGGCAGTCGTGCGACTGCCCGGCGGCTAGCTCTTTGCTGCTGCCTGTGGCGAGCTCGAGGACGGCAACGCGGCCGGACGTGACGTGGATCAGGGTGTGGCCCGTGGACGAAAGCTCCACGCTGAATCGCGTGCCGAGCACGGAGACCTTGGCGTTTGGCGTTCGCACGGCGATCGGAGAGACGGCGTGGAGCTCGAGCCGGCCGCGGGTGAGCGTGAGCTGGGCGGCGCTCTCGAAGACGAGGGCTGAGTCCGGGGAGACAGTCACTCGCGTGCCGGTGGCCAGAAGCAGCTGGCCGGCTGCGCCGACGGCGCGCACCGTGTCACCCGCGCGCAATGCCGGGGCGGGGGCCGCCTGACGCCATTCGCCGCGGCCGCCCGAGGCGACCTGGAGACCGCCCGTGGGTGGAATCGGCGAGGGCGCCGGCGTGGGGACGACGTCCGGGACCCGGGTAACCACGGGCGCAGACTGTGGTGCGACTCCCTGACCCGGACGGTCGCCGCCCAGCCAGAGCGCAGCCACGGTCGCGACGGCGCCCACCGCCAGGCCCGTCGCAAACCGCCACCAATCGGCGGGTACCCAGGAAGCGCTCCCGCCTTGCTTTCCCACCCTCGGTACGGGACGCGCCTCCGCCCGGACGCGCTCCATGACGCTGCGCGTCATGGACTCGGGTGGCTCCACGGAAATGTCCGCTCGCAGGGTCTCGACTGCTCGCCGCAGCGCCTCGAGCTCGCGGCGGCAGCCGTCACAGCCCGCCAGGTGGGCCTCGAGCTCCGACCCGGGCGTGCCCGGCGATTCCCCGTCGGCCCGCTCCGCCAAGGCCGTCCGATACCGCTCACACGACATCGCGCCCCGCCCCCTTCCCGGCCGGCGCCACCAGCGCCTGCAGCTTGCGCAGCGCCCGGTGCACGCGGCTGCGGAGCGTGCTCTCGCCCAGACCGGTCACCACGGCCATCTCTTCATAGGTGAGATCGTCGGCGTACCGCATCAGGAGCAGCTCCGCCTCGTCGCCGGCAACCCGCCCCAGCAGCCGCATCAGCTGATCCCGCTGGGCCAGCCGGTCCGCAGGCGCTGGCGAGTTTTCTGCCCGATTCTCGTGCGCGAGCTTCTCCTCTTCTGCCGCGCGCACGCGGCGCCGGCGGAAGTGGTCCAGGCAGAGGTTCAGCCCGATGCGATAGAGCCAGGTCTTGAACCCGGATCTGCGCCCGTCGAAACTGGCCAGGCTGCGATACGCCTTCAGGAAGGTCTCCTGCGCCAGCTCCTCGGCCGTCTCCATGTCGCGCACTCGATTCAAGATGAAGTTGAACAGCGGCCGCTGGAAATGGCGGACGATGGCTTCGAACCGCTCCGTCTCGCCTGCTGCGACGCTCGCTGCGATCGCCTCGATGTCGGGTTCCACATCCATGTGCTTGTACGCGCTGCCCGCCCCCGCCGTTGCACCCATGTGACGCGGGCAGTATAGGCCCCGCAAGTCAGGCTTGAGGAGTGAGGCTTGAGGCTTCAGGGATCAGGCTTCAGGAGTCAGGGGGGGCAAGAGGGGCATGCGAAATGGCGGGCTGGGTGCAGGACGCGGCACTTCCGGCGCGGGCTTTCGGGAGTTTTCGCTGCATGGGCAACTTTGGTTACCAGATTGGCGCGCGCGCCTCGAACGGCGGGGGGCGGCGGTACTTGCGGTTGCGGGCGGGCAAGGATACTGTTCGGAATGGCCGAGGGGCGCGGCCCCTCGTCCAGCGGGGATGTACGAAATCGCCAACTTCAAGCTGAGCGACACGCTGAGGTGCGGCGCCGACCTTCGAGGGGTGGGTGACGGGGCCGACAGCATGGAGGACGCTTGCCGCGCGGCCGTCGAGTATCTCTATGCGATGCTGGGCGATGGGTCTTCGCCGGCCTGCGTGCTGGCGCGCGTCTTCCTGACCCTGCCGTACGGTTCTCTGCCGCCCGGCCTGCAGCAGTTCGCGCGGCGCTTCCCCGTTGACGATTCGCTCTCCGAGGCGACACGGTGCCTCACTCTCCTGGCGACGGCCGGCTTGCTGCCCGAGTGGAACTCCAGGCTCTCGTCCGAAGGTCACCAGGCCATCCCGCTGGTCAGCGAGAAGGCAATCGCGGGCGCCCCAATGATCGCCAGCTTGCTGGCCCAGCTCGGGGTCCCCACTGCCGCTCTCCTGGGGGCCAGCCCTGAGCTGATGGTCGACCATTCGACGCAAAGCTACAACGTTTTCCACGTCCCGGTCGCCCTGGGCAGTCCGTTGGTGCCGGCCCAGGAGAAGTTCGTCCTTCCCCACCGGGTCGAATCGGTGCTCGGCTTTGGCGGCATGCTCGGTCCCGGCGCGCTCTTCGCCGTCATCCTCTTTCTGCGCGTCCGCGTCTCGCATCAGACGGCAGAGCTCTTTCGCACCGTGGCGCTCAACATGAAGGTGGCATTGCTGCCGCTCCAGAGGGGGGCGATCTTCTCATGACCTCCGAGCCCACGCCGTTGTCTCGTGTCAACCGCGGCCGGCCGTGTTCGACCCCGAAGACGCCGTCACCCGAGCTTGCGGCCCTGCGGCAGCTGCTCGAGACGACCGAGCGTATTGCCCTCGAGCAGACGCTGCGACTCGAATCGGCCATGCACGAGCTGGCTTCCCACGGGGAGGAGCTCGAGCGGTCCCGTCAGGCGCTCGCTACGAAATCCGGCTTGCTCGAGTCGGTTCTGGAGAGCATGGCCTCCGGTGTCGTAGCGGTCGACCGGTACGGCCGCTTCTCCCTCTACAACGAGGCGGCCCAGCACGTACTGGGGCAGGGACCGCTTGCAGGCAACCCTCACGACTGGCCGACGAGCTACGGCCTCTATCTTCCAGATGGCGCCACGCTGTTTCCGGCCGAGGATCTTCCGCTGGCCCGCGCCTTGCGCGGCGAAACCGTCGACGGCGCCGAGATGTTCGTCTGGCGGCCAGATCTGCCCGACGGCACCTGGCTGAGCGTCAGCGCTCGGCCGCTGCTGGACAGCGCGGGTCACATCACCGGCGCGATGGCCATCTTTCGGGACGTTTCGCGCCAGAAGCGCGCGGAGACCGCGCGCACCGAGTTCGAGCGGCGCCTGCAGCAGTCGAACAAGGAGCTCGAGGAATTCGCCTTTGCGGCCTCGCACGATCTGCAGGAACCGCTGCGCAAGATCCTCGCGTTCGGCGAGCTGCTCTGCTCCGAGTACGGCGCGGCGCTCCCCGAGCAAGCCCGCGACTACGTCCTGCGCATGCAGGGCGGCGCCGTCCGCATGCAGAGCCTCATCCGCGACCTGCTCGACTACTCCCGCATCACCTCGCGCGGGGAGACTTTCATCCCGGTCGACCTGGGCGATGTGGCTCGAGAGGTCGTCGATCACCTGGAGATGCGCATTCGCGAGTCCACCGGCTCAGTGGAGCTGGGAGAGCTGCCCGCCGTGCAGGCCGATCCGACCCAGATGTTCCAGCTCCTGCAGAACTTGGTGTCCAACGCATTGAAGTTCCGCAAGCCCGACGTCGCGCCCGTCGTGAAGGTCTGGGGTCGCACGCTCCAGAGCGATCAGGACAGCGACCGCGGCCAGTGCGAGCTGACCGTCTCGGACAACGGGATCGGCTTCGAGCAGCGCTTCGCCGACCGGATCTTCGGCGTGTTCCAGCGGCTGCACAGCCGCCACGCTTACGAGGGCACCGGCATCGGCCTGGCCATCTGCCGGAAAATCGTCAGCCGCCACGGGGGCTCCATCCAGGCCCTATCCTCGCCCGGCGAGGGCACGCGCTTCGTGGTGCGGCTCCCCGCGGCGCGCGCTCCGGAGGTTCCATGACACGTCCGACCAAACCCGTTACGATCCTGATGGCCGAGGACGACGAGGAGGACCGGCTCCTGGCGGCCAAGGCCTTTCGCGAGAGTCGATTGCTGAATCCTCTCGTCTTTGTCGCGGACGGCGAGGAGCTACTGGACTATCTCCGCCGCCGGGGCGCCTATGCTCTTCCGGCCTCGGCTCCGGCGCCCGGGCTGGTCCTGCTCGATCTGAACATGCCCCGCAAGGACGGCCGCGAGGCGCTCCGCGAGATCAAGAGCGACCCCGCACTGCGGCGTATCCCGGTCATCGTGATGACCAGCTCCGAGGCCGAGGAAGACGTCGTCCGCAGCTACGACTTGGGCGTCAACTCTTTCATCTGCAAGCCGGTGCGCTTCGAGAAACTGCTCGACGTCGTCCGCACGCTCGGCAAGTACTGGCTCGAGATCGTCGAGCTGCCCGAGCCCGCCGGCTGACGCCCCGCCCCGGTTCAGAACTGGGCTTCCCCGCTGATGTTGATTCCGCGGACGTCGAAGTCCTCCAGGTTGCGCGGCTGCGAGAGCTGCTCGTCGACCGTGAAGGCGCATCGCCAGGTGAGCCGGTGGCGGGTGCCGGTCTCGGCTTCCAGGCCGATGTTGGTGATCCTTTCGGTGGAGAGCCGGAACCCCTCCGAATCGATGACCGTGTAGTCTCCGAACACGGACAGCTCGGGCGAGAGCTGATAGCTGATGGAGCCGCCGCGCGTCGTGGCGTTCTCACGGGCGGCGAACACCTCGTCGGTGGAGGGGCTGATCTCCAAGTAGGCGATGCTGCCGCCGATGTTCAGGCGGCTGTTGACCAGCAGCCAGTAGAAGTCGGTCTGCTTGTTACGAACGACCTCTCGGTAGATGCGCGCCAGGTTCTTGTTGCGCTGCTCGTGCAGGCGGAAGTTGACGCCGATGTTCGTCAGCGGCTGCAGTTGCAGATCCAGACGGCGATCCCGCTGGCGATCGAAGAAGAGCGCCGGGGAGTGGAAGCGGACCAGGTCCGTGGGCGGCTGGTCTTCCATCGAGGTCTCCTTCTGGAAGAAGGTGGCCGAGAACCACGGCTTGAAGCGGAAGAAGGCGCGTCCGAAGAGGTCGTCGTAGCGCGGCTCGTCGGTCAGCCGGAAGGAGGCCAGGTCGTCACGCGTGGCCGTGGCGACCATCCCGACGCGGTCGAACCCGGCCCGCGTCAGGCGCTCGCGGCGGACTTTCCGATGCTCTCGCCCCACCTGGACGCTGTAGCCGCTGCCCTGAGTCAGTGACAGGATCGCCTTGGCGTTCAGCAGGCTGTCGGTGCGGGCCGTGAGCCCCAGATCCTGCGGCGTGTCCCGGTAGGTGGCGCGGGTGTCGAGCTTGAAGCCCTCGACGCCGAAGATTTCGTACATCAGGCCGCGCAGCTCCCACGTGTCCACTTGACTCTCTTGCGCCACCGACTCCAGATAGGCGAGCGTGCGCCGGAAGCTGGCCTGCAAGTCCGCGTCTCCGTCCAGGAGCGTTCGCGTGGCCGAGAGCGCGAAGCCGCGCGTCTCGGTGTCGTTGGAGCGATCGTGTCGGTCGTGGTAATCCAGGCGCGGTACGCTGACGTCGAGGTCGAACCCCCGCATGTGCGCGTGCGCGTCGAGGGAGTACTGCTCGTCGTAGTAGGAGCGGTCCTTGTCGAAACCGATCCCCTGCAGTGCGTGCACGTCGTAGGCGAGCTTCACCGGTACCTGACCGAACTTGCGCAGCTTGAAGTCGCCCCAGTACCGCTGCCGCCCGGTCTCGAGCGGGATCGGCAGGTTGTAGAAGGTAGAGTCGGTGAAGTTGTGCTGCGTGGTGAAGTAGGGAAGGCTCCTCAACGCCATCCCGGCTCCCCAGTCCTGGTCCGAGGGACTGCGCAGCTTCAGGTCGAGTGACGTGAGCGTGGAGAAGTTGCGATACAGGTCGAGGCGCCCGAGCGACAGCGGGTAGGGCTCGCGGTACCAGTCCATCTGTTCTACCAGGTTGTCCGTGCGGTCCATCCAGAACATGGCCCGCACGCCGATAGCGCCGCCGAAGCTAGTCTCGCCGGTGGAGGGCTCCGTCGACTCCTGGCTCGCCGCGGGGAGGGCCTGCCTGGGCGCGGGAAGCGGGATGGCACGCCGAGGGGCCGTACTCGACGGCTCCTCGGCCCAGGCAGTAGTCCCAGCGACGAAGGTGGCCAGGACCACCGCCAACCAGACCGCCGCCAGCCGAGCGCTCATCAAATCACCTCGGCAGGAAGAGCTGGTTCAAGTTCGAACCGTGGAGGTCGCGATGGCATTGCGCGTTGTAGCAGCTCGGGCCCGGGCGGTGAGAGACGCGGTCCGTGTGGCAGCGCAGGCAGAGGCCGCGCCCCTGCACGATCAGCAAGTCACGGTTGGGGGAACCGTGCGGGGCGTGGCAGGTCGTGCACTGGTGGGTGAGGTCGCCGCTGACGCTGTCGTGCTCGAAGAGGAACGGGCCGCGCGTCTCCGCGTGGCACTTGGTGCAAAGCTCCTTGCCGCCGCGACGTGTGAGGTCGGCGCCGTTGCGCGTGGAGTAGGGCTGGTGGCAGTCGATGCAGCGAACCTTGCCTTCGCGCTGCGAGGAGAGCGCGTCGGAGCCCTCGCGCTTGAGCGGGTGCCGGGAGCGGAGCTGGAACTTGGCCCACTGGTCCTGGTGGCACTTCAGGCAGAGGCGGTCCGGCTCGTCGCGGAGCGAAGGGTTGGCCTTCGGCTTGTGGACGCTGTGACATGTCGTGCAGCTGACGAAGGCCTCTTGGTGGCCCGTGATGTGCCACTCCATCCGCCTCACCAGCCGCTGGTCCTCGTGGCATGAGAGGCAGAGCCGGCTGACGGCGAGGTGATCGCGCTTCGCCGGGTTGACGATCGGGCCGAAGTTGGCGACGTGCTCGCTGCCCGGGCCGTGGCAGCCTTCACAGCCCCTTCGATCAGGCTCGACGCTCTTGGCGTTCTTGATGAGGCCATAGAGCGAGTGCGGCTGGTCGTGGCCCTTCTCGCCGTGGCAATCGAGACAGGCCGCGTCGCCTGCGTAGCGGGCCGTAACTTGGTCGGGGAAGATCTCGCGCAGCGCCTCGTCCAAGGTGGGACGCGTGGGGATGCTTGCCGGCGGCTCGGGGCGGGGCGTGCCGCGGGGTTTCAGGAGAATGCGGGCGGTCGGCCTTGTCGGTGCCGGGACCAACCCCGCCGGCAGCTCAGTCCGCCGAGGCAAGATAGGGGGCGGCGGGATGCGCCGTTTCGGAGGTGGGACCAGATCCTGGGGCTGGGTCGATGCCGTGCGCGCGACCTCGCTTCCGAACCCGTAGCGCGCCATCTCTTCCTGCGATACGCCGAAGAGCAGCGTCACGCCCCAGGCGGCAACGGCCGCCGTGATGAGCGCGCCCCAAAGCCCCCGCCTACTGGTTCCGAGCTTCACGTTGTACCTCCCCCTGGGGAGCCTTCACGACGGGGACGACCACGGTCAGTCCGCGCGTCAAGCGGGCCAGGCCGTCGTCCGGATTGATGAGGGTGACGTCGAGCCGGCCTGCCGGCAGGTTTGACGGCAGGTGCAGCACGGCCCGCGTCGAAGCGACGAACTCCACGGGCCGGACCTCGGTCGCCGGGAATTCCGGCGTTTCGCGGGCGGCCGTCCCGACGAAGGCCGTCAGTTCGGGTAGAAAGCCGGTTCCGCTCACCACCAGAGTGGAAGCGACGCCGCGCGTCACGGTCCGCGGCTCGATGGCGACGATGCGCGGCGCGGACTGTGGCCGTACGATCGGACCCAGCGGCGTCTCGAGATCCGCGCAGCCCAGCCCAGCGATCGCCAGGAGCGCGAGCGCGGCAGCCGCGAGCTTGTGGGGGATGACCAGAGGCTGGCCTCACTTTCGGCGAGGCAAGCGTCGACCTGCAGTCCCTGCCTGCCTTTCCATCCCATCTATCGACAGGATCGGGCGCCGAATTGCACAGATTGTGCGATTCAGGAGTGGACGGCGGGGAAGCGAAGCAGGAAGCGGGCTCCGTTTCCGGGCGTGCTGTCGACCGAGATCGCGGCGCCCATCCGGGTGCAGACCGAGTGGACGACGGTCAGACCCAGGCCGGTGGCGCGGGTCCCGGCCTTGGTGGTGAAGAAGGGATCGAAGATGCGGCCGCGGGCCGACTCGGCGATTCCGGCGCCAGTATCTCCGATGTCCAGGGTCACGTGACCGTCGCCGTCGGGGCGGGTGGCGACGGAGAGCTTGCCGCCCCTGGGCATCGCGTCGATGGCGTTGAGGAGCAGGGCGAGCATGGCCTCGTTGAGCTCGCTGGCCAGACCGTGGACGCGCTGGACCGGCTGCAGGTCCAGGTCCGTCTCGATGCTGTGCTGCACGAGCTGACCGTTGAGCACGCCCAGGACGGCGCGGAGGAGATGGGGCAGGTCGAGGGGGGCTGGCGCCTCGCGCGCGCGGCGCACGATCGGGACCAGCTTGCGCACGAACTCGGCGCATCGGGAGGCCGACTCCAGGATGCGCCGGCTGCGGTCGGACCAGGGATGGGGAGCGTCCGAGATCAGCTCCTCGGAGAGGCCGATGATGATGGCAAGCGGGTTGTTCAGCTCGTGGCAGACACCGGCCACAATCTCACCGATGGCCGACAGCCGCGCGCTCGTGAAGGCCTGGAGCTCGCGATCGCGGTTTTCGGTGACGTCGGCCAGCGTGGCGATCATGCCGGCGGACCTGTCGCCGTCCATGACCTGCGCGGTCCGGACTTGCAGCAGCCGCGTCGGGTCGGCCGGGCTCCGGAACTCGCCGGCGCCTCCGCCGAGCGCAATCTCGCGCAGCCGTGTCAGCGCAGGGGACGATTTGCCTGCGAGGCCGTTGCCCAACAGCTCCCGGGCCCGCGAGCTCACGACCAAGAGCTCGCCGCTCTCGTCGAGCACGACGATGCCGTCGGGATGCGATTCCAGCAGAGCTCCCAGCCGTGCCTGCTCTCGCAGCCGGCGCGTCATGACACGCTCGCGAGTCTGGGTTGCTATGTTGGCCAGGGTCGAGCGGCAGTCCTCGGGATCGCCCAGAGCACGCAATCTTTGGATGAAGCCGTCGTTGGATTCGGCGACCTCCTGGAGGTCCTCGGCCAGGCCAAACCTTTGGCTTGCCTCCAGCAGCAGGGAAAGCTCCGCGTTCTTGCGGCGGATGGCGCGCCGCATCGCGGTCTGTTCGAGCACGCGGCGCACGACGAACTCCACGCCGCGCTCGAAGACCGGCTTGATGACGTAGTCGCTGGCGCCGCACTGCATCGCCTCGATCGCCGTGGTCAGCTCGGGCGCCCCCGTGATGACGACGATTCCCGTCTCCGGCCACTTCTGGTGAGTGGTGCGGACGATCTCCAGGCCGCCGACGCCCGGCATCAGCAGGTCCGTGACGACACAGTCATACTCGCCCTGCTCCAGTTCCGTCAGGGCCTGTCGAGGGTCCTGGCAGGCCGTGACTTCGTAGCCCTCCAGTGTGAAGAGGTCTTGCAGGGCCACGAGAAGCGCGGGCTCGTCGTCGACGACCAGGACTCTTGGCTTGGGTTCCGTCATGGCACTTGCCCCGTGGCGGCCGGCAGCCGGACGACGAACGTGGTCCCCTCGTCCTGCACGGAGCGGACCGTGATGTCGCCGCCGTGATCACGCGCGATGCCGTAACTGATGGAGAGGCCCAGCCCGGTGCCCTTCAGGCGGCCCTTCGTGGTGAAGAAGGGTTCGAAGATCCGGTCGAGCAGGGCGGGAGGAATTCCGGGGCCCGTGTCGGAGACGCTGACCTCGACGGCGGACCCGTCGTCCACGGCGCGGGCCGAAACATGGATTCGGCGCGGGCGATCGGGCGGAAGCTCATCGAGGGCCTGGGCCGAGTTGTTCATCAAATTGAGCCAGATCTGTTCCAGCTGGTTCCCTCTCACGCGCACCTGCGGCAGGTCGGGGGGCAGATAGCACTCCACCGTCACCTGGCGCCTGAGCTCGAGCTGGCGCTGGATCAGCGAGACGGTTCGTCGAATGCCTTCGACGATGCCCTGGGGCTGGAACTGCGTCTGCTCCTGGCGGGAGAAGAGTAGCAGGTTCTGCGCGATTGCGGAAATCCTCCTGGCGCAATCCTCCACCATTCGCATGTCCTTCACGAGCCGCGCATCGCCCTCGGAGCGTTGCCGGACGATGCGGGAGATCCCCATGATTCCGTCGGCCGGGTTGTTCACCTCATGAGCGACGCCGGCGGCCAGCTCGCCCAGGGCGGCCAGGCGCCCGGCCTGCGCGACCTTGCGGTGGATCTCGCGTTGCTCGGTGACGTCGTGGAAGATCCAGACGTGGGAGGTCGAAGGGTCCGGCATGATGGTGGCGCGCCGCATCTCCAGCACCATTGCCCTTCTATCTCTGGGG
This sequence comes from Candidatus Wallbacteria bacterium, assembly GCA_016190005.1. Lineage (GTDB taxonomy): Bacteria > Muiribacteriota > UBA6191 > JACPRK01 > JACPRK01 > JACPRK01. The sequence goes on along the minus strand of JACPRK010000111.1, from coordinate 23,216 downwards.
GCCCACATGGCTTCGAGAGGCAGGCTCTCGAGCCCTTGCCCCTCGGCCAGCGGCCATGCCCGGATGGCGCTGACGGAGGGTTCGAGCACTCCATCGATGCCCTCGAGCAGGCGCGGACCGGTCTTCCCGAAGAGCTCCTCGAACGCGGGGTTGTGGTACTGCACGACCTGATCGGCGCCGGTGACCACCAGGCCGAGGGGGATCTCGTCGAGAACGCGGCGCGTGAGATCGTGGGCTTGCTCCAGCTCCCGCGTGCGGTCGCGGACCTTGTCCTCGAGCTCGCGGTTGTAGCGGGCAATCTCCTCGCGGCTCGCGGCCAATGAGTGGACCATCCGCTCCAGCGACGTCGCCAGCGAACCGATCTCGCCGGCACCCACGGTCGGGGCCGCATGCGAGAGGTCCCCGGCCGCAACTCGCTCGGCAAAGTGTTCCATTTCCCTGAGCGGCGACGTCAGCTTCCGCATCAGCATGCGGGTCAGCAAGTAGACCAACACCACAATCCAGAGTGCCGTTGCCCCAGCCCGGAAACGGGCGTGCTCGACCTCGGCCTGCAAGTCCTCGCAGCTCAGGCCGAGCCGGATCCGGCCGATGTCCTTCGTCCCCTGCTGTCTGGGAACCTCGGCGAGCACGGCGTCCTCCGGATCATCCAGGGCAGGCGACGTGACGATGTCGATGCGCTCCAGGATCGTGGCCGAAAACCGGGGCGGCGCCGTGCAGCTCTCGGGAATGGGTCCGAAGTAGCGGGGGGCCCGCTTGTGCAGCAGGAGCTTGCCGTGCGCGTCCTCGACAACGCAGTACACGAGGGGGTCGTGGGCCATCAGCTTGGAGATCGTCTGTTCGATGGCCTCGCGGTTGCCCACGAGCACGGCGAAGTCGAGCGTGTCCGCCAGCGTCCGCCCCAGGCTCTCGAGCCGGGCCTCGGTCACTCGCCGAAGCAGGTAGGTGGCTTGCGCATAGCTCATCGTGACCAGTATCGCCACGACCGCGACCAGGATCGACGACGCGGCCAGCACGGCGCGCCCTTCCAGTCCGAGGAGATGCAGCCGATGCCAGAGTCGAGACTCGGTCACTGAATCCACTCCTGGACCAGCGAAGAGGCCTCTTCCGACAGGCTCAGCCCCAGCAGATCCAGAACCCGGCGGTTGACGGCGACGATTGGTCTGGTCGGCCGCGCGATGGGGCGGACCGTGGCTGCGCCTTTCTGGAGCGCTTCGGCGGCCAGCTCGGCGGCCTGGTTCGCCGATTCGGCGAAGTCGGGATAGATGGCCACGAGCGCCCCAGCCGTCGCCATCGGCTTGGAGTAGCCCAGCACCGGCACGCGCGCGGCCATCGCCCGCTCCAGGACCACGCGCGCGCCCGCCGGAGTGAAGACCTTGGAGTCCGCCAGCGCCCAGACCAGGTCGACGGCCGGAAGCAGCGGACGCAGCGCGGGCTCGATGTCGTTGGGCGAGTCAACGGCCACCGCCCTGCATTCCAGCCCCACGCGCGCCGAAACGACCTCGATTTCCCGGACGGGCCCCAGGGTCTCGCGCGACGTGTGCAGCAAACCGATGAGCCGGACGCGCGGAAGAAGCTTGCGGAGGACGGCCACGATGGGCTCGGCCGGGAGGTTGAGACACGCGCCCATGATTCCAGGAGCCGGTCGCTCCAGCGACTCCACAAGGTCGGGCTGAGGGTTGAGCACCATGCCGAAGACCATGGGCAGACCTCCGCGGTTGTCCCGGGCCCAACGGGCCGGATGGGTGCCCAGCGCCACGATCAGTCGCAAGCTCTCGGGGAGGGGACCACGTCGCCCCATCGCCTGGTCCAGCGGCCACGAGAGGATCTCCGGATTGCCGGCACGCAAGAGCGCCGAGCGGATCTGACCCCCGAACTCCGCAAACTTCGGGGCTTCCTCCTCGCCCACGAAGAGCACTGCGGGCTCCGCGAACGCGGTGCCTGAGAGGAACAGCAGGCAGCCGCAGAGCGCTTCGAGTGGGACGGGACGTGCCATCAGAAGGTCGCCTGGTACATCAGGGTGACGCGGCGCTCCAGGGCGAGGCCGTTGCCCGCGTCGGCTCCGAAGGCGTTGACGGGGCCGAGGAACTCGACGTGGCGCTCGTCGAAGAGGTTGTTGATCGCCAGGATGAGACGCCGGTCGGGCTCGAAAACTCTGGAGTAGGCCAGGTCGAGAACGTCGTAGCCAGGGACCTGGCGAGGCGCCAGCACCGACTGCTCGACGTCGGCTGTCGCGTAGGAGGAGACCCGGCGAAGGTCGAGATCGAGAACGTCGCGCTTGCCCACGCTCTGGCGGAGGCCCAGGCCGTACTTCTTGGCCGGTGCGGCGAAGAGAGCCGGCGGGTTGCCGCGGCTGTCGTCCACCTCCTGGTGGGTGATGCGGAGGGTCAGGTCCGTCCTCCTGGAGAGACGGCGTTCGGCGGCGGCGATGACTGTGTGAGTATGCAGGGGTTCCGGAACGTTCACGAAGAGGCCCCGCACGGTCGGGACGACTCGACCGCTCGGAAAGGTGAGCGTCGCTGGCCCCACAGCGCGCCGGTCGATCAACCCCGTGAGTCGGGTGAGGGAAGTCTCGAAGGCGAACCGGCCGCGCGAGTCGCGATGCTCCAGACTGGCCTGGTAGGTAGACGCCTCTTCGTCGCCGAGGTCCGGGTTTGGCCCGAGGAGGGGCGGGGAGGCAGTCGCGGTTCCAATGGCCGTGACTCGGTGAAAGTACAGGGGCAGAGGGTCTGGCGTTCGGAAAGAGTTGCCCAGGCCGAAGCGCATCGTGTCGCGGTTGGTGACGTCGTAGCGAGCGGCCATCCGTGCGCTGGCGCAAGGCGATCCGTCGTCTTGCCGGAGGGCCAGGAACGAGACGTCCAGGCGCAGCTGGTCGGACAGACTAGCGGCCCAGTCCGCGAAGGCCGTGAAGCGCTCGATGTCCGGGGAGTCGGGCTCAATCAGGAAGCCCTCCGCGTACAGGTGGCGAAATCCCGCACCGAAGGTGAACTGGTGGCGCCCATGGTCGATCTGGTCGAACAGCTCCAGGTCGAAGAAACCATTGTCGAAGGAGGTGCGCCGCTCATCGGCAGAGAAGACGGGGCCGAGGTCGCTGCCGACCTGCCGGGCGTCCCGGATTATCCGCAACTTTCGCGTGTGGCGGCCGTCGCGGCGACTGGCCTCGGCGGAAAAGCGCAGCGCTTGCGATAGCGTGTCGGCGCCGGAAGGTGACGTGAGCATGAGAGCGTCCGCGTCGAGCCGGACAGCAGAAGCATCCAGCCGAAGCTCGGTCTTCTCGCCGAGGACCGTCTCGAAGGCGGCCTTGACGACACCGTTGTCGAAGTGGTCGGTGCGGAAGCGGGTGGGCACTGGCGCCAGGTTGGCGTCGAGCTGCGGGCCGAAGCCACCGGCCACCTTGTGTTCTGCGACCACGGAAAAGCGGCCACGTCCGGCGCGCCCGGAGCTGCGCACTCCCTGGCTGTACTCGTTGCCCGTGCCGACGGTGGTCCAGTACTCCGCCGGGGCGTCCGGCGCCACGGCGCGTGTGACCACGTTGATCGCCCCTGCCATGGCGTTGGACCCGTAGAGTGCCGACACCGGTCCGCGCACGACCTCGATGCGCTCCACCTCCTGCAGGACGATCGGCACCAGGTCGAAGCTGTCGGAGCCACGGAGTGTAGCGGTGAATGGTTTGCCGTCGATCAGCAGCAGGGTCTTGTTGGAGTAATGCTCCGTCAGACCCTGCAAGGAGACCTCGTAGCCGACGCCGTCATGGAAGAAGACGTCGACTCCCGGCATTCTGCGCAAGAGCTCTGGCAAGTTCCGGGCGCCGCTGGCCTGGATGTCCGCGCGCGTCAGGACGGAAACGAACCCCGGGCTCGACGCGACCGGCTCCGCCCTCCGTCCGGCGGAGCTGACAATGGGAATGTCGTCCAGCAGAGCATGCTCGGCCCCCCGCTCGGGACCCGACGCCGCCCGCGTCAGCCCCGGCAATCCGGGCCACAACACCAACAAAAGTAGAGCTGAAAGAGTTCTCGGGTGCACTTTTTTCTCCCTCGGGAACACAACCGAAATCAAGGCCCGGCACAATAGGCCACATGCCCCGACAAGTCAAGCTGGATGTGGTGTTCGGGTGCACGCGCCAGACGTGCAAATCCGTACCACTCGACTTGCCCCAATTCTCTCCAGAATTGGGGCAAGTCGAGTGGTACGGATTTCCACGTCTGGCCCCGTCGAACGACTCGCAACCGGCGCTAGGCCGAGGTATCATCCGGGTAACGCGAGAATGGGAGGGTCGCCATGCGGGTTCTCATAGTGGATGACGAGGAAGATGTCGCCAATTTCCTCGGGCGACTCATAGAGCGGCTGGGTCATACCACCCAGGTCGTGCACGACGGGATGGCCGCATTGGAGGCCGTGCGCGCGGGGGGATTCCAGCTGATGATCAGCGATATCCGAATGCCCGGGATGGACGGTGTGCAGCTTTACGACGCCATTGTCGGACAGAAGCTGGGGGCCGGCCTGTCGCTGGTCTTCACCACCGGGGATGCTATCAATCCCAGCACCCAGGAGTTCTTCGCGCGGACCCAGGTGCGCTGCCTGGACAAGCCGTTCACTGCCGATCAGGTTCGAGAGTTGCTCCAGTCGATCCCGGTCGCGTGAGATACGGTGTGAAATACGGTGGCGTCTACCTGTACCGGGTTTTCTACGAAAACCCGGTACAGGTAGACACCACCGTGTTTCACATGGCGTGGGCCCTGACGGGCCCCTACTTCAGGAAGGCGTCGAGCTCGCCGGGGGCGAGGACTTCCTTACCCTCGGCGCCGATTATCAGGGCCTTGCCATTCGCGACGATGACGACCTTCTCGCCCAGGGCCAGCGCCTTCTTGAGATCGGCGCGGCCAAACGCGATGTCGAAGTAGGCCTGGCTTCCGTACTTGATCTTCAGCTCGGGCATGCCGGTCTTGTAGGCGGTGTCGGTCCAGACGCCGTCGGAGAGCGTGAAGGTGCGGCCTTCGACTTCGCGCTCGGCGGCGCGTGAGCGCTCCGCCTTGCCGGGGGCGTCGGCGGACTTGAGCTCCTGCACGGCCTTGGAGGCTTCGACGGCACGGGCGCCCGATTCGGCGCCGATGTAATCGGCCAGGTTCATCCCCGGTGCTCCTGCCGCGTCCTTGTCGGCCGGGCTCCAGGCTTGTGCCGGAGCGGGCGCGCTGGGCGCCGCCGCGCCGCCGCCTGCGAACTCGCTGGAGCGTCGGGACTCCTCGAGTGCCGGCTTGGCGGCGACTGGGAAGACGCCGTCTCGCTTCTGCCTGTGCATCGCGCCGTCCATGGGCGGCTCGGGCTGCGCGGCGAGCTGTTCGCGCTCGTCGACGACCAGGTAGCTCGTGTAGGGCGTGACGATTCCGTACTTGCGCGCCAGCTGGATCACTTCGTCCTTGAGCTCGGCCTGCTCGCCATTTCGCCTGATTTCATCCAGCAAGTAGCCAACGCGGCGAGTTGCCCAGAGCCGGGGAATGAAGTCCCGCTCCAGCTCCTCGGCGGGGAACTTTGCGTCGTAGGCGAACTCGACCTTCTGGCCGTTTCGGGTTCCCGAGAGCTTGATTGCCGTGTCGCCGCCGTCCTTGTAGCGGCCGTACAGCACCAGCTGCGATCCCTGGTAGAGATCGGGGAGCTTCGACGGGTAGACCTGAGATGTGGCAATCTTGCCGAAGTCGAGCGCCAGGTCCGTCAACACGGGCTGGCTGATCTTCGAGTAGAAGCCGGAGACCTTCACCTCGATGTCCTCCTGGGGCGCGACATAGACCGGAACGCCGCGGCCGTCCTCGGCCAGCTGGTCGAGCAGCTTGGCGTTCAGGTCGACGCCGACGCCCAGGGCGAAGAGCCGGGCAGACCGGGTGTTGCTCTTCGCTGCCCGCTGCGCGATGACTTGCGCGTCGGTGGCGCCCACCGTTGGCTTGCCGTCCGTCAAGAAGACCAGCACGGCCGGGCGAGTGCTGCCATCGAGCTGCTTGAAGCCGGCCCCAAGCGCCTCATCGATCGCAGTGCCTCCGACGGCCTCCAGCTTCTCGATCCAGGCCACGGCGCGCCGGATCTCCTCGGGCTTGGCGTCCAGCAGGCTCGGGGCGAATCCGTCGACGTCGGTGCTGAAGCGCAGCACGTTGAATCGGTCGCCCGGATTCAGCGCCTGCACGCAATACTTGAGCGCTGCCTTGGCCTGCTCCATCTTCTCGCCCCGCATGCTTCCCGAGCAGTCGAAGACGAAGCAGACGTCGCGCGTCACGATGGCGTTCTTGTCGAGCTCTTGCTTGGGCGCCAGCATCAGCATGAAGTAGCCGTCCTCGCCGGGCTTCCGGGAGGCCAGGAGATTGAGCCCGAACTCCTTCTCGCTCGAAGTGATGAAGAGTGAGAAGTCGTTTTCCGGGACTGCGCGGGCGTCCTCGAAGCTGGCCTTGGCGGTGCGGTCGTCGGTCTTGTGGACGGCCACGGCCAGCGACGGGCTGTAGACGGACTTGATGGGGATCTGGGAGCTGATGCTGACGTCGATGGTGAGCTCCTGAGGCGGGCTCTCGCGCAAGCCCTTCAGGGGATAGCGGTACTCGGCCAGGCCCGCATCCATCGCCAGCGGTTGCTGGATGACGATCTCGACCCGCTGATCGCCATTCGGGGGAATCGGGAAGACGCGGGCCTGGAAGAGATTCTCTCCCACGTATTCGAGAAGGCCGGGGTCCTTGCGCTGGCGCACGATCTCCTCGTAGATCGAGCGGGCCTTCTCCTTCTCGAGCATCTCGGCCTTCTGGCGTTTGCCGTCGATCCAGAGCGCGAACTCGGTGACGCTGGCGCCGGCCGGCAGCGGAAACACGTAAGTCGCCTCGAGCTGGCGCGAGGTATTGTTGGCGAACACCTGGTCGACCTTCGTGACGGCGACGAGGTTGTCGATTGTCACCTGCACCTTGTGCTTTTTCAGCACCAACGGCGGCAGGTCCGGCTCCTTCGGGATCATGATGCAGCACGCATGAGAAGCCGCGGCGAAAGCCAGGAGCATCGGAACTGCCAGGAGTGTTCTCATCTTTTGCCTCCGTCCAAGATCGGGCCGCCGCCCGTGGTCGCGGCTGGTCTCGTATCCCCCCGGCCGGTTGCGACAGCCTGTTCAGGCCCCGGGTTCCATCAGAAGAAGCCGCCGATGAACGGCACCTTGCGCGCGATCGGTTCCAGCATGCCGAGAAGGCCGCGCACGATGGCCGCGCCCTTGGCCTCGACGCCGGCGGGCAGAAGCCCGGCGTAGCTCACGACCGCCAGGAAGGCGACGATCTGCCAGGAGCGGCGCAGCGCGTTCCGCCAGGGGCTGGGCCGCCCTTCGCTGGTGATGCTCACCTGGCCGGCGCCGAGAAGAAAGTAGATGAGGAACAGCAGAAAGGCGATGAGCAGGAACACGGTTCCCGCTCGGTGGAAGAGGTTCAGTTCTCCGGGCATCGTGGCCTCCGTGGGACCGCCTAGCGGTTCTTTCGCTCCAGCTCGCTCAGCTCCAGGAAGTCGACCCTGAGCGGGCCTGCCAGTCCGGGCGGTGTGTTGACGTCGGTTTCCGGCAACCGCAGCACTTGCTGCTCGAGCCGGCCCTTGGTCTCGCGCTGGATCGAAACGAACGTGACATCGACCGAGGGCTGCGGCTTCTTGCTGAAGAGACTGTTGTAGACATTGCGGAGAAATCCAGGGGCGCCCAGTTTGCCCTCGACGCGGATGCGGGAGCGGGCGCGGATCCGGCTATCCACCGGGAGCGGACGCGGCATCCTGGCCAGGAACCAGCGCGACATCACGGAGTTGGCGCGGAAGTCATTCTGGTCCCCCGGGATGGACTGGCCGCGGCCCAGCGAATCCTGGGCTCGCACGCCGGTGGCCGTCGGGCTAGAAACGGGGCCGCGGCCGGCGGTTTGGCCCTGGCCGATGCTGGGGTTCCTGGCGTTGAAGCCTCGGTCGATGCCCCCCGCGACCGCGCCGATTCCGATGTTGAAGTCGAGATCCTCGGTGCTGATGCCCTCGCGGCCCAGCCGCGTGCGCATGCCTTCCACGTCGCCTGGGTCGGTCGTGACGACGATCTCGCGGACCGGCTCGCCGGTGGTGCTGACAATCCACCCCTCGAAGGAGACGTAGGTTCCCTGGGCGAACGCGTTCGGGCTGGCCATCAACTCCTCGAAGCCGATGCGCTTACCGAGAAAACCTTTCTCGACGGTCTCGCGGTCCTTCTGGAGCTTGCGGATGCCTTCGGCGACCTTCGCTAGCGAGAAGTCGCTCACGATCAGGTACTGCTGCGCGATGGCCCGCTGCTCGTCCGTCAGGTTGCCGGCCTCGATCGCCAGGCGCAGCTCGTCGCGCGCGGACTTCCAGTTGTTCTGGTTGAAGTAGTAGAGCCCTGTGGTGTAGTGCCCCAGGCCGAGCATCTTCGACAGCTGCTTGACCCGAGCCGAGAGGATCTCGTCGGCCGGGGAGAGGCGGGCAGCCTCGAAGAGGCGGTCGAAGGCGAGCGAGTTGTCGCCCCGGGTGAGGTAAATGTCGGCCAGCAGCACGTAGGGCTTCGGCTCCTTGGGCGAGAGCTCCACCGCGCGATTGGCGTGCGCGATGGCCCGCTCGGACAGGCCGACCTTGAAGAGGTTCTGGGCCAGGTGGTACTGCAGCGCCCCCGAGCCCGGCAGCACGCGCTCGGCGCGCTCCAGGCGCAGGATGGCCCCGTTCAACTCGCCCTGGGCTTCGAGCGCGGCGGCCGCGGCCAGGTCGAAGCGGGCCTCGTCGGGGAACTGCGCGAGCGCCCGATCGGCGCGTTCGACAGCCGCGGAGTGCTTGCCGGCCATCCGCAGGTCGTGCACCGCCTTCAACTCTCGGGCGATCGCCTCCCGGCGGCTCTTGTCGTCGCTGAACTTGGGGGCGGGCTTCTCGGCCGTGACGTAATAGCCCAAGCGCTCCATGCCCTCGCGGGCTCCCTGGTGGTCCGACTGCAGCGAGAGCGCCTGCTGGTACTGTTCGAGCGACTCCTTGTAGCGGGCCTGCTTTTCGTAAATCCGCCCCAGGTTGTAGTGGGGCTCGACGGCGTTGGGGTCGAGCTCGAGCGCCTTCACGAACTCGTCGTAGGCGGTGCGCAAGTCGCCTTGATAGTAGAAAGCCAGGCCCGCCGTGTTGTGCAGCTGGGCCGTGTCGGCGGCGGCCGGCGTCGCGGCGAACAAGAGCGCCGCCAGCGACCACGCCCCGAGCGCCGAAAGACCTCTACTGCTCACGCTCGCATTGTAACAGGGGATTGCGGGTGAGCGCGTCCCTACTCACCACTCGCTACTCACTACTCGCTACTGCTAAAGTCATCGCGTTACGGTCACCGTAGTCTCCCAGGAGGGACACTCGCATGGCTCGATCCGGCAAGAGCTCCGCAAAAGACGTCCTGGTCATGGTCGGCACCCGCAAGGGCGCCTGGTGGCTGAGATCCGACGGGTCTCGTCGCAAGTGGTCCCTGACGGGGCCTAGCTTTCTGGGGCACATCATCTACCACATCGTGCTCGATCCCCGGGACGGCAAGACTCTGCTGATGGCGGCGCGCACGGGCCATCTGGGGCCGACGATGTACCGCTCGACCAACCTGGGCAGGAGCTGGAAGGAAGTGGAGCGGCCGCCGGCATTTCCCAAGGCGCCCGAGGGCGAAAAGGGGCGCGTCGTCGACCATGTGTTCTGGCTGACGCCGGGTCACGCATCCGAGAAAAACGTCTGGTACGCCGGCACCTCGCCTCAGGGGCTGTTCCGTTCGGAGGACGGCGGCCGCAACTGGGAGGGCGTGTCGGGCTTCAACGACAATCCGAACCGCAGCCTCTGGATGTACAACGACCAGGACCAGACGCCCGACGGTGGCAAGATGCACTCCATCTGCGTCGACCCGCGCGACGCCAACCACATGTATCTGAGCATGTCGGGCGGAGGCACCTTCGAGAGCACCGACAAGGGCGCCAGCTGGCGCCCCTTCAACAAAGGCGTCGCGGCCGACTTCAGCCCGGTGCCGGACCCGGAGTTCGGGCAGGACCCGCACCACATGGCACTGCACCCGCTCCGGCCGGACCGGCTCTATCAGCAGAACCACTGCGGTATCTACCGTATCGATAGGCCCGAGGAGCGCTGGACGCGCATCGGTATGAAGATGCCGAAGAAGATCGGGGACATCGGGTTCCCGCTCGTACTGCACCCCAGAGACCCCGACACGCTCTGGGTCTTCCCGATGGATGGCACCAGCGTCTGGCCTAGGGTCAGCCCAGGGGGCAAGCCGGCGGCCTACCGCTCGGCCAACGGCGGCAAGAGCTGGGAACGCCAGGACAAGGGGTTGCCGACGGAGCAGGCCTGGTTCACGGTGAAGCGCCAGGCGATGTGCAGCGACCACGGGGAGCCGCTGGGGCTCTACTTCGGGACGACCTCGGGAGAGGTCTGGGCCTCCCGAACCGAGGGCGGTAGCTGGCAGTGCGTGGCCCGGCACCTGCCGCACATCTACTCGGTGACCTCGGCGGCGATAGAACGGTGAGAGTGCACATCCCGGGCCCGCTGAGGTCGTACACGCGCGGAGCGGCCCGGGTCGAGGTGCCCGGCGAAACGGTCGCCCAGGTCCTGAAGGAGTTGGACGGCCGTTTCCCGGGCATCCGCTTCCGGATGATCGATGAGCAAGACTGCGTGCGCACGCACATGAAGGTGTTCGTGAACACCGAACAGGTCCACGACCTGGGGCGACCGCTGTCGGCAGCAGACGAAATCATCATTCTCTGCGCGCTGAGCGGGGGATAGGCAGGCCATGGCCAAGACGGGAGCCTTCGAGCCGGCGGCCGGGCTGGTCGAGAACGTGCGGTTCGTGCTGGTAGAGCCGCGCAAGGCCGGCAACATCGGGGCTGCGGCACGGGCGCTGAAGAATATGGGGTTCCGCCGGCTGGTGCGGGTGCGGGGGCCCGGCGTCCAGGAGCAGGAGGCGCGCCAGATGGCGGTGTCGGCGCGCGACGTTCTGGACGGCTCCGAGCAGGTCGAAACCATCGAAGAAGCGGTGCGCGGGGCCGTGCTGGTTGCGGCCACGACGAAGCGGATGCGCGCCATGATCCAGCCCAGGCCGATTTACCTCAGGCAGGCGGTGCAGCAGCTTCTGGAAGTGGCTCGGCACCATCCGGTGGCGGTGCTCTTCGGCAACGAGAAGTGGGGGCTGGCGCACGAGGATCTGGCCTATGCCGGCCTGCTAGTGCGGATTCCCACGATCCCGTCGTTCGGCAGCCTCAACCTGGCGCAGGCGGTGCTGCTGGTCGCCTACGAGATGCGGATGGCGCTCCTGGACCAGGGGCTGGCCGCGCACGACAAGCTGGCGAAGAGCAGCCGCAACATGGCCGATGCCGGCCAGCTCGAGGGGCTCTACGAGGCGGCGCGCGCCGCGCTCACCAAGAACGGTTTTTTTCCGCCCCACAGGGTCGACAACGGCATGAACACGCTGCGCGGCGTGCTCTCCCGCGCCCGGCTGGAGGAGCGGGAAGTGAAGTTCCTGCTCGGCATGTTCGGCCGGCTCGGCGAGAGCGAGGGCGGGTAAGTCTCGCGCCGGGCCGCGGGGCAAGGCGGGAAAGCCGTGGCGTCTACCTGCACCGGGTTTTCGGGTCCTTCGACGAGCTCAGGATGAGCGGGGGAATGAGAATTTTCGTTCGGGGGATTGACGATCGGTGCGCCATCCCTATAATCACGGGAAATTCCAGCAACCGACTTGAATTCGAACCTCAACGAGGAGGACGCGAGATGAAGAGCATGACGTATAGACTGGCCACCGGGCTCGCCATGATGGCTCTTACCCTCGCCGTCGGGACCGGCACCGCCAGCGCCCAGTACTATCCGCCGGGCGGCCACACGTCGTGGCACAACTACGCGCAGCAGGCCCAGCGCAACTGGGAGGCCCGCCGCGAGTACTTCCACGGGCCCATGAACGTCGTCAACCGGGTCGTCTACTCCGTGGGCAACTGGACCCGAGATGCGGCCCATCAGGTCCGCCACACGTTCGGCAACCCCGACTACGGCTACTACGATCGATTCGACCGCAAGCCCGTCGTCAGCCGCGGCCCGAACCCCTACGGCGGCGCCTACGCCGGCTACGGTTACGCCAACGGCTACAACCCGGGTGTGAACACGGGCTACGTGAACACCTACCAGCAGCCCGTCTACAACATGCCCCCCGCCCAGCAGTACTACCGGGCCACTCCCGTGCAGACCTACCAGCCGACCTACGGGATGGGCGTGAACCTGTTCGGCAGATAGAGCCGAACCGCTCGAATCGAACACGATCGCCCTCGCCGGCAACGGCGGGGGCGTCTTCTGTTCGGACGATTGCGTGGCTCCTCGGTGCATCCCGGCTGAGTTCGCGGCGCACATGCTCTGGCCAGGGCAGAGGCAACAGGCGACCGGGTGGAAACCGATAACGTGATGAAGCAGAAGCCTGTACCGTGGCCGGTTGACTTGCCGGTTACCGGTCCCGGTTCCCTGCTGGAGCCCAGGCGTGGCCGTAGCGCCGGCACTCGCCACGCGAACCGAGCCGGCCAGGACCGCTGACTTCTCGGCAGCACGTCCCGTAGGCGCTCCCAGGGTCTCCGCAAAGTCACGAGCGCGGAGGCGGAAAACGGGGACTGGCTCCGGGAGCCCGCTTGATGCCTGGCAGTCGCCCGGTCGGCCGGCCGGACTTGCTGTGCCTGGACCCGTTTTCCGACGACTTTGTCGTTGCCCTCCCCTCTGCTTGACGTCCTCTTGCTGCCGGCGTATGAATCGGAGTGCCATGACCTGTCGCTTGCTGGCGGTTCTTCTCGCGCTGATCACGACGGCCCGCCTGGGAGCGGGGGTCCCGCTGGACGTCGAAGACTTGAACCTGAGCGGGGTCGCTCAGGCGGACTTCCAGTTCGATCTGACACGGCTTGCTCCCACCTCGGCGGACTTGCATCTCGGGGCGGTGCCGAGGAGCTTGCTGCCGGCGCTGGACCTCGAGGCACTGCCGGCCCATGCAGCAGATCTCCGCCTTGCGGCTCTGGCGCCGACGAGCTGGGATCTCTGGCTGGCCGGTCTTCCGGCCTCCGCGGTCGCGCTCGACCTGGCAGGACTGGGAGCCAGATCGGCCGATCTCGACTTGCGGGGGACGGCCCTCTCTGCGGTTGGCCTGGATCTCACGGCCCGCGGACCGGTCGCCTTTGACCTGGGGCTGGCGTCGGTGGGAGTTGCTCGCTTTGGTCTCGACCTGAGACTCCTGGTGCTCGAAGGACCCGATCTCCAGCTTAAAGCCGTGCCGGCCGATCCCTTCGACCTCGAGCTCTGAGCGAACGGACTTACTCGAGATGGGCGGTCCCCGCGCGCTGCTTCTCGGAGAGCTTCCCGTCGCCGTACGGCCGCAACTCGAAGCCGCCGGCCTCCAGTGCTCGACCGCCACTGATTGGGCCGAGGCGGTCGAGCTGAGAGGATTCCAGGTCCTGGTCACGGCTAGCCACATTGTCGTCACGGAGGGCGAGCTCACGCGGATGCCCGAGCTCCGCGTGATCGGTCGTGCCGCGGCCGGCACTGACAACGTCGATCTCGAGGCGGTAGAGCAACGAGGCGTCCATTTCGTGCACGCCCCGGAGGCCAACTCGCAGTCTGCTTCCGAGCTGACCATGACGCTGCTCTTCGCGGTGGCCCGTCGCCTGGCCTTCCACCACGATGCGCTGACGGGAGGGCACTGGAGCCGCAACGAGGAGCTGGGCTGCGAGCTCGCCGGCCGGCGCCTGGGCGTCATCGGAATCGGCCGGGTCGGGAGCCGCGTGGTCCGTATGGCTGGTGCAATCCCCATGACCGTGTCGGCCTACGACCCGTACCTGGAGGACGACCGGTTCGAGGCCCTCGACTGCCGTCGCGCCCGGTCGCTCGATGAGCTCCTGGCCGCCTCCGACGTCCTGACGGTGCACTGTCCACTGACGCCCGGAACCCGGCGGATGCTGGAGTTCGACCAGCTCGCGCTCCTCCCGAAGGGCGCAATCGTGTTGAACGTAGCGCGCGGCGGATTGCTCGACGAGGCGGCCCTGGCGCGCCTGATAGCCAGCGGTCACCTGGCCGGCGCCGGTATCGACTGCTGGGAGATCGAACCCCCGCTCCCCGACAACCCGCTTCTGGCACTTCCCGCCGGACGGCTGACCGCCACTCCGCACCTGGGGGCCCGGACCGTCCAGGCCAGGGAGCGTGTTGCGATCGAAGCCGTCGAGGGCATCCTCGCGGCCTGTCGCGCGGCCGGGATCTTATAGGGCAGAAGCCGACGTCAGAAGATCTTCCACCAGGGCTTGTCGTCGCTCTTCTTGCCGGTCTTGGCGTCGAACTGCTTCTTGGTGAAGGCGATGCGGACGGTGGCGGGCTCCTGCTCCTGGTCGTTGATGACGAGGAAGAGCTTCTCCCGGGCCTTGTCGACGACGCTGTTGCCGTCGGCGTCGAACTTGGGGAACCAGACGGTGTAGCTGTCCTCGTCGAGCAGCTTGGTGACGGAGGGAGCCTTGAAGCGCATCGGCTTGTAGGAGTTCCCGTTGTCGTCCTCGAGGAACGTGCGGTCGCAGATGTCTGCCACCGGGACGGCCGTCTTTGGCTTGCGAGTGGTGTTGATGAGCTTGACGTAGAACTCGAGCACGCCCGAGTTGTCCGTCATGAGACGCCGGTACTTCTTCTGGGTGTCGGCCACGGACCAGTTCTTCTGGGCGCCGAGCTTGGTCACCAGCAGCTTGTAGAGCTGGGGGCTGTAGTAGGTGGGGATGAACTGGGTGGCGCCGTTGCTCTCGCGTCTCCACTGAGTGGTCGCCCAGTCCCGGAGCTTGTTGAAGGACTCCGTGGCGCGCTTCAGGTTCCGGAGCAGATCCTGGTCGATCTTGTCGTCGATCGGCTCCTGGACGGCCTTGGGAGCCTCTGAGTCAGACGACGCCGCCGAGGCCTCGCCCTCCGAGCTCTCGTCGGAGGCGGCCTTCGGACGGCTCTTCGCCTTTCCTTTGGCAGGCTTCTTGGCCGGTCCGGCCTGAGCCGGGGCCTCTTCGTCGCCCGAGCTGCGACCGCCGCCCAGGTACTTGGTCAGGAGCTTCTTGTTGATCTCCTCGACCTGGCCGTCCGCAGGCGGCTCTTCTGCGGGTGCGGGCGGCTCCAGCGCGGCCTGCGGCTCGGGCGGGGCCTCGGTAGGCTCGCTGAGGGAGAGGTTCGGCGTGTCGTCGGCCGGGGGCGGAGGCAGGCGCTTGCCCTTCTTGCGCTTTCCGGCAGGGGCGGCGGCGGCCCCGGACTTTTTCGCCTGCAGAGCGTGGACCTTCTTGAGGCCGTCCCAGGCGGCGTCGTCGTCGACGTTGATCTTGATGGCCGCCTTGAACATGCGCTCGGCCCGCGCGAGGTCCCCCTGGTCGATGTACTGGTAGCCCGAAGCGATGTAGTCGGTCTCGGCCCGGACCATCGAAAGGCCCAGAGCCAGAGCCGCGATCACCAGACCGATGCGCTTCATCTGCAAACAACCTCCTGAGACGAACAGCCCCGCCGCACACCGGCGAGAGGCCGCATTATAGCATCCGCTCCCGGTTCGGGCAAAAAAACCGGGGACACACGACCTATTTTTTCAAAATAGGTCGTGTGTCCCCGGTTTTTTTCCCTACTTGCGCTCGTAGGGCAGAGAGATGAGGTGGACGAGGTCGGCGGCGGCTTCGAAGTGGGGGTCCTTGTGGACCAGGGTGGCGCCGTAGCGTTCGGCGGTGGCGATGATCCAGGCGTCGGGGAGGCTGAGGGCTACCTGGGCGCGGACGCGGGCGGCGCCGCGGATGAGGTCGTCGTCGACGTCGATGCGGGCGATGGGCAGGGTCTGGAGCTCCAGGTAGATCTTCTTGGCGGCCCGCTCGCCCTCGTCGACCCAGACGCGGTGGTAGATCTCGGTCAGCGTGATGAAGCTGACGAAGACCTCGTAGACCCCGAGCTCGGCCTTGCGCAGGATCTCCTCGACCAGGTCGGCGCCCTCCGCGTCATCGCGCAGAGCCAGGAGCGCCGTCGTGTCGAGCAGGTACCTACCTTTCACGGTTCCGTTGCTCCTTCCTGTCGAGCAGCAAGTTGAGCGTGAGCGTGGCGCGCGACTTCCCCCGGAACTGCTGGATCGGATCGGTCGGCACCGGGATGACCAGCATCATCTCGCCGTCGTCCAGCCACTCCAGGCGCGTGCTCGGCTTGATGTCGTACTTCTGGCGCATGGCAGAAGGAACCGTTGTCTGGCCGCGGGCCGTGATGGTGCTGATCATCGGCGCCCGGGCGGCTCGAGGCTCGCCCCGCCTGGCGCCTTTGATTTTCTTGCGTGAGCTCATCTTTCGAGTCCAAGCCGCTTGAGCTTCTCGAACAGGGTCGAGCTGGCGATGCCCAGGCTCCGAGCGGCGGCCGCCTTGTTGTTCGCGCACGCCTGGAGTGTCTGGCGGATCGCCTCCCGCTCGAGCTCCTCCAGCGTCCGCCCCGCCAGGTCGGCCGGAGCCTCCCGAGAGGCCGCCCCGCCAGTGCCCTGCAAGAGCAGATGAGCCGGCCGGATGACCTCTCCGGCGGCAAGCGCCCGGGCCCTCTCGAGCACGTTGCCCAGCTCCCTTATGTTGCCCCGCCACGTCTGGGTGGCCAGCACCGCCAGCGCCTCATCCGAGATCGCCGCCCCGCCCCGGCCCGACAGCAGCTCCCGCGCCAGTGCCGGCAGATCCTCGCGCCGTTCCCTCAGCGGCGGCAGCTGAACCGTCATGACGGCCAGCCGGAAATAGAGGTCCTCCCGGAACCGACACTCGCCCACCATTGCCCGCAAGTCCCGGTTCGTCGCCGCCACGATCCGCACGTCGACCGCCCGCGACCTTCCCGAGCCAAGCGGCCGGACTTCCCGCTCCTCCAGCGCCCGCAACAGCTTCGGCTGCAGCTCCCCCGCCAGTTCCCCTACCTCGTCGATGAAGAGCGTCCCCCGGTCGGCCGCCTCGAACGCTCCCACCCGGCGCTCGACCGCCCCCGTGAACGCCCCCTTCTCGTGGCCGAAGAGCTCGCTCTCCATGAACTCCCGCGACGCCCGCGCGCAGTCGTAGACCACGTACGGCCCCGCCGCCCGCGCCGAGCTTTCGTGGATCGAGCGCGCCAGCACCTCCTTGCCGCTCCCGGTCTCGCCCTCGATCAGAAGGTCGACCTGCGACGGCGCTACGCGCTCCAGGAGTCCAAAGAGCTGACGCATCTTCCGACTCTTGCTGCTCATGCGCCCGAACCTCCCGGAAGCGCTCGGGAAAATCGCCAGCTCCTCCCTGCTCTCGACCACCTCCAGCACCGTCCGCCCCGCCCGGATCCGGCTACCCGGCCTCAGGAAGGCCTCGGTCACCCGCACCCCGTCGACGCTGGTGCCGTTGGTGCTCTCCAGGTCCCGGACCACGAACCCGCTGGCGCGATGCGCAACCACCAGGTGCTTCCCGCTCACCGACGGATCGGAGAGCGCCAGGTCGCTCGATTCCTCCGTCCCCACGCGAACCGCTCCCCCGGGCGATAGCTCCAGGCTCCGTCCGGCATCCGGCCCCTCCCGCACGACCAGCACGCCTCGCCCCAGTGACAGGGTCACGTGCTCCAGCGCCTCCGGCGGAAGCTTCTCGGTCTCGGCCCGTTTCACGCCTCAGTCTTACACCTTCCCTCGCCGGCCGCGCCAGTGGCTCCCGAAAGCGGCCGGCTTCCCGTATCATTCGGGCAATGTCCGAGTTGAGCGACCTCGAGGCGGCGCTCGGGTTGACCGGGAAGGTGCGGCTGCTCGCGCTCATCGGTCAGGGGGCGACCAGCCGCGTCTACCGGGGCGAGCAACAATCGCTCGAGCGCCCGGTCGCGGTGAAGGTCCTCCAGCCCCAGGGCGCCCGCTCCGAGGCGCAGGACCAGCGCTTTTTGGCAGAGGCCCGGCTGGCGGCTCGCGTCTCACATCCCGCCGTCGTCCGCGTCATCGACTCCGGCCGCTCAGGCTCGGGTCTCTTCATCGTCTACGAGCTGGTCGAGGGGCGCTCGCTCAGGGAGCGCATGGCCGCGGGCTCCTCGCTCGACGAGGGACTTGGCTGGCTGGAACAAGCGGCCGCGGGCATCCACGCCATCCACCTCGCCGGCGTGGTCCACCGGGACCTAAAGCCGGAGAACATGCTCGTCACGCCGGAAGGGGACCTCCGGCTGACCGACCTGGGAATCGCCAAGGACCTGACCGGCGACGCGGCGACCGCCGCGGGCATGCTGCTCGGTACTCCGAATTACATGTCTCCCGAGCAGGTGCGCGGGCGGCAGGTGGGCCCGGCTTCGGACATCTACTCGCTCGGCATCGTGCTCTACGAGATGGTCGCCGGCTCACCGCCGTTCGCGGGGCGCTCCGTCTCCGAGACGCTCCAGGCGCACCTGCGGGAGCTCCCCGCCCGTCCGTCGCAAGTCGTCCCGGGCCTCGGCACCGCCTGGGACGCGCCGATTCTGGTGGCTCTCGAGAAGCTGCCGTCGATGCGGTATCCGACCGCCGACGCGCTGGCCGCGGCCATCCGGAAACTGCGCCCGCTGGCGGCCAAGGTCGCGGTGGCCAGTCGCGCCCCCCGGCGCCAGAAGGCGGCACTGACGCTGGCGCAGCGCTCCGAGCCTGCCCTTCGCAAGCCCGCCCATCTGACCGTGCTGGGAGTCCCGCCACCCCCGACTCGGCCGCGCCGGCGCTTGCTCGTTGCGGCCGGCGGGCTCGCAGCCGCCTTCGCCGTTTCGTTCCTCGTGGCGATGACCTTGCGGCCGGTCGTCGATCCCCCACCCGCCGCTCCCGTTCCTCGACTGACCCCTGCCGGCCCCGTCCAGTTGAAGCGCGCCCTGGTGATGCAGCGCTTTGCCCGCACCCACGTGCCGACGGTCGAATCGGCACTGTCACGGCTGCGCGAAGCGGTCGCCTCCGAGGCGACGGTCGAGGCCTGTACGCTGAAGCCCTGGCTCCGCGAGGAGAGTCGCCGAGCCACCGTGCAGGAGCTCGACCTGCTGCTCTTCGAGCCCCAGGCATGCGAGAGCTTCAAGCTGGTCGTGCGGGCGTCCAGCTTCGCGGCCTCGGGGAAGCCAGTGCCGGTGCAGGTGACCGTGCACTCGGGCACGTACCGGGCGTTGCGCCAGCGAGGCGCCTGCCAGGGGGCGATGGAAGGCGGCAAGGCGGAGCTCGCGCTGCCGGCCGGAAGCCTGGGAACCGGCTGGAACCGGCTCCGGCTGACGACGTCCTCGCCGAGCGGCGCCAGCGGCCTTCTCGAGGTGACGCTTCACGCCCCGCGCAAGCCCGGGTTCGGGGCGCGGCTTGCCCAGCCGCTGGGGGGCCGCCCTCCGGAGGACTGCGGAAACTGGACCCGGCGGTTGAAGCGTCGCCGCTCGATCGATCGGATGCAGCTCGCGCCCTTCCTGGCCGACGTCCGCTCGGCCATCGCCGAGAACCCGCAGTGCGCACTGGCTTACAGGACCTGGGCCGACATCCTCCAGGAGGTCATGCTGACTCGCTCCGACATGGGGCGGGGCGGCATCCTCACGATGCCGATCGACTTCATCGTCAGCGGGGCGCCCGAGCTGCAGGCGCCTGCCGCGGAGCTTCTGGAGCTGGCCGTCTCACTCCAGAACAGCGCGCTCGCGCTGGCGCCCGGCTGGATGCGCCTCTGGTATGACGCGCGGACCTGGGCCGAGCTGCTGGAGCACCGTCCGACCGCGTACCGGGCGGCGCGGATGGCGCTGCTGTCCGATCCGGACCATCCCGACGCGCTGCGAGCCGTGGCTGAGGAGACGGCGCGGAGGCTGCCCGTAAGGCTCGAATCGGACGCTGAGCGCGGGGTTGCGATGGACGCCCTGGCCTTCGCCCGGCGTTCGCTGGAACAAGAGCGCGGGCCGCGCGGGCGGGTCGACCTGTCGGCCGTCGTGTGCGCCGATCTGGAGCGCCGGCTGGGACTCGTGGCCGACGCGCGCCGATCGCTGGCCGAGGCGTTGCGGAAGAACCCTTCCCTGGCCGAGGCTCATCGGCTGAGCGAGACGATCGGACCGTAGGGGGGCGAGATGGCTTTCCTCGACGCCGTGCTACGATCCGCTCGCCTCATGCGACACTCCGGCTGCTTGGCTCTTGTCGTCGCCGGGCTCTTGGCCGGCGCGGCGGCGGAAGCCACGCCACGCGGACCGGTCGTGCGCTTTGCCGACGTCGGCTGGACCGACATCACGGCGACCACCGCGCTCGCCTCCGAGCTCGTGCGCGCTATCGGCGTGGAACCCGAAACGCGCCTGCTTTCGCTGCCGGTCACCTTCCTCAGTCTCGAGAACGGGGACATCGACCTGTTTCTCGGCAACTGGATGCCGACCCAGGCCAACGACATCGGGCCTTACTTGAAGCGGGCGGCCGTGGCGGACCTGGGCGTCAACCTGCGGGGGGCGCTCTACACCTTCGCGGTGCCGCGCTACGTTCACGAGGCTGGCATTCGATCAGCGAAGGAACTCGCGTCGCACGCCGAGCGTTTCCAGAAGCGCATCTATGGCATCGAGCCAGGCAATGAGGGGAACCGCCTGGTGCTCGACATGATCGGCCGCGACGTCTACGGGCTTGCGGGCTGGAGGCTGGTCGAGTCGAGCGAGACCGGGATGCTGGCCGAGGTTCGGCAGGCGGTGGCTCGCGGGGAGTGGATCGTGTTTCTCGGGTGGCGGCCGCATCCGATGAACACCAGTCTGGCGCTCGAGTACCTCACGGACCCGCGCGAGGCCTGGGGGCCCGGCGGGGGAGCCTCCGAGGTCCACACCATCGCCAGCAAGCGCTTCCTGGCGCGCGAGCCCGAGCTGGCCAAGTTGTTTGCGCGGCTCACCTTCACGGTCGAGATTGAGAACGAGCTGATGGGGGCTATCCTCGATGGCGGCAAGCGACCCGAGGAGGCCGCCAGAGAGTGGCTGGCGGCGCACCCGGAGCAGGTGCGGCGCTGGCTCGAGGGCGTTGGCGGAAATCCCGTGGGAAATCCCGTGGCGTCTACCCGTACCGGGTTTTCTGAAAACCCGGTACGGGTAGACGCCACGGGTTTTCCGGCAGCACGCCCTTCGGCCGCAAGTTCCCCGGGAATCCCGAAACTGCCGCTGGGCGCGTGGATTGCGCGCGGGATCGGGCATGTCACGGGCCGGTTCTCGGGGCAGCTCAGGGGGGCGTCGGGAGTCGTGACGCGCGTCATGGAGTGGTTCGTAGACGCGCTGACGGCAGTGCCGCCGCCCGTGATGATCGGACTGATGCTGCTGGTGACGCTGGTGCTCCACCGGAGCCTGCGTCTGGCGCTGGCGGTGCTGGCGGGGACTGCGCTCATCTGGAACCTGGGGTACTGGAACGCAGCCGTGCGAACGCTGGCGCTGGTCGTCACGGCGAGCGGTCTCTCGACCTTGATCGGAGTCCCCATCGGGATCGCCTCGGCGCGTCATCCATGGCTCTTCGCGGCGATCCGGCCGGTGCTGGACATGATGCAGACGATCCCGACCTTCGTGTACCTGATTCCGACTCTGATGCTTTTCGGCCTCGGCATCGTGCCGGGTCTCATCTCGACGGTGATCTTCGCGTTGCCGGCCCCGATACGGCTGACCTACCTGGGCGTCACCGGTGTTCCGCGGGACCTGGTCGAAGCCGCTCTGGCGTTCGGGGCGCGGCCCGTGCAGGTGCTGACCAAGGTGGAGATCCCGCACGCGCTGCCCGCGATCCTGGAGGGCGTGACGCAGGCGCTGATGCTGTCACTGTCGATGGTGGTGATCGCCGCGCTGGTCGGGGCCGAGGGGCTGGGGACGCCGGTAGTGCGGGCGCTCAACACGGTGGACATCGAGCAGGGATTCGAGGCCGGGCTGTCGATCGTCGTGGTGGCGATCCTGCTCGATCGCGTCATCAAGAAGCGGCCGGTGCCGCGCGTCCGCCGGCAGTTCGGGGAGACTGGGCTGTGATCGAGTTCCACCGCGTCACGAACGTTTTCGGGCCCAGCGCCAAGGTGGCGCTCGAGCGGCTGCGGGCCGGGCAGTCGCGCGATGAAATCCTGGAGCAGACGGGGAACCTGGTGGCCACCGCGGAAGTAACGCTCGAGGTGCGGCGTGGGGAGATTGTCGTGCTGATGGGGCTCTCGGGCTCGGGCAAGTCGACGCTCTTGCGCTGCGCCAACGCGCTCGTGCGGCCGGTCGAAGGGCGCGTGCTGGTGCGGGACGGGGACGAGGCTGTGGAGCTCGGGGGGGCCGACGCGCGCACGCTCCGGCGCATCCGGCAGCGGCGGGTGTCGATGGTGTTCCAGAAGTTCGCGTTGCTTCCGTGGAGGACCTTGCGCGGCAACGTCGCCTTCGGGCTGGAGGTCCAGGGGATGCCCCCCGAGCAGTCGCTGCCGGTGGTCGACGAGATGCTGGACCGGGTCGGGCTCTCCGGCTGGAAGGACAAGTGCCCGCACGAGCTCTCCGGCGGGATGCAGCAACGCGTCGGTCTTGCGCGCGCGCTGGCCACCAATGCAGACATCCTCCTGCTCGACGAGCCCTTCAGCGCGCTCGACCCGCTCATCCGCAGCAAGATGCAGGGCGAGCTGCTGGGCCTTCAGCGCGAGCTCGAGAAGACGATGCTCTTCGTGACGCACGACCTGGACGAGGCGCTCAAGCTGGGGACCCGGGTTGCGATCATGGAGGGCGGCAGGCTCATCCAGGTCGGCAGTCCGGAGGAGATCGTGACGCGGCCGCAGACGGACTACGTGCGTCGCTTCGTGTCCCACGTCAATCCGCTCAACGTGCTCTGCGCGCGGAGCCTGATGCGGCCCATCGGGGAGCTGGCGCGGGACGCAGGGCTGGTGACGCTCGACGGGGGAGCGGTTCACGTCAGGCTGGATGAAGGCGGCCGTCCCCGAGAGGCCGAGCTGGATGGGATGCCCGTTCCGATAGTGCGCTACTCGGCCCGCGGGGAAGGCGCTCTGCCGGAGCCCACGCTTTTTTCGGCCGGGTGCGAGGAACCGATCCGACTGGCGATCGATGCGGTGCACGCCTCGGGGCGGCCGCTCTTGCTACTGGATGCGGACGGCCGGCTGGTCGGCGTGGTGACGGGCGCCGAGATCCTGCGCGCGCTGGCGAGCGGCCGGTAGGTGGCAGTGGTCCGTGGGGAGGGCCCTTCGGCACGGTCCTTCGACACGGTCCTTCGACACGACCGTTGGGGGTTCTGCTCATGGTGTGCGGTGGGGGGGGCTCAGGGTGAGCGGGGAGGGGTCAGAGGC